>JBKPAB010000057.1:0-7013 GCA_046726195.1 Actinomycetota bacterium
ACCGAGCCTTGCAGCGGCGTTTGTTTGGTGCCCGTGCTGACAGTGACGTGATGATTGCCGCGCTGTCACCACGGACAACACCAGTGGTTACGGATGAGAGCGGCCTTGTCGCCACTCTCGATGTCCTGATGCATGCCCTGCGGCTGGCATTCGTACACCTTGACCTCACCATGCCTGGAATAACCCCGCTCAGCGTGTCCCGTGGCGCTTCGCGACAACCAGATCGAGTGATGCCGCTATATGCGGGAAGAGTCCATGTGGGGCAGCTGAGTCTGTCCGTCCGCCCGGGCCTGGAGCCGCTCGGGCGAGCCGACGAGCGACTGCTCGATGCTCTTGGGCACGTACTTGCTAGCAGCGCATACAACCTCGGTCTACAGCAGGCGCTGCGGAAGGCGCTAGCCCAGGCAGTGACTGCAAGGGAGGAGGAGCGCCGCTATATCCGGCGAGAGATCCACGACGGCATTGGTCCCTTGCTAGCCGCAGCGCTGCTGCGGACTGAGACTGTATTGGACCTGCCGCCAGGATGCCCGAGCCAGGCCGAATCTCTACAGAAGCTGCACAACCTGCACAAGGCCGCGCTAATAGACATTCGCAGCCTGGTGGAGGGACTCCGCCCACCAGCCCTCGACCATGGAGGCCTGCTGCCGGCCCTTCAGCAGCACGCCGAACTGAGTGCGGGCACGGCCGTGCCAAACTCCCAGGCGGTTAATTTCGAGGTCGTGGGTGATCTCTCGGTACTCCCGGCGGCCGTCGAGGTCGCGGCCTACCGCATCGCGCAAGAGGCCATCAGCAACGCGACAAAACACTCGGGCGCGCAGCGGATTACTGTCCGAATGAGTCGTACGGACGACGGTCTCACCGTCGAAATCGACGACGACGGCATCGGCTTAGCGCGCGGCGCCAACCCCTCGGGCATGGGTCTGGCGTCCATGACCGAGCGAGCCACCGAGTTGGACGGCTGGTGTACCAACGAACATTCACCAACGGGCGGCACACGGGTCAAGGCATGGCTGCCCATCTTGATCGATGGCTCCGCCCCGAACGCATAACCAGCTGTCGGATGTTGCGGCTAGTCTGCTGATCGTGTGGTCCTACGCATCAGGCCTCGGATCGAGGGAGCGTGGGGGACGCATGCGCCTGCAAAACGGCGACAGTCAGCACAACTTACCAACGACTTACTCGTTGTGCGTTTACCCTAGTCACAGCAGCTTTCAGCGGACAACGAGAGATGCTGGAAGGTGTCGAAAAATGCCGAATTTCGCGCTTTCAAGGCGGCAGCGCGGGTTCGAATCCCGTTGGGGACACAACTTTCTTCTGGGTCCTGACTAGGCTGAACGGTCCGGAGCATGATCATCAGGCTGAGCCCAGAACGCCTTCCACGGAGCAACTGGGACCACCCCTGGCCTTCCGCCTCGCGAGCGGTGCGTCCCCAGGTTCGACTCAGAGCAGGCGGCCGCCGCCAAATCCTGCGTTGCAGGAGTCGGTAGCGGTGGGTTCCTGGATACGTCGGCTTGGAGGACTGGTGTGGGGGTCGCCGCCCACCGTTGCCGTTGATGCGGTCGCGGTGGGCTGATGAGAATGGCGCGCAGCTCGGTAGGTGATAGTTACCCCACCGGCACCGTGGGTCCGTCGATAGGTATGGCGTGCAGTGTCAATGTCACGGGCTGAAGTGGATCCGCGGTTGCGCTGACCTTGATCCAGCCCAGCCGCCTGAGCACTAGCTCTTCTGGTAGCGTCGAGTGATCCGCCCGACGCTGCCGAAGCATGCCCATTGGTCGAATATTCACGGATCTGTCTCGACTATTTCGTGTATGGCAGCTATAGGCCGAGTTCTCGGACAAGGTTCGGGATGCGTACGGTGAGGGCTTGCCATAGCAGGTCATCGTTGACCTTGTCGTAGTGGTGGGCCACGAGATTCCGCATCCGGTTGATGCCAGTCCAGTCCATGCTGGGGTGCTGCGCCTTGAACTCCAAAGGCAGCTTCTCGGCAACCGTGGCCGTCTTGATCAGAATTCGTTCGCCGGCGTTGCGAAGTATCGCCCCTTCCATCGTGTCGGCGAGGTATGCCTCCCGGCCCTTGTGGGCGAGGTAGTCGGCTTCAGCCCCGAATCGGCTCAGGTCGTCGAGGCGTCGCCGGACGCGATCCTCGGTCACAGCGGGACCGCCTCGGCCAACGCTCGCTCAAGCACAGGTCCCGAACTCCCCGCGGAAACGATATTGACCGGCACCGTCAACAGCTCGGATAACTCATCTTCGAGAGTGAGCAGGGTCACGATGTCCGCGTCCGGCGTAAAGGTCACCATGAGATCAAGGTCGGAATCTGGCTGGTCGTTGCCGAGCGCCACAGATCCGAAGACGCGGACCTCAGAGCCGCCGACTGCACCCACCGCGGCCAGCACCTGCTCGCGCGCTGCTTGCAGCAGTTGGGAGGGGCGCACACGGAGAGCGGCATCGAGTGCGTGACGGACTGTCTCGGTGGGTTTCCTGGTGCCGCGCTCAATGGCCGCGATGAGCGGCTGCTTCACTCCGGAAACCTCGGCCAGCTCACGCTGGGTCAGCCCGGCCGCGGCGCGCCGGAGCCGCAGCCGGTCCGCGTAACGAGACTCACTCATACGCATGATGATAACAACTGTGTTATCAGGAATCGAGACTCGGTGCGTCGCGAGCTGGGACGTGTGGTGCAGACCCAAGGTGCGCGACCACAGACGCGGCGAGTTGTTCGGGAGGGCGTCGCAGGAAGGCTGCAATTACGGGATGCGCGCCTGGCTGGACGAATGTGTCTGGGCCTTCCAGCAACTATGAGAAACACTGACGGTAAGGGCCTACGGACAAGGGATCGCGGGGTTCAGATCGTGTCAGTGCGGGCACGGGCTGCGTCGAAGTGCAATGAAGGCCACTAGCTAATGGGCGGAGTTGGCCCGCAGCACGGCGCCCGGTCGGCCAGGTCAGGGCGGCTTGGGCGACCTTCGACAGGATCGCCGCCGAGTCACCGGCCGAGCTGCGTAAGGGACGAGGTGGCGGCCGGGACCGGGACACAAGATGATCAACCACATGCTCGGTGCCGAGTCCTGCCGGGACGGACCAAGCCGACCTCGCAGACGAACTCGACGAGCTTGGCGCGATGCCGTACGCGACCTGACCATGGGCCAACGGCGAGGGTCAGCTGAATAGGCTCTCTGCTGGGGGCAGACCATCATGGGACACGCAACAGAGGCCGTTACGACGGGGTCCGTCGTATCCGCAGACGGTACGAGGATCGGCTATCGGCGTTTGGGCCAGGGGCCGAGTGTGATCTTGTTGCACGGCGGCGTCAACGCGTCGCAGCACATGATGAAGCTCGGACGTGCGCTTGCTGACGCGTTCACGGTGTACCTGCCGGACCGACGAGGTCGAGGTATGAGCGACGGGTTCGGGCCCGCGTACAACATCCAGCGCGAGGATGAGGATCTTGCCGCACTTGTCGCACACTCCGGTGCCGAGTGCATCTTCGGAACTGCCAACGGTGGCCTGTTCGCACTTCACGGCGCCATCGGGTTCAGGCAAGTCCAGAGGGTCGCAGCGTACGAACCGCTGCTGCTGTTGGGTGGGCCTGACGATGCCGACATTCGGCGCACGTTCACCACGATGCAGCAGATGATTCGCGGCGGGCGGTTGGGCGAGGCAATTGTGTTCTCAATCCACGAGAGCGTGGATCGAGAAGTTCGCCGTGGGCACATGGGACGCTGGGCCGGCGCTGCTGTGCACATGTTCCCGTCCCGTATCGGCGCCGGGCTTATTGAGCTGCTTATGCGCTACCAACGGCCCCGCTCCGGAAACGTGGCCTGGCGGGAGCTGGTGGCCAGTCTCCCCACGGAGCTTGATCCGGTGCTGGAAACCGCGGGAACCCTTGAGCTGTACCGGCAACTCGACGCTCAGGTGCTGCTGATGTACGGCATCGAGACCGACCCGATGTTCGTCAAGTGCATCGACGCTTTGCACGGCGTACTGCCGCATTCGACGGTCCTGCGACTGCCGGGGCTGAATCACGACTCAGCACAGACCTACGGCAAGCCGGAGACGATTGCTGCGGCGCTGCGACTGTTCTTTGGGCAACAAACGACCTGACCGCCAAGGCCGCATCCAGGAAACGTCGCCATCGGCGTCGGCGTCAGGCTGCTGGCCTTCACTGCCGATTGTCCGAGGACTAACTTAGGACTCGGCGAGCCGGGAAGCCTGGTCGGCGGAATCGTTGTGTCGACCTAGGGAGATCATGATGGGCTCGCTATCAAGGGCCGCTGTACGCACCGAACGCTTGACGAAGAGGTTCGGGTCAACCTTGGCCTTGGACCGGCTCGAAGTGGAGATCCGTCCAGGCGAAGTGTTCGGTTTTCTCGGTCCCAATGGTGCGGGCAAGTCCACCACGGTTCGCATGTTGCTAGGCCTGATCCGGCCCAGTGCGGGTCGAGCCTTCATCTTCGACGTGGATGCATCCAATGTCGTTGAGGCGCACTGCCATCTTGCCTACGTTCCCGCTGATGTCGCCCTGTGGCCCAACCTCACCGGAGCCGAAGCGCTGGCGTTGCTGGCCAATCTCGGTGGCGGCACCGACCACGCGTACCAGGCTGAGCTGATTAGCCGGTTCGACTTGCAGGTCGATCGCCGCTGCGGCACCTACTCGACCGGGAACCGCCAGAAAGTCGCGTTGATCGCCGCCTTCGCCACCAGAGCTCCGCTATTGGTGCTCGACGAACCGACCAGCGGCCTGGATCCGTTAATGGAGCAGGAATTCCGTGCCTGCCTTCGCGAGGCTGCGGATCGTGGTCAGACCGCCTTTCTCAGCTCACACCACTTGGCTGAGGTGGAAGCCGTGTGCGACCGAGTCGGGATCCTTCGGGCAGGACAGCTAGTCGAGGTGGCAGAGCTGGAGGCTCTGCGTCGACTCCGAGTCACCGAGCTGACGGCGACATTCACTGGCCAAGCGCCTCGATCGAGCGAGCTCGTCGACCTGCCCGGGGTGCGTGCAGTGCGGCCAACATCGTCTACGAGCTTGGCTCTCACGCTGACAGGCCCACCGGGCCCTGCCCTGAGTCGGCTGGCCACTGGCGACCTCGCCTCGCTTCAGCTTCGGGAGCCATCGTTGGAGGAGATCTTCCTCGAGTACTACGGCAAGGGCACGCGATGAGCTTGCTGGCGTCGCCTCAAGCCGTGACACTGGTCGGACCTACCGTCACGAGGAGGGCGCTGCTCGGTCTCGACGTCCGGCTGGTGTGGCGAGGCGCAATCATTCTCATCGCCGTGCCTGGAGTGCTGACAGCAATCGTGGTGCTCACGTACGCGAGCACATTCGCCACGCCGGATGCAGCGCGCTCACTCGAGGCACTTGCCCAGAATCCGGCGATCCGGATCCTTTTTGGTGTTCCCCGGGCTCTGGACGACCCCGGCGGTTTCACCGTCTGGCGTACCGGCATAATCACCGCCGTCGCCGCCGCGGCTTGGGCCCTGGCGGCGGCGACCCGCCTCACCCGAGGAGAGGAAGACACCGGGCGGGCCTGGCTGACACTGGTTGGCCCACTCAGGCTCCGGTCGGCGCTCATACTCCACCTTTTTGTCGTCGGCACCGTGGCGGTTGGCATTGGCGCAGCTATCGGTCTAGCGATGGTCGCTTCCGGGGCTGGTGTACGCGGCGCGACGGTCTACGCGGCAGGAATCGCCCTCATTGGGCTGCTGTTCGCCGCGATCGGTGCCTGCTCCGCACAGCTCATGGGTGAGCGACGGGTCGCCAGCGGACTGGCAGCCGGGCTGCTCCTCCTCGGGCTGGTGGCCCGGATGGTGGCAGATGGACTCGAAGGCCTGAGCTGGATGTCTTGGTTGACACCGTTCGGTCTACTTTCGCTGAGTGCGCCCTACGCCGGGGACCGCTGGTGGCCGCTTGCGGTACTCCTCGGTGCGGCTCTGTCGATTGCCGGCCTGGCCTGGATTGCGGCCGACCGACGTGATGTCGGCTCCGGAATGATCACTACAAGAGTGGAGCGGCCGCCGAGGATTCGTCTTTTGCGCTCGATTGCCGGCTTAATGGCACGGCAGACCCTTCCGGCACTGGGTGGCTGGTCACTGGCGCTGTGTGCATATTTCCTGCTTATCGGCCTCCTCGCAGTGTCGTTGACTGATTTCATGGAGGCGAATCCGCGCTTCACCGATCTGGCTGCCCAGGCTGGCTTCGGGAGTCTCGCAACCGCACAGGGCTATATCGCGTCTTTGATCATGCTGCTGGCGATCCCTCTTGGCATGTTTGCAGCGCTGCGCGTTGCCGGGGATGCTGCCGACGAGGTGCACGGCCGTCTGACTTTGGTGTTTGCTCAGCCAGTCGGTCGGGTCCGATGGGCCGCAACGCAGACCTTCGTGATTGCTGGCGCGTGCCTGGTAATCGCGCTAGTGACCGCGACCGCGGCCTGGCTGGGCACTAACGCCGTTGGTGCAACCCTCGAGCTCGGCGAGGCAGTCGCGGGCGGTCTCAATATCCTTCCAGTGGCCATGTTGTCTTTAGGGACGGCTGTGTTCGCTCTCGGTTGGGCGCCCCGCGCGGTTACGCTGATCGGCGCGTTGCCGGTGATCGGCGGCTTCGTTATCTGGGTGCTGGCCGAGACGCTCGACTGGCCGAACTGGCTGCATCAGATATCGCCGTTCGCCCACCTAGCGTCCGTGCCAGCCGAATCACCCGACTGGGCGGGCACGTGGACCATGCTGGCCATCGCTGCGGCATTCGCCTGCCTCGGCACTGTCGGATTCGCTCGCCGCGACCTCCGCGGCTAGGCCGGCGACACTAGTGGTCACACTCGTTAATTCGTCGGGGGTCAGGCTGCGATTCGTGGGCGTGGTGGACGTGGTAGGCGGCGAGGTAGGCCAAGGTGCCATGCCGCCGGTACTCCGATTCGACCAGCAGTGGCCGCCGGCACGGACCGGCTGGGCGGCTGGGGTGGATCCGTTCTCGGGCTTGCACACCCGGTTTCTCATCGGCGGACAGCACGTACTCGTCG
>JBKPAB010000058.1:0-5975 GCA_046726195.1 Actinomycetota bacterium
GCCATCTTGGCGCGCTCCTTGGTGTCCCCGATGCCCACGGCACAGGTTAGACCGGTGTGATCTTGCACGGCGGCTCGCACCGCGCCGGCAAGTTCGGAAGGGCTGGCGTGCTGAGCTCCGAGGAACGCTTCATCCCAACCCCAGACCTCGACCGGATATCCGAAGCTCCGCAACACTTCCATGACCTCCGCCGACGCTGCCTCATAGGCCGGATGATCACTCGGCAGGAACACCGCGTCTGGGCACTTCTGGAGGGCACGCTGCATCGGCATCCCCGAATACACCCCGTACGCCCGCGCCTCGTACGACGCCGTAGCCACCGCCTGCCTCGGCCGGGTGGGATCGCCGTCGCCACCCACGACCACTGGACGCCCACGCAGCTCTGGTCGGCGACGGACCTCAACTGCCGCCAGAAAAGAATCCATGTCGACGTGCAGGATCCATCGCCCAAGACCCTCCGGCGACGCGGTCACCTCATCAGACTGCCCGATCCGGCCGAGGACCTCCAAGGAGCTGCTGCACCGAACCAAATCGGGGAAGCCGATCCCCGTTGCGGAAACCTGAGTTAACCCACCTTGCTGGCGCTTCGCACAGGTAGCAACGTGTGCAGAGCGACTGCAACCTGGGTTTACGTAGGTTCCCGACTGAGCGCCGAGTGGCCTGGGACGCATCGCGGGCCAGCGGGACCTATTCAGCGGTCAGTGCGTCCTGGGCGTCCATGATGCGGTAGCCATATCCCTGCTCGGCAAGAAACCGTTGCCGGTGGGCCGCGAAATCGGCGTCCACCGTGTCGCGAGCGACGACGGCGTAGAGGCGCGCGGTCACCCCTTCCGACTTGGGCCGCAGCAGTCGCCCGAGCCGCTGCGCCTCCTCCTGCCGCGAGCCAAATGCACCTGAGACCTGGACGGCGATTTGGGCTGAGGGGAGGTCGATGGAGAAGTTCGCGACCTTGCTAACCACCAACAGTTCGACCTCGCCGGTGCGGAATGCCTCATAAAGCTGTTCGCGCCGCCGTACCGTCGTCTCACCAGTGATCAATGGCGCATCTAACCGAGCCGCCAGATCCTGGAGTTGATCAAGATATTGGCCGATCACCAGGGTCGGCGTCCCCCGATGTTTGGAAACCAGATCCACGATGACACCGGTTTTGGACTCGGCAGTGGATGCCAGCCGGTACTTCTGATCCGGCTCGGCAACCGCGTACGCCATCCGCTCAGCCTCGTTGAGGGTGACCCTGACCTCGATGCAGTCGGCAGGCGCGATGTAGCCCTGAGCTTCGATGTCCTTCCAGGGTGCGTCATAACGTTTCGGCCCGATCAGTGAGAACACGTCGCCTTCCCGGCCGTCCTCGCGGACCAGGGTGGCGGTCAGGCCGAGCCGGCGGCGTGCCTGGAGTCCCGCTGTCATCCGGAAGACCGGCGCCGGCAACAGATGTACCTCGTCGTAAATGATCAAGCCCCAGTCGCGTGCGTCGAGCAGCTCGAGGTGCGGGTGGATTCCGCCCCGCCTGGTGGTGATCACCTGGTACGTCGCAACGGTGACTGGCCGGATCTGTTTCTTCGCACCGGAATACTCACCGATCTCGTCGGCAGTCAGTGTCGTTCTCCTGATCAACTCGTCCCGCCACTGCCGGGCGGCGACGGTGTTCGTCACCAAGATCAACGTCGTGGCACTTGCCCGTGCCATCGCAGCGGCGCCGACGATCGTTTTGCCAGCACCGCACGGCATCACCACAACCCCGGATCCCCCATGCCAGAACGAGTCGGCCGCCTGCCCCTGGTATGGGCGCAGCATCCATCCCTGCTGGTTGAGGCTGATCGCGTGCGCCTCACCGTCGACATAACCGGCCAGGTCCTCGGCGGGCCAGCCAAGCTTGAGCAGCACCTGCTTCAAGTGCCCGCGTTCGGACCGGTGGACCACCACAGTGTCCTGATCGATCCGGGTGCCGACCAGTCCCTTGATCTTGGTGCTGCGCAGCACCTCAGTGAGAACAGCCCGGTCGCTACTGACCAAGATCAATCCGTGGGTAGGGTGCTTCTCGATTCGCAGCCGGCCGTAGCGATCCATCGTCTCGGCGACATCCACCAACAGCGCGTTGGGCACCGGGTATCGGCTGTAGGTCAGCAGCGTGTCGACCACCTGCTCCGCGTCGTGACCAGCAGCACGGGCGTTCCACAACCCAAGCGGAGTAAGCCGGTAGGTGTGGATGTGCTCGGGCGCACGCTCCAGCTCCGCGAATGGCGCGATCGCGATACGGCATGCGTCGGCCTCAGGATGATCAACTTCCAAGAGCAGCGTACGGTCCGACTGCACGACAAGCGGCCCGGGGCCGCCGAACGGTCGGGCCATCAGCGGTCCTTGCTGGACTTCTGACCAGTTGGTCCAGCTGGCGACTCCGATGGTTTGGCGCCGGGGTGGCGTGGCTCGCTCGGTTCGGCGGATGGTGTCGGCGAGTCGGACGGCCCTGGCGTCGGCGTGGCCGTCGGCTCCTGGGAAGGCCGCGTAACCATTAATGTCGGCGAGCTGGCGCTCTGGTTACCGGCCGCGTCCAGGGCTCGGATCTGTACCACATGCTGGCCGCTGTCGTCATTGAACCAGCGCAGCTGCGCCTGAGTCTCTGCCGTGGTTGCCACTTCGAAGCCGTTGAGCCAGACGCTGTAACCGATCACGCCGACATTGTCGGCCGCTGCGGGCCAGCTGATGGTGAGCTGCTCGGGCGTGACTCTCGCCGGCTCGATACTGGCGACTGGGTGGGGCGGTTCGGAGTCCTTCACCTGGTCACCCCCAGAGTTCCGACCTGGGCGATCTGGGCCGTCATCGGCGTCTGCAGTGCGTGTCGACCCTGGTGCATCCGGGGCCGTATCTAACGAGCCACCGCCACCTTCCGCGACCAACTCACGGGCTCCAGCCGTTGAGGCGGATTGCTGTGGCCTTCCCGACTGTGCGCCAGCCGGGGAACCTGTCGACTCGTCAGTTGCTCCCGAAAGCCTGATTTGTTCCGGAGACTTCGCCACGCCAGGCACTAGATACAGGGACCCAACTCCAAGAGCGCACACGCTGAAAACGATCAGTCGCCTGATCGTGACGGCATGCACCCGTTCATTCTAGGGACCTCGTTAACGTCTGGGGGAAGCTTGAACGGCGAGTCTCGCCCTGTCGGAAACGCACGTACACGTTCGTTTCACTCGCGATACACACGTTGCAACATGTGCGGAGCATAAGGAACGCACGTGCACGTGCGTTCCCGAACACGTTCTTAAATCCGTTTGTGGGGTTCCCCTGCCAGTAGGGCAGCGACCGCTTCGGCGACAGTGGGAGCAGATGCCCGCTCCACAACCTGCCCCGTCGCGCGCGGTTTCGGCTCTGTCACGACCAGCTCGCCGGCGCCGTTCTCAACCGCTGGGGTGTGGCCAAGCTCCTGAAGTAACGGGATCAGCTCATTCTCTTCGACAGCGGCGACCAGCACTCCGGGCGAAACGGCACGTAGTCCTAGGCCGGGTGCGGCGGGGTGAGCGAGGAGCGCCGCAGCTTGCGCCGGATCAGAGATCCGTACGTAGCAGCCCGCCGGGCCCACCCTGATGCTGCCGTGGCGTCTTTCGACATCCTCGATCAGATAGAGGAGTGGCTGGGGCACATCGGTTGTGGCGTGCCGCTCCAGCCACACCCGCACCTCGGACGCCGACCAGCCCTGGTCGAAAGCGCGTCGTAGCGAGGTAGCGCTGAATCGGTAGACACCGCCACCGCCCCGCGACTCTTGATCAGCCAAGAGCCGTAACTCGGCCGCAACCGTATGCTCCAGCGGTCCGGGAGTGACTGCGGTCAGATCGTTCTGGATGACAAAACTCTCCACGGGAGCAGGGAACAGATCTGTCAGAGCAGCAGGCATCGGAACTCCCGGCCGTAGCGGGACCGCGGCGAACGACGACACTGCGCCGAGCGCTGCCAGCCCCAACCAGGTCGCCTCGCGCCATGTCCACTGCACCAGCTGCTGGGCCTTCAGTGGTCCTTGCCTCAGCCTGGGCCGATGCCAGGCCGCGGCAGCTGCCAGCTGGTCAAGGTCGACTACCGTGCCAGGTTCGATATGCCCGGCGATTTTCAAGACGGTTTCGCGCAGGCTGGCTGCGTTTGGCGCGTACGCCTCTGGACCGAGCGTGTGCCCACCGAACTCGGCCGATCGGGCGAAGAAGCGGTCGGCGGCGAGCCAAGCCTCGGCAACCCGCTGCCAGCGGTTCGCGGAGCCTTCGCGAAGCCATCGGTCATAGTCGGGGGTTGGCAGCAGCTCGCCAGCACTGGCGGGTGCCACAAGTTGAGCAGCGGCTGCGCACTCGATGACGAACGTGGCATGAGCCGCGTCAGCGGCAAGGTGTCGGGCGAGTGCTGTGAGATCCCGGCTGGCGAGCCCGCCGCCGCGGAGCAATTTGTGCGGCACCGTCTCAAGGCGATGTGCCAGCAGCTCAACGTCGTGCAGTACAGCGAATGCGGCCCCCGCAGCAGCCCGGTCGACAAGGTCCTGGTCACGACGTCGACCAGTGAGGGTCGGGGCTTCAGTCGCAACAGGCTTTGCGGTAAACCGGCCGCCTCGGAGCCGCCACGCAACCTCCCGAGGAATGATCACGGTCTCGGAGTCGAGGGGCCGCAGCAGGCCGCGGCTCAGCAAGTGCTCGATCGGTGAGCGAGCCGATGTGATGCTGACCGGCCGGTCCGCATAGCGCACGGCGCCGGTCGGCGACCAGAGCAGTCGTTCGAGCACGACCCGAGCCTCGACACCCGACGCGGCCAGCGCCGCATCGATCTGCTCGGAGGACATTGGCCTGGCCGAGGGAGGAGCCAGGCCACCGGGATAGGGTTCGAAGGACTCGCGTACCGGTCGCACCAAGTGCAGCTGGTCGTCATCGCCCCATACCAATCCGCGCTCCCGAAGCCGCCCAACTGCAACTCCGACAGTGGTTGGTTGCTGTGCGAGCATGCTCGCGAGATCCCCAACCGACGCGGGGTCCGGAAGCGCGGCTAAAGCCTCGGCAACTGTTCGCAGCCAGATGTTGAGCTCGCCGATGGCTCGGGTGATCGAAGCTGACGTCGTAGATCGGCTTGCCAACTCGGAAATGTCGACCGGAACGGGGGCGCGCAGATCTGGACGTAGCGCGAGCAGGGTTGCCAACTCCTCAGCCGACATGGCCCGCAAGGACTCGGTCAAGGTACGTGGCCGCTGCGGGGCTCTCAGCGCGGTCACCCCGGCTTTACCTCCAGGGAGAGCGATCAGTAGGCGGTTTTGGCCCCTCGAGCTTGAGTCGTCGATGGATCGTGACCAGCGTGCTGACCAGCAGCACCCAGCAGATCAGCAGGCCCCATTGGCCGACGAACCGCCACCACGCGGTGAAATCGGTACCGACGATGAGCGCGCCTAGGACGCCCAGGACCGACAGCACGACAAGCGCGAAAACATGGGCTCGGCGGACTTCTTCCGCCGCTACCTTCACTCGCCCTGCGAGGCCAACACCGATGCACAGCATGATCGGCGCTAAGACATAAACCAGGCCGCCGATGACCAGGCACATGCAGAGGCCAGGTGTCGCCGCATCGAGGACAGCCTTGGCCGTAACCGGTGTCTGCTGTTGCGGCTGTTGCTGATGCGGTGCCGGGGCAAACCACGCAGGCGTACCGGGTGCGGGGAAGGGGGCCGGCTTTTGGCCAAACGCCGTGCCCACAGTTATCGGCTGGTTCGGCTGTGGATGGGAGGTATCTACTCCCGGAGTCCAGCCAACAACTGGCCGGCCGGTAGGGGCTGCCCAATGTACGGCTCCCCAAGCCGAATCGGAGGTCATCGTGCTGGACAGCACAGCAAATGGCTTCTGCGGGTCGCGGGGCTCATCACGGACCGTCGGGATCAGGCTGGCCAGTGGCCTCACAGGAGTTGAGGGGTGATCGAAACCCGGCCGGCTCTTCGGAGCTGAGGCGGCCACGTGTGCGCGCTGCGG
>JBKPAB010000059.1:0-3949 GCA_046726195.1 Actinomycetota bacterium
CCTCGCGGCTCGAAGCTCGGCACAGCCCGGCATCGTTGCCGGCAGCGCAGGCCTTGGTCAAAACGCACTGGTTGACTTCCACTGGCAGCTAGCCGTCGGCGACGACCCGCTCACCGAGGAGGAACTGGCCGCCCTCGCGGACCTGCAACAGCCTCTAGTACGCCTGCGCGGCCAGTGGGTGGAGCTGGATCCCGGGCAGGTCAAGCGCGGGCTCGAGGTCATCCAGGAGACCCCGTCAGGGAAGCTGAGCGTTGCCCAGTTGCTCAACCTGATGGGACGGGCAGCGCCGGGCGGCGAGCTTGGGGATCTGCCGGTGGTTGGCGTCGACGCGGACGGTTGGATCGGCGACCTACTGTCAGGCACCGCGGACCAGCGGCTGGAGCCGATCCCAACGCCGGCTGCTTTCATTGGAACCCTCAGGCCGTACCAGCAACGCGGTCTGGCATGGCTTGCCTTTCTTGATGGGGTCGGACTCGGCGGCGTCCTCGCCGACGACATGGGTCTTGGCAAAACGGTGCAGCTTCTTGCTCTCATCGCAGCCGACGTCGAGTACAGCAACACACCAGGCGAGGCGCGGGCGCCCACGCTCCTGGTCTGCCCCATGTCATTAGTCGGGAACTGGCAGCGCGAAGCTGCCCGCTTCACGCCCGACCTGCACGTCCATGTTCATCACGGCGCTGAGCGCTCGCGTGGTGCTGCGTTCGAGCAGGCGGTGCGGGCAGCCGACCTAGTGATCACCACGTACGCGATTGCTGCGCGTGATGGCGCAGACCTGGGCAAAGTGGGATGGCGCCGGGTGGTGGTCGACGAGGCGCAGGCGATCAAGAATGCTGCGACCAAGCAGGCAGTCGCCATACGCTCACTGCCTGGAGCGCATCGGATCGCCGTCACCGGGACTCCGGTGGAGAACCGCCTGGCCGACCTGTGGTCCGTGGTGGACTTTGCCAACCCCGGCTTGCTCGGCAGCGCGTCCTCGTTCAAGCAGCGCTACGCCGTCCCGATCGAGCGGCATGGCGACGATGAGGCCGCCGAACGGCTGCGCGCGGTCACCCAGGCGTTCATCCTGCGACGGTTGAAGACCGACCGCACGATCATCAGCGACCTGCCCGACAAGATCGAGATGGACGTCGTCTGCTCTCTTACCAGAGAGCAAGCCTCCCTGTATCAGGCTGTCGTGGACGACATGCTCTTCAAGATCGACAACAGTGAGGGAATGGAGCGCCGCGGCCTCGTTCTTGCGACGATGACCAAGCTCAAGCAGGTCTGCAACCATCCGGCCCACCTGCTGCGCGACGGCTCCCGGCTCGGCGGTCGGTCCGGGAAGCTCGAGCGAATCGAACAAACCCTCGAGGAGGTGCTGGCGGCGGGGGAGAAGGCGTTGCTGTTCACCCAGTTCGCGGAGTTCGGCGGCCTGCTCAGGGGCCATCTGGCTGCCCGGTTCGGCCGTGAAGTGTTGTTCCTGCACGGCGGCGTCGGCAAGGCTGCCCGCGACGAGATGGTCGCCCGCTTCCAGTCGGGCGCGCCCGGATCCCCGGTGCTGTTCATGCTGTCGCTGAAGGCCGGCGGAACCGGCCTGACCCTCACTGCGGCTAATCACGTGCTGCACGTCGACCGCTGGTGGAACCCAGCGGTCGAGGACCAGGCCACCGACCGCGCGTTCCGAATAGGGCAGACCCGCTCCGTACAGGTGCGCAAGCTCGTCTGCGCGGGCACGGTCGAGGAGAAGGTCGCCGACATGATCACCAAGAAACGAGGACTGGCCGCAAAGATCGTCGGAAGCGACGAAGGTTGGCTGACCGAGCTCTCAACCGCCGAGCTACGGAGGCTGGTCACCCTGGAGGAAGGGGCTGTGGTCGAGTGAGCTGGTACGACTGGCCCGAGAGCCGGCCGATTCGTGTCGAGGGCGGCCTCGTCGCTCGTTCCGAGCGCGGCGCGATCGGAACCACTTGGTGGTCGCAGCGGTTTCTCTCGGTGCTGGAGTCGTTCGGCCTCGGCACCCGGCTGACCCGGGGCAAGGCGTACGCCCGCCAAGGACAGGTGCTCGCGCTCACCGTCTCCCCTGGTGTCGTCGCTGCAACAGTGCAGGGCTCGCGAGCCAAACCGTACAAGGTATCGATCGGCTTCCCCGCCTTGGACGACCACAGCTGGGCCCAGATCGAGTCCTCACTCGGCGCCCAGGCTGTGCACCGGGCCCAGCTATTGGCGGGAGACATGCCGGAAACGCTCGAGGAGCTCGTCGAATCGGCGGGCGCGACACTCTTCCCACGGCGCTTCAACGACCTGGCCATGCGGTGCTCGTGTCCCGACATAGCGGTGCCGTGCAAGCACATTGCTGCGGCCTTTTACCTGCTCGCCGAGCGCTTCGATGACGATCCGTTCGCCATCCTGCTGTGGCGAGGCCGTTCGCGTGAGCAGGTGCTCTCCGGCCTGGACGAGGCGCCGGAAGGTTCGGGAACGCGCGCCGAATCCGGCGGGCTAGAGCGAGCCCTGGAAGACCTTCCGGGGCTGGATGTCGCGACCGCTCTGGACAGATTCTGGCTCTCGCCCGTGCCACTCCCGTCACGCCCGCCGACGCTGGATGCTGCCGCCGACCTGGTGCTGCGAGCGCTGCCCGATCCGCCGCAAGCACTAGGGGGCAAAGCGCTCGTCGAGGAGCTTCGTGCGCTCTACGTTGCCCTTCCCGATGTAGTGGATCCTGCGGCAGACGATCAGCTGCCCAGCTAGCAGTGTGATGTGCCCTGAGCTCGTCGAAGGGCTCAGCGCGCATCCGGACAGCTCAGGGCACATTCAGCTCCCCACTACCATGGCCTCTTGGTGAGTGTCTCGGTTTCTGATCTTGTGGTCTCGATCGCGTCGCCGCAGGATGTGGCAGCGATGGTGGAGGTCATCCACAGCGCATTCGGCGCGCGACCGCCAATCGATCCACCCTCGACCGCTATCGATGAGACGGCGGATTCCTTAGCCGCCGCGCTGCGCGGCGGCAGCGGAATTTTCGCCCAGGTCGGTGGCCGACCAGCCGGGGTGATCTTGGTGCAGCCAGCTGCGAATGGAGTCGCAAGGTTCACGCGCGTCTCAGTCCATCCCGACCTGCAGCAGCATGGCATCGCCTCGGCCATGGTGGCAGCAGCAGAGGAACTCGCGGCCATCCACGGCTTCGAGCGAGTCGAAGTCTTCGCCCGCGCTGAGTTCGGAGTCTTTATTGGCTTCTGGCAGCATCGAGGCTTCGTCGTCGACCGTGCCGTGCCGCACGGTGTGATCTTGACCAAGCCACTGCCGTTAGCGATCAAGGTTCCCACCAGTGACGCGATGGTGCGGCTGGGTGAGCGGCTGGCGCAGCTGCTGCAGCCAGGGGATGTCATCCTCGCGGCTGGTGATCTTGGTGCCGGCAAAACGACGTTGACCCAAGGCATTGGCCGAGGACTTGGCTCAGAAGGCCCGATCATCTCGCCGACCTTTGTGCTATCTCGGATCCACCCCTCGAGTATCGGGCGGCCGACCTTGATGCATGTAGACGCGTACCGGCTGTGGACCTCGTCTGAACTGGATGATCTTGATCTGGATGCCGCTGTGGCCGACTGCATCACCGTGGTGGAGTGGGGGCAGGGGATCGCCGAAGGTCTTTCCGAGGATCGATTGGAGGTCGGCGTGTGGGCTTCTCCGGCTGACTTCTCCACGGCTGGTGACGACAGCGAGCGGATTGTGACAATCCGTACGGTTGGCTCCAGGTGGCGCAGTGTGGACCTAAGCGTGCTGGCCGGTGATGATCATGACTGACGCCGCTTTGGTGCTGGCCTTGGACACCTCGACGGTGGTTAATGTCGGCCTGGCCAATCGTGACCGGGTGCTCGCTACCGCGACCGTCGCGGATCAGATGGCTCATGTCGAGCAGCTAATGCCGCTGGTCTCGGAGTGTCTCGATACCGCAGCGGTGCGGATCAGCGATCTTGGC
>JBKPAB010000060.1:0-5656 GCA_046726195.1 Actinomycetota bacterium
GTGCCACCCACGTCACCCTGCCGTCTGCCCATAGACGGCAGGTACGCCAGGGAGTCCGCTCGCACTATCGCAAATCTCCGGCGCAGGCCACGCATCGCAAGGGTCTGCCGATTTCAACTCCTGAGCAGACCTTTCTGGACCTTGCCGCAGTCGGCGTCAGACTTGTCGACCTAGTCGTAGTAGCGGACGGCATGATCAAAGCTGGCCACACCAAGCCCGAGCGTCTCATCGAGGCGGCCGCGCAATGGGATGGCAAGGGCTGCCGAGTGGCACGCAGAGCGGCCTCCCTGGCGCGTGAAGGGGTGGATTCTCCACAAGAGACTCGGCTTCGGCTGCTTCTCGTGCTGGCCGGTCTTCCGGAGCCTCGGGTCAATCTGATCCTTCGTGGTCGTGATGGCGGCTGGCGCAGGCGTTACGACCTGGCGTACGAGCATCTGCGGTTGATCATTGAGTACGATGGCCGCCAGCACTCCGAGGACAAGCAGCAATGGTTGACCGACATCTTTAGGCGTGAGGAGCTGGACCAGATGCGATGGCGGCTCGTGATTGTCACCTCTGAGGGCATCTATCAAGAGCCTTTGCGGCTGTTGGAGCGGGTACGAGAGGCCCTGCTGGAATGTGGCGCCGTCGGCATTCGCCGGACCTTCAAGCCGGAATGGCGGCTGCACTTCCCGACCCGATAACGTGAGCCGTCTCAAGACGTCAAACGTGGGCAGATTCGGCCCGATCGGCACTCGGGAGCCGTCTCAAGACGGCAAACGCGGGCAGATTCGGCCCGATCAGCACTCACGGGCCGTCTCAAGATGTCAAACGTGGGCTGAGCGGGCTGGGTGTGCGGCTCGGAATACTGCATACCCGCAGCAGCGTTAGCCTGTTCCGGTGCCCGCCCCGGTACGCACGTGTATTGGATGCAGGACCCGTGACGAGAAGGTTCGACTGCTTCGCCTCGTGGCCCGCGATGCGGCCGTTCTGGTCGACCTCCGCCAGATCCAGCCGGGCAGAGGCGCCTATCTGCATCCGAGGCCTGAATGCCTTGAGCAGGCGCTCAAGCGACGTAGCCTAGGAAGGGCTCTGCGGTCGGAGATTGATGTGCAGCGAGCAGCACTCACAATCCGGCAGTCCCTCAGTGCGTTCATTTAGACACGTACGCCTGGCTGGGCATAGAGTTCACCAATGTATCCGCTCCACCGGGAGCGGCTGAGATGAGCAAGCACTCGCGTACGCGAGAGCCGAACCAGAAAGTGGGCACAAGCTCATGACCGCTCGATGAGAACCGCTCAGTGAGCATGATCGACAACTAACTGGTCCGGAAATCTAGACCCGGACCGCCAACAAGGAGAGCAGTGGCAAAGGTCCGTGTCTACGAGCTTGCGAAAGAGCTCGGAGTCGAGAGCAAGACCGTCCTCAGCATGCTGAAGGACATGGGTGAGTTCGTACGATCCGCCTCATCCACCGTCGAGGCGCCGGTCGAGAGGCGACTCAAGGAGAAGCTGGCTAGCGAGCCACCACCGGTCAAAAAGACAACGACAAAAACAACAAAGAAGGCAGCCGCAGCAAAGACGGTCGAAGCGGAGCCAGCGGCACCCGTCGCGGCCCCCGTCGAGGTGCCCGCCGCGGCACCGCCCGTGACTGCGCCTGCCGCACCGACTGCGCCCGCCGCACCGGCTGCGCCAGCCACACCGGCGGCCGCGCCAACGCAACCTTCACCTGCGCCGCGGCCGACGGCGGTACCCAGGCCAGGCGTACCGCGCGCCCCTAGCCAGGCTGCTCCCGCCGCTCGGATGGGCGAAGGACCGGCTGTTCCTCCACCGCGGCCACGGCCTGGTTCCACCGGCGGACTCCCTGGCGCTCCCAGTGGGCGTCGTCCAGGCACCCCGCGGCCTGGCAACAACCCGTTCGCCTCGTCGCAGGGGATGGGTCAGGCGCGTGGGCCACGTCCCGGACCGGATGGCGCCCGACCTGGCGCACCACGTCCGTCTGGAGGCCGTGCTCCGGTTCCGGGTGCTCGCCCGGGCGTACCGGGCATGCCGCGTCCCAACCCGGCGATGATGCCCAAGCAGAGCACCGGTCAGATCGGCGGAGCACCTGCCGGACCTGGAGCGCGCGGCCGCGGCGCACCCCCCGGCGGTCGTCGCGCGGGCGGCCCCCCCGGTCGTGGTGGTCCCGGCGGAGGACCTGGCGGCCCACCGCCGAGCGGTCGTGGCGGCCGAGGCGGCCGCGGCGGCACCCAGGGTGCATTCGGGCGGGCTGGCGGCCCGACCCGACGTGGACGTAAGTCCAAGAAGCAACGCCGCCAAGAGTTCGACCAGATGGAAGCGCCATCGATTGGGGGCATCCGTGTCAAGCCGGGCGACGGGCAGAAGGTCCGGCTCGCCCGCGGCGCGTCTTTGACCGATTTAGCGGAGAAAATCGACGCCGACGCGGCCTCATTGGTGCAAGTCCTGTTCCATCTCGGGGAGATGGTGACGGCGACCCAGTCGGTGAGCGACGACACGCTGAAGGTGCTCGGTGCTGAGCTCAACTACGACATCGAGGTGGTCTCGCCTGAGGACGAGGACCGCGAGCTGCTCGAGAGCTTCGCCATCGAGTTCGGCGAGAATCTCGGGAGCGAGGAAGATCTGGAACCTCGCCCGCCAGTCGTCACCGTGATGGGCCACGTTGATCATGGCAAGACCAAGTTGCTCGACGCGATCCGCAAGACCAACGTGGTTGCCGGCGAGGCCGGGGGCATCACCCAGGCAATCGGCGCCTACCAGGTATCCACTGAGGTGGAGGGCGAGGAACGCAAGATCACCTTCATCGACACCCCGGGTCATGAGGCGTTCACCGCGATGCGTGCGCGTGGTGCCAAGTCGACCGACATCGCGGTGCTGGTGGTCGCTGCCGATGACGGTGTCATGCCTCAGACCATTGAGGCGCTGAACCATGCCCTGGCAGCGGAAGTCCCCATCGTGGTGGCAGTGAACAAGATCGACAAGGTGGGTGCCGACCCGACGAAGGTCCGTGGCCAACTCACTGAGTACGGTCTGGTTCCAGAGGAGTACGGCGGCGACACCATGTTCGTCGACGTGTCCGCGGTCACTGGTCAAGGTTTGGACTCGCTGCTAGAGGCGATCATCCTGACTGCTGACGCTGCTCTGGATCTGCGAGCCAATCCCGATATGGATGCTCAGGGCGTGGCCATTGAGGCCCATCTGGACAAGGGTCGCGGGCCGATAGCCACTGTCCTAGTGCAGCGCGGGACGCTCAAGGTGGGAGACTCGATCGTCGCCGGTGCGGCGCACGGTCGGGTACGAGCGCTGCTCGATGATCATGGCGACAATGTCACCGAGGCGCCGCCGTCCTACCCCGTGCAAGTGCTCGGCCTGACAGCCGTGCCCGGTGCCGGCGATAGCTTCCTGGTGGTCGATGACGACCGCATGGGCCGGCAGATCGCCGAACGGCGGGCCGCTCGGCTGCGGATGGCGGCACAGGCCGCCGGTACGCGGCGTAAGACGCTCGACCAGCTGTTCGAGCAGCTTGAGAAGGGTGAGACTCAGGAACTGCGGCTCATCCTCAAGGGCGATGGCGCTGGTTCGGTGGAGGCGCTGGAAGACGCGTTGTCCAAGATCGACGTTGGCGACGAAGTCAGCTTGCGGGTCATTGATCGCGGCGTTGGCGCCATTACCGAGACCAATGTCTCACTGGCGGCTGCTTCTGAGGCCGTCATTGTCGGCTTCAACGTACGGCCTCAGGGCAAGGCGGCAGAGCTCGCCGAGCGTGAGGGCGTGGACATTCGCTACTACTCGGTGATCTATGCAGCGATCGACGAGATCGAGGCAGCGCTGAAGGGCATGCTGAAGCCGATCTACGAATAGGTCACTCTTGGTCAGGCGGAGATCCGGGAGATCTTCCGCTCGTCTAAGGCTGGCATCATCGCGGGCTGCATGGTCATCGGCGGCACCATTCGCCGCAATGCCAAAGCGCGGTTGTTGCGCGAGGGCGTCGTTGTCACCGAGAGCAGCATCGCCTCGCTGCGGCGGGAGAAGGACGATGTCACCGAAGTGCGTGAGGGGTATGAGTGTGGCATGACGCTTGCCAACTACTCCGACATCAAGATCGGCGACATCATCGAGACGTACGAGATGCGGGAGAAGCCGCGCTCGTAACCGGGCCCGCGTTGTCAGAACTGGGTTGAGCTATAGGTCAACCCAGTTCTGACAAGTCGGCGTGAAGGGAGGAGCACATGGCATCGCCTCGCGTGGTCAAGCTGGCCGATCAGATCAAGGTGATCGTGGCAGAGATGCTGGAGCGGCGGATCAAAGATCCGCGGCTCGGCTTTGTGACGGTGACTGACGTTCGGCTCACCGGTGACAGCCGGGACGCGACGGTGTTCTACACAGTCCTCGGTTCGGAGGAGGAGCAGGCCAGTACCGCGGCTGCCCTTCGCTCCGCGACCGGTCTGATCCGGGCTGAGGTTGGCAAGCAGCTCGGGCTGAAGTTCACCCCCACGCTGACATTCGTGTCGGACGCCGTACCAGAAAATGCCAGGCAGATCGAGGACCTGCTTGCCCAGGCCAGGTCGGTTGACGCCCGAGTGGCCGAGCAGGCCGCAGGGGCGGCGTACGCCGGGGAGCCTGACCCGTACAAGCACGACGACGATGTCGAGGAACGCGCGCAGCGCGATGACGACGAATCCTGAGTCGGCGCTGGCGCATCCGATCTCGGGACTTGCCATTCTCGACAAGCCCACCGGCTGGACTTCACATCAAGTTGTCGGCCGCATTCGCCGGCTGGCCGGCACCCGCAAGGTTGGGCACGCCGGCACCTTGGATCCCATGGCCACCGGCGTTTTGATCATTGGTGTCGGGAAGGCGACCCGGTTGCTGGGATACCTGGCGCAGTCGGACAAGGCTTACGAGGCCACGATTCGGCTGGGCATAAGCACGATGACTGATGACGCCGATGGTGAAGTCGTGACGGCCTTAGGCGCAGCCGATCTTGGCGAAGCCGAGATCGAGGACGCCATCGCCGAGCTGCGCGGAGATATCTTGCAGGTGCCGGCCGCCGTGTCCGCGATCAAGATCGGCGGTGTCCGCTCCTACCGCCGGGTCCGTGCCGGACAGCCGGTGGAGGTACCCGAGCGGCCGGTCACCATACATCGATTCGACATCCTTGATCAGAAAGAAGTCGAGGTTGGTGGGGTCGCTTGTATCGACCTACGGGTGATCGTTGAGTGTTCCTCAGGCACATACGTTCGAGCGCTCGCCCGTGATCTTGGCGCAGCCTTGGGGGTCGGCGGTCATCTGATCACGCTGCGCAGAACCCGAGTCGGGCCGTTCACACTTAACGAAGCTCAGACCCTGGAGGAGGCCGAGCGGGAGCTCAGGATCGTGCCGCTGGACTCGGTCGTCAGCAGCAGCTTCGCAACCATGACCGTCAACGACACTCAGGCAGGCCAGATCCGGAACGGTCGGCGGCTGCCTGGTGTGAGCTTGCCAGACGGCACGACAGCCTTGCTTGATCAGGACGGTCACTTCCTGGCGCTATACCGCCAGGAAGGATCGGGCGCTATTGCCGAGGCGGTGTTTGTCTGAGCCATCTACTTAGTTACGGTCTCTGGGAAGATCCCCGTCACAGACAGCGGGAAGCACGCTTGCCGCGGACCTGCTCCGCC
>JBKPAB010000061.1:0-12010 GCA_046726195.1 Actinomycetota bacterium
CCACTACCGCGCTAGATGTCACAGTGCAAGCGCAGATCATGAACCTGCTCGCTGATCTGCAGGAGGAACGGCAAATGGGCCTGATCCTGATCACCCATGACCTCGGTGTTGTGGCCGACGTGGCGGACCGGATCGCCGTCATGTACGCCGGCAGGATCGTGGAACAGGCCGACGTCTTCGAGATCTACGCGCGCCCAGCGCATCCGTACACCAAAGGTCTGCTGGAATCGATTCCTCGCCTGGACCAGAAGGGCCTGGAACTTGCCGCTATCGGCGGGCTGCCGCCCAACCTGATGCGGATTCCGCCCGGCTGCCCCTTCAACCCGCGCTGCAGTTACGCCCAGGACATCTGCCGCGTCGACCCGCCGCCACCGCTGCGAGAGGTGGGTTACAGCCGGCTGGCAGCCTGCCACTTCTCCGAGCTGGTGCTCGAGCAAAGCCCCGAGCTGGAGATCACTCAGACCGTCGACGACGTACAAGCGGCCCTGGAGTATGGGCCTGAACCGATGCTGGAGTCGGGGCCAGACCGCATCGGTGACGCGGGCTCCGGACCTGGAGTACTGACATGACCCGGGAGGTCGTCCTCCAGGCGGAGAATCTGGTGAAGTACTACCCGATCAAGGCCGGCGTGCTGCGCCGCACAGTAGGCCAGGTCAAGGCGGTGGACGGAGTGTCCTTCGAGCTCTATCGGGGCGAGACCCTGGGCATCGTCGGCGAGTCGGGCTGTGGCAAATCCACCCTCGCCCGCATGCTGATGCGGCTGGAGGAGCCGACCGGTGGCACGCTCACGTTCGACGGGGTGGACGTCTACTCCCAGAAGGGTGCGGAGATGCGCCGGCTCCGGCGGGATATCCAGATCGTCTTTCAGGATCCCTACACCTCGCTCAACCCGCGCAAGACGGTTGGCGACATCGTCGGCGAGCCGTTCGAAATCCACCGCGACGTTCTGCCCAAGCGCGACCGCAGACAGCGGGTTCAGCAGTTGCTGGAGCTCGTCGGGCTCAACCCTGAGCACATCAACCGGTATCCTCACCAGTTCTCCGGCGGCCAGCGGCAACGAATCGGGATAGCGCGTGGGCTGGCGCTCAATCCGAAGGTGATCATCTGCGACGAGCCGGTCTCGGCGCTGGATGTCTCTGTGCAGGCCCAGGTAGTCAATCTGCTTGAGGAGTTGCAGGCGGGACTCGGACTGGCGTACATCTTTATCGCACATGACCTGTCGGTGGTTCGGCACATCTCCGACCGAGTCGCGGTGATGTACCTCGGAAAGATTGTCGAGATCGGCGACGAAGATCAGATTTACTCACGCCCCACACATCCCTACACCCAAGCCCTACTCTCAGCGGTGCCAATGCCGGATCCGACACTGCGTAACGTTCGTGAGCAGATCGTGCTGACCGGTGACGTGCCCAGTCCGGCCAATCCTCCGGCGGCGTGCCGCTTCCATACCCGTTGCTGGAAGGCGCAGGAGATCTGCAGTATCGATGAACCCTTGCTGATCGAACGTCCCGATGGGGAGGCGGCACACCTTTCCGCCTGCCACTTCGCCGAGCCTCGGGTAGTCGTCTGATCGGCCGTCCTGCATCTCGAGCGCCCAGCTGGTTCGCCGCATAAGGTGGGGCCGTGGCTTCTCATGTGACCCCTGAGCCCGCTCGGCGCCTCATGTTGGTACACGCGCATCCGGATGACGAGGCAGTCATGGACGGGGCGACCATGGCCAAATATGTGGCCGAGGGTGCCGCTATCTGCCTGGTGACGTGCACACTCGGCGAGGAGGGTGAGGTGCTCGTTCCGGACCTCGCGCACCTCGCCCCAGACCAGAACGATGACCTCGGGCCGCACCGGCTGGGGGAACTGAAACTGGCCATGGAGATCCTCGGTGTGACCGACTTCATCCGACTTGGCGGCGATGGGCGATACCGGGATTCCGGCATGTCGTACGACGCAGAGGGACGCGCCATCGCCCGCAACGTGCTCCGTGAGGGCACTTTCTGGACTGCCGACCTGCTGGAGGCTGCGAACGAACTAGTGCCGGTGATCCGCGACCGGCGCCCGCAGGTCCTGATCACCTATAACGAAGTCGGCAACTACGGTCACCCCGATCACATCCAGGCTCACCGGGTGGCCATGTACGCCACCCAGCTTGCGGCAGTGCCGTCCTACCGCCGAGACCTCGGGGAGCCCTGGACGGTGGCACGGGTCTTCTGGTCGACGATAAGCAAGAGCCAGATCTTCGCCGGCATCCAGGCGCTGCGGGATGCGGGTGATGCCGAGACTTTCAAGGAGTTGGACCCCGAAGGCCCGCTCGGGACGATGATGTCCGACGACGCCGACATCGCTGTGAAAATAGACGGGACGCCGTGGATCGCGCAGAAGATTGCCGCCATGCGCGCCCACGCCACCCAGATCACCCCGGACGGTCCATTCTTCGCTGCGGCCGAGGTGCTTGGGGACGCTCCGTGGGCCAACGAGTATTACCGCCTCGCGATTGGGGTTCCGCTACCCGAGGGCGATGGCTGGGCTGACGACCTGTTTGCCGGGCTGAGTTAGTGCTCGTGACGAGCCCAAGCTTGCCGGAGGCGACCCGGGCGACCGTGCCAGGTCGGCCGTACGGGGTTTCCGGCTCGCCGGATGCGTTGCGCCATGTCATGGGCCACTTCGTCTCCGGTGTCACCATCGCGAGCGCGCTGCATCAAGGGATCAAACACGCGATGACAGCTACGGCAGTGTGTTCGGTCTCACTGCAGCCGCCTCTGGTCTTGGTCTGCGTCGGCACGTCGACCCGTTTCCATGACGCGATCATCACTGCCGAGAACTGGTGCCTGTCACTGCTGACCGTCGACCAAGAGCCGCTTGCCAGGCACTTTGCCCATAGCGGAAGAGACCTGCTGAGCCAGTTCGACCACGTCCCGCACACCCCGAGTCCCCTCAGCGGGTCGCCGCTGATCGATGGCGCTTTGGCCTGGCTCGAATGCACCACTTACGGCAGGCACGAGGCCGGCGACCACACGATTGTGGTCGGCGAGGTGGTCCGTGCCAGCGGTCTACCTTCTGACGATGACCCCACTGCACCCCCTCCTTTGACGTACTATCGGGGGGCCTATTCCTAGGGCGTGGCCCCAGAAACAGGGGCGTGAGCGTCGGAGAATCGCGCGCCGCCGCACGGAGGAGAAGGGAGCAGAGGCGTTTTTTCCTCTGCGAGCGACGACGACGGCGGCGGACTCCACGCGCGATGCGCGAACGCCCCAGATAATAGGCGTAAGAACGGGGGGCGCGAGCGCTTCCTGGAAATCTCAGTGCCGTCCGACCCGAGGTAGCAGTTCGTGACCACCCAGAGCCCAAGCCCTGACGTTGGGCCCAACGACACGCTGATTCGGGAACCGGGCCATCCGGCTGATGAGCAGCCAGCAGATGGTGAGCCAACAGCTGAGCAGCGGTCCAGCAGCCGGCTCAAGTGGGTCTTGGTGGCTGCCGTCGTCGTCGGCGGCCTGTTGGTCATGACCGGCATCCTTTACGTCACTGGCTATCTGGTTGCCGGTGACAAACTGCCCAAGAAGGCGCAGATCTCGGGAGTCGCCGTCGGCGGCCTGGAGCGGTCCGAGGCGATCGATAAGCTGACCGCCGAGCTTGGCACCAGGGCAGCCGAGCCGATGAATCTCACGGTGAGCGGGGAGAAGACCGAGCTCAAGCCGGCCGATGCCGGACTTGCGGTCGACTACGTGAGAAGTGTCGATGCAGCCGGGGCAGGCAAGAGTTTGAACCCGCTGCGAATCGTCAGGGTGCTCACGGGCGGATCAGCCATCGACGCAGAGATTGTTGTGAACCAGGCTCAGCTCGAGGCCGCAGTTGGCGAACTGGCGAAAACCTTCAACCACCCACCCGTCGACGCTGCTGTGGAGTACCAGGGTACGAAGATCAAGCAGAAGCACGCCCGGGTGGGGATCACACTCCAGCAAGATGCGTCAGGGGCGGTGATCAAGAGCAGTTTCTTGAAGACGACCGGACCCCTTGAGCTGCCGGCTGATATCGCCCAACCCGAGATCACCGATGAGGAGGCCGACAAGGTGGTCGCCGACTTCGCCAAGCCAGCGATCGCCGAACCCGTCAAGGTGAACCTCACTGGTGCGGGATCGTTCAAAGTCAGCACGCGCATGATCGCCGCGTCGATCACATTCATTCCTCAAAACGGCACCCTCCTGCCGGTGCTAGACGCAAAGAAGCTGCGAAGCAACGCCGAATCAGCCATCAAAGAGGTAGAGCTGGTCGAACCGAGGGACGCCACTGTACGACTGGTGGACGGCAGCCCGAAGGTGATCCCGGCAGTCAACGGAACCGCGGTTGCGGCCGAGGATCTCAAGAAGGCGATCGAGCCGGTTCTGATCAAGCCCGCGGCAGAGCGGACAGTGAATGTCAAGCTGACCGGAGCTAAGGCAGCCTTCTCAACTGAGGACGCGAAAAAGCTCGGGATCAAGCAGGTAACGGGCGAGTTCACGACGTACTTCCCCTACCTCCCGTACCGCAACATCAACATTGGCCGGGCGGCGGCACTGATCAACGGCACTCTGCTCAAGCCGGGCGAGATCTTCTCCCTGAACCGGATCGTGGGTGAGCGAACCCAAGCCAACGGCTTCACCGAGGGTTACATCATCAAGGACGGCAGGTTCCGCAAAGAGCTCGGCGGTGGCGTCTCGCAGAGTGCGACGACCACGTTTAATGCCATGTTCTTTGCCGGCCTGAAGGACATTGAGCACAGACCACATGGTCTCTACATCGACCGCTATCCAGCAGGCCGGGAGGCCACCGTGGCATGGCCCAGTCTCGACCTGAAGTTCCAGAACGACACCAAGTACGGCGTACTGGTGCAGGCCTACATCGTCAAGGGAACACCAAGCCGCCAGGGATCGATCACAGTGCGGATGTGGTCTACCAAGACCTACGACAAGGTAGCGGCGACCAGTCCGATCAAGTCGAATTTCACGACCGGACGCGAGATCAAGGATGACTCGAAGGATTGCGAGCCGACGAGCCCGGTTCAGGGCTTCGATGTCAGCTACCAGCGGCTGTTCTATCAAAACGGCTCGGTACTACGTCGGGAGGACTTCAGCTGGCGCTATGCACCGACCAACCGGGTCATTTGCGAGAAACCCAAGAGTGGTTGAGTTCCCAGATCACCTGGCTGACTGAGTAGGAGCCAGATAGCGGTAGCTGTGGTGCAGGTCGAAGCCGAGGCCGCAGTACGCGGCAATGGCCGGCTCGTTGACGGTCGCCACCTGAAGGTAGGCGTAGCGCGCGCCCCGACGAGCCGCCCAGTGCCCGAGTGCGGCAATCATCGCTGTCGCCAGGCCTCGCTGGCGGTGATCAGGACGAGTCCAAATCGAGCTCACTCCCAGCCAATCGTCGTTTCGGTGCCCTCGTGCGATTGCAAGGAGCTCGGGCGCTTCGCCGGGTACGGCCGCGAAAGCTCGGGGCGGGTTGCCGTTCAAGATCATCCGGACAATGTCCGGATCGGCCGAATTGGGCCTGCTGCGTTGAAAGGCCTCTTCCCAGTTGGTCTGCAGGGTCTCGGTGACCTCCCCCACAGGCTCTGTCGGCTGGCCCTCTAAGAAGTCGGCCAGGCGGCTCGTCAAGACAGCTGTTGGCTGGTCGGTGCTCACCCAGCCCAAACGTTGCAGTGCGCGCTCTTCAGGCGAACCTTCGATGACTTGAGCCAGGGGAGGAATGTCATGGGTGGCCGCGAAACCGATAATCTGCTCGGCAGCCTGCTGGATCGACATACCGGGATCGCCGACCGCGTGGCATGAGTTGGCACGCCGAGTGAAGCCGCCTGCTCTTCGGAGGGTCCATTCACCCAGCGGCTCGCGCCAGGCCAACCAGCCGTACAAGGCATGTCGCTGCACGTCGTGAGCTGAGATCCGCCGCGGGTGGGGTCCACCGGCCGCTGGAGGGGCACGTCGCACGGCAATGATCATGGAGCGCTCGATCACCCTGACCGTCGAATCGGCGGTCACCAGTCGCACCGCGGTCGGCTCCATGGCCTCGATCCAGCCGACGACGTCGGTGGCTGAACCGTCGGGCAAGTGAAATCTCACTACCCAACGCTCGCCCGGGTGCGCCGCGGCCAGCGGGTCGCTGCTTCGACCAGCCAACCAGCCCCGCCTTTCGAGATGGACCTGAGTAAGTATTGCTGCCGAAACGCGTGATACTAGGCGATGAGTATCGCGTTGCTCGCCGTGGCGACGACGCACAGGTAAATTGAGGAGCGACATCCGTGACGTACGTCATTGCGCAGCCATGTGTGGACCTGAAGGACCTTGCCTGCGTCGAGGAATGCCCAGTTGACTGCATCTACGAGGGTAAGCGGATGCTCTATATCCACCCTGACGAATGCGTCGACTGTGGCGCGTGCGAGCCGGTCTGCCCAGTAGAGGCGATTTTCTACGAGGATGACACGCCAGAGGAGTGGAAGGAGTACTACAACGCCAATGTTGAGTTCTTTTCCGACCTCGGCTCACCGGGCGGCGCGGCCAAGCTCGGTCTGATTGAGAAAGATCATCCGCTGATCGAAAGCTTGCCTCCGCAAGAGCACGACGAGTAATCCTGACCGGGTTGACGGGAGTTCCGCTGCGGCGCAGCAGACTGGCCGCGGGACTCCCTGACTTTCCCTGGGACACGATCGCGGCTGCGAGGGCGGCCGCTCAGGCGCATCCCGGCGGCATTGTGGATCTTTCGATGGGGACTCCGGTCGACCCGACGCCGGAGCTGGCGATTCGAGCGTTATCCCGGGCCGCCAACAGCCCCGGATATCCGCTTACGGCGGGCACCGCAGCTTTGCGTAAGGCAATCGCGTCATATCTGACGCGGCGTTGGGGGGCTGAGAGACTTCCTCCCGACGACACCCTGCCAGTGATCGGTACCAAGGAACTGGTGGCTTGGCTGCCGACGTTGCTCGGGCTCGGCCCCGATGATCTTGTGGTCTACCCGACGATGGCGTATCCGACCTACCTGGTCGGGGCCAAGATCGCAGGCTGCCGCGCAATCGCCTGCGACAACCTTGATCAGCTTGGAGACTCTCGGCCGGCGCTGATTTGGATCAATTCGCCATCGAACCCGACCGGTCAGATTCTTGACGCTGAGGCGCTGAAGCATCGGGTGACCTGGGCCCGCGAGCGTGGCTCGCTGGTTGCCTCGGACGAGTGCTACGGGGAGTTCGGGTGGGACACTGAGCCGGTCTCGGTGCTGCATCCATCGATCAACGGTGGCCGACATGACGGGCTACTCGCCGTGCATTCACTTTCAAAACGTTCCAACATGGCTGGCTATCGCGCTGGCTTCGTCGCGGGGGATCGGGATGTGGTGGCGGACCTGCTCTTGATTCGCAAGCACGCAGGGATGCTGGTGCCTCGTCCCGTCCAAGAGGTGATGATCGCGCTGCTCGATGATCATGATCATGTGGAAGAGCAGCGGGCGCGGTACCTTCGGCGCCGCGCCATGCTGCGTCCTGCGCTGGAGGCGGCCGGCTTCCGCATCGAGCACTCCGAGGGGGCCATCTACCTGTGGGTAACGCGGGATGAGGACTGCCACGTCTCAGTGGACTACCTTGCCCGTAAGGGCATCTTGGTCGCGCCGGGCGACTTCTACGGCACCGCCGCAAGCCGGCACGTACGGATTGCCTTGACCGCGACCGACGAACGAGTTGCTGCCGCTGCTTCCCGTCTGCTCGACACCCCAGCTCGGGGTTCGGCCCGCTCATGACTGAAACCTATGTTTACGTAGGTTGCAGACGCCCTGCACAGGTTGCAACCTATGCAGAGCGCATGCAACCTGGGTTTACATAGGTTCCAGTCAGCGAAGGGTGATTTCGACGCGCCCGTCCTTGAGCCTCGGAGAACCCTCCTGCCAGTCGGGGAGGTTCATGTCTTGGGTTACCCAGTGTCGGTTCCCGATCTTCACCGCTGTCAAGCCGTAGAACTGGGCATTCGCCACGGCGTAGTGCGCGTACGCCCAAGCTCGCTCTTCGCCACGGGCCTGGATGGTGATCACCGATCCTCTAGCGGAGTCGTCGACATTGCCGAACGTACGCTGCAAATCGCGGCGTAGCGCTTTGGCATCTCCAGGTGCGCCGCTACGGTCCAGGCAGCTGAATCCGGCGGGGGACTGACCGGTCAGCGCGCTGGCGAGAACTCGCGCATCAGCTTCATGATCGCGATAAGCCTCCGGATAGCCACTTCGCTGCACCTGCTGGGCGACATCGTTGATATCGGCGCTCTCCCAGCCCTTGATCTTGACAAGAGCGTCGTAGAACTTGCCGGTCGCATAGTAGGGATCCATTAGTTGCTGCTTGGTACCCCAGCCCCCTGAGGGCCGCTGCTGGAAAAGCCCGAGCGAATCCAGGTCGCCGTAGTTCAGGTTCCGGATCCCAGTTTCCTGATAGGCCGTCGCAAGGGCGATCGAGGCGGCACGCGGCGGCAAACCCCGGCGTACCGACACCCCCGCGATTATTGAGGCAAAGTGCGCCTGATCGAGATCGACCACGGTGGATCGGTTGCTTGCCGTCGCCACGCATCGTTGCTGTCCAGGGACTGGCTCGGTAAGGCCGCGCTCACGCAGCCACCAGAAGACCCCGACGCCGGCCGCGATCAAGACGACCAACGCGACAGCGAGGCAACCCACCGTACGGGCTGTTCCGGACTGCAATGTGCTCAGTTCGCGTGCAATTCGGCGTTCAACTCAACTCCGCCACGTTCCCGGCGACGCGTTTCGACGGCGCCGGTCACTGAGTTGCGAATGAAGAGCAGGCCATTCTCGCCGGACAAAGCCCGGGCCTTGACCACCTCCCCGCCCGGCAGAGTGACTTTGGTGCCCGCCGTGACATAAAGGCCAGCCTCGACCACGCAGTCGTCGCCCAACGCGATCCCGACACCCGCGTTGGCGCCGAGCAGGCACCGTTCGCCAATCGAGATCACTTCGGTGCCGCCGCCGGACAACGTCCCCATGATCGAGGCACCACCGCCCACGTCCGAATCACGACCGATCACCACGCCAGCCGAAATACGGCCCTCGACCATCGACGCACCGAGCGTGCCGGCGTTGAAGTTCACAAAGCCCTCATGCATGACCGTCGTGCCCTCGGCGAGGTGAGCGCCCAGGCGTACGCGGTCGGCGTCGGCGATGCGGACCCCGGTCGGCAGCACGTAGTCGACCATGCGCGGAAATTTGTCCACGCAGAAGATGGTGAGATGTTCGCCGCGAGCGCGCATGCGGAGCCGGACTTCTTCGAATCCCTCGATGGCACAAGGACCGGCCGAGGTCCACACGACGTTTGGGAGAACGCCGAAAATGCCGTCGAGATTGATGCTGCGTGGCCTCACCAGCCGATGGCTGAGCAGATGCAGCCGCAGGTAAGCATCCGAGGCGCCGGCGGGCGGCACGTCGAGATCTATTTCGACCCGGACAACTTCGGTTCGGACCTCGCGAGTTTGGTCGTCGACGACCGCCGAGATGAGCACGGTGGGGGGCGCACTATGGTCAGCAGTTCCCAGGCGAGGTGACGGGAAGTAGGTGTCCAGCACCTGGCCCGAGATGTGCACCGAGGCGAGACCCCATCCCCAGGCAGGCCGGCGCGGAGCTGTGGCGGCGTCAGTCATGGGCCCGAGCCTACCGACGCTGTAAGGTGCCGCTCGTGTCTGCGCCTCTCGACCTGGGTGGTGATGTCGTCGACCTGCTGCGAGCGTTGATCGACATCGAGTCGGTCAGTGGTAACGAAACCGAAATCGCCGACCGTGTGGAGCAGGCGCTGCGGCGGTACGGCCACTTACGGGTGCTCCGGGACGGCAACGTGGTCCTTGCCCGAACCGAACTCGGCCGGTCCGAACGGGTCGTGATCGCCGGCCACCTGGACACGGTGCCGATTGCCAGAAACGTCCCGTCGTGGACGACGCATGACAGCACTGGCCGAGAGATCATCTGGGGTCGCGGCGCCTGTGACATGAAGGGCGGCATCGCGGTCCAGTTGTCCGTTGCCGCAGCCCTGGTGCGACCGCGCCGGGATATCACCTGGCTGTTTTATGACAACGAGGAGGTCGAGGAGTATCGCAATGGCCTGAATCGGATTGCGCGGGAGCATCCTGAGTATTTGGATGGCACCTTTGCCGTCCTCTGCGAACCCACCAACGCGCGAATCGAAGGCGGCTGCCAGGGGACGATGCAGCTCAGCGTGGAGTTGAAGGGCGTCGCAGCACATTCCGCGCGATCCTGGATGGGACACAACGCTATTCACGATGCGGGCGCTCTGCTCCAACTTCTCGCCTCCTATCAGGAGCAGCGGATCGAAGTCGACGGGCTGACCTACCGTGAAGGGCTGAACGCGGTCAGGATTAGTGGTGGCATCGCCGGCAATGTGATCCCCGACCGTTGTGTCGTCGAGATCAACTACCGCTTCGCACCCGACAAGTCCCCGAGCGAGGCCGAGGTGTACCTCCGGGAGGTTCTTCACGGCTACCCGATTCGAGTGCTTGATGTGGCCGCCGGCGCGCGACCTGGCTTGGACCAGCCGGCTGCCGCGGAGTTTCTGCGCGCGGTCGGCGGGAAGGCGAGCGCCAAGCTCGGTTGGACCGATGTCGCTCGGTTCTCCTCCAGAGGCGTCCCGGCCGTCAACTTCGGTCCAGGCGACCCGACCAAGGCTCACGCCGACGACGAGTTCTGCCCGGCTGATGATGTGGTTGCCTGTCGCGACGCGCTAATCCGCTGGCTCAGCTAGCTCCCAGCGTCGGAATCGGCGCTCAACATGCGCCCTGAGCCTGTCGAAGGCGCCGCCCTGAGCTTGTCGAGGGGCTCAGCGCGCATCGGCGTGCGCGATCCGGATCGCAAGACAGCGGATTGTCCGCCGACGTTCACAGCGCACCAGAGCCCTTGTGAGGCGTGAAACCATTCACTCCATGGAGTGGTTGATCGCCGTGGTTGCCGTCGCCGCATTAGGCGTCGCGGCTATGGCGGCCGCGGGAGGGATGGGACAGATGAGCAGGGACCCGGTGTACGACACCTACCGCCAGGACCTCCCTATTGGCGGCGCGCTCACCGCCGAGGAGCTGAGAAGCGTCCGCTTCGGGATCACTCTCCGGGGGTACGCGATGGCGCAGGTCGACGATCTGCTGGACCGGCTGGCACTGGAGATCGCAGAGCGCGACGCACTGATCGCTGAGTTGGCCCAGGGCGCCACCGTTTCCCAACGCCGCCTAGAGTCAACCGCATCGGCGCGCGCGGCAGAGCAGGCAGGCACTCAGGATTCGCCTGGATCACCAGGCCTCGCGACACCGCCGGACGTGCCACCACCAGCGGGCGAGGACCACCGATCAGGCCACTGAGCCCGGCGATCAGGTGAGCGTGCGACTCGAGGTTTCGGCTGAGATCGATGCTCCCGTGGGCGCAGTGTGGGAGGTGCTGATCGACTGGACGGGTCAGTCTCGCTGGGTTCCGCTGACAACCGTCCGCGTCACCGATGACCACGCGGACGGGCTTGGCGTCCAAGCTGAGGCATTGTCAGGCGTCTGGCTGGGCCGGGTTCCCCTCGGGCTGCTAGACCGGTTCATTGTGACCGGTTGGTACCCGCCCATTGACAATGCGGCGAAGCTGGAGGTGCAGCACCTCGGCCCGTACTTCACCGGCGAAGGTGTCTTTCGGCTGACCGGCCACGATGGCAAGACCAGCGTTCGATGCGTTGAGGTCTTCTCCCTGCCCGGCGCCCGAGTGACTGAATTGCTCGCTCGTCTCGCGCTTCCGGTTTTGCGCACCGGCTTTGCGCACAGCCTGCGAGCGCTCAAGGCGATTGCCGAGGAGGCACGATGATCGCCGGAGTCCTACCCGGACCCGACGGTCTGCTCCGCTGTCCGTGGGCACTTTCCGCCCCCGAATACCTGACCTATCACGACGAGGAGTGGGGGAGGCCGGTCGCCAGTGTGCAAGGGCTGTATGAACGCATGACACTCGAGGCGTTTCAGTCCGGGCTGTCGTGGAT
>JBKPAB010000062.1:0-14145 GCA_046726195.1 Actinomycetota bacterium
ACAGTTTGCATTTGCTTGCAATTGCAAGCACACTGGTTGGCATGGTAAGAATTCGAACCCACAAGATCGCAGACCAGATTGGCTCGCTTGGTGAGTTCATCGCCGGCCAGCGCCGTGCGGCGCAGCTGTCGCTGCGTCAGCTCGCCGCGCAAACCGGAATCTCCAACCCGTATCTGAGCCAGATCGAGCGAGGGCTCCGTAAGCCGTCTGCGGAGGTACTGCAACAGCTCGCCAAGGCTTTGCGGGTATCGGCAGAAACGCTGTACGTCCGTGCCGGAATCCTCGATCCGGATGATCACCCCACAACGTCAGTGGAGATGGCCGTGCTGGCGGATTCAGCGATGACGGAGCGGCAGAAGCGCGTCCTCATTGACGTGTACACCTCATTCGTCAAGGAGAACGAACGGAACACAACCGAAAGCAAAACCTCGAATAACCAAACCCAACCCAACTGAGAAGGAGAAGCGATGACCGAAAAGGAAGTCCCCGCCGAGGACCGCAAGTCGGCCCTTGAATCCGACTACGCTCCGCTGTACGCGGTCGCCGGCCTCACCGATGCGCTGGCCGAGGCGCTCAAGGGCGCTCTCGCCGAGACGCAGCAGAAGGCCAGTCAGCGCATCACCGAACTGCAGAGCAAGCGTCCCGAACTGAGCCAGCAGGCCAAGACCAGTGCGGACGAGCTGCGCACATTTGTGATCACGCTGCCCGAGCAGTTCAAGCACCTCCCGGAGGCCACGAAGGCCAGGATCGCCGAATTGCAGAAGCAGGCTAACGAGCTGCTCGCCCAGGCCACCAACGCCTATGGCGAATACGCGGGCCGCGGCAAGCATGCCGTGGACGAAGCACGGAAGTCGGCACGTGCACGGTCCGGCAGAGCCACCAAGAGGGTCACGTCACGGAGCACCACAAAGGCCTCCCAGACCCGTAAGGCTCCTGCCAAGAAGACCACCACTAGCACGACCGGCTAAGCGACGAGCCGACCCTCACGCCCCACCTTCTGCACGCCCCCCCGCGAGCAGAGAGGTGGGGCGTGAGTTCGCCTCCCCCCGGGCTGACCTAGCTCTCTACAACCGGCGACCTGCGTCGCGCCTACGGTGGGGAAGGAACCGATGGTGCAAAGCGACAAGGAACATCCTCGCTGATGGGGACGCGAATTAGTGGCTGGCGACGCGGTCGTGACCGACTTGTATCGAAGCTCGCACTCCTAGATCACGAAATGGGAACAGCGCGCTAGGCATGCTTGGCACGCGCCCGAGAGCGCGCTCGTTGGGCCGCGGAGAGCACGACTTTCCGCAGGCGGACCGCATCCGGTGTCACCTCTAGGCACTCATCAGTGCGGCAGAACTCGAGAGCTTGCTCCAAGCTCATGAGCCGCGGCGGGACGAGCCGTTCGAACTCCTCGGCTGTGGAAGAGCGGACATTGCTCAGCTTCTTTTCCCTTGTCGGGTTGACATCCATGTCCTCCGCACGAACGTTCTCCCCGACGATCATGCCCTCGTACACCTCCATACCGGGGGTAACGAAGAGCGTGCCGCGTTCCTGCAGGCTGAACAGCGCGTACGAGGTGACCTGGCCGGGCCGGTCGGCCACCAGAGAGCCGGTTACCCGCGTGCGCAGGTCCCCAGCCCATGGCTCATACGCTTCGAATACGTGATGCATCAGCCCGGTGCCGCGAGTCTCGGTCAGGAACTCGGTACGAAAACCAATCAACCCGCGGGCCGGCACCAGGTACTCCATGCGGACCCACCCCGTGCCGTGGTTGACCATCTGTTCCAACCTGCCACGGCGCAGCCCAAGCAGCTGAGTCACGACGCCGACGAAGTTCTCGGGAATGTCGACGGTCAGCCGCTCGACTGGTTCGTGGACCTTGCCGCCGATGATGCGGCTGACCACCTGCGGCTTCCCGACGGTCACCTCGAAGGACTCTCGGCGCATCATCTCAACCAGGATTGCCAGCTGTAGTTCGCCGCGACCCTGCACCTCCCAAGTGTCCGGACGTTCCGTCGGGAATACCCGGATCGAGACGTTCCCCACGAGCTCGGCATCAAGCCGCGCCTTGAGCAGGCGAGCAGTGAGGTTCTTGCCGGCACGGCCGGCGAGTGGGGAGGTATTGATGCCGATGGTCATCGAAATTGATGGCTCGTCGACCGTGATCAATGGCAGCGGGCGGGGATCGTCGGGATCGGTGAGCGTCTCACCGATGGTGATCTCTGGAATCCCAGCGATGGCGACGATGTCGCCTGGACCTGCCGACTCCGCAGGCACTCGATCCAATGCGCTGGTGATCAACAGCTCTGAGAGTTTGACGGTCCGGACTGAGCCATCGGCGCGGCACCAGGCGACGTTCTGATTACGCCGCAAGGTTCCGGCAACTACGCGGCACAGCGCGAGGCGCCCCAGGTAGGGGGAGGCATCGAGGTTGGTCACATGGGCCTGCAGCGGTGCCCCCTCGGTATAGGTGGGCGCTGGGATGTGCTGCAGGATCGCCGCGAACAAAGGGCCGAGGTCGGGGCTGTCAGGCATTTCGCCGTTGCGTGGGGCGGTCAGCGACGCTCGACCGGCCTTGGCTGAGGCGTACACCACTGGGAAATCGAGGCAGTCAGAGCTGTCGTCGTCCAACAGGTCCAAGAAAAGGTCGTAGGTCTCCTCAACCACTTCAGTGATTCGGGCGTCGTGCCGATCCACCTTGTTGATCACGACCACGATCGGCAGCTTCTTCGACAGCGCCTTGCGGAGCACGAAGCGGGTTTGCGGGAGCGGACCCTCTGAGGCGTCCACCAGGAGCAGCACTCCATCAACCATCTCCAGACCACGCTCCACTTCGCCGCCGAAGTCGGCATGACCCGGAGTATCGATGATGTTGATCGTGACCGTTGCACCATCGGGCGAACGGTGCCGTACTGCGGTGTTCTTGGCCAGGATGGTGATGCCCTTCTCCCGCTCCAGATCCATCGAGTCCAGCACCCGTTTCTGGACGGCCTGGCCGACCCGAAACGCCCCCGACTGCCAGAGCATGGCGTCGACCAGTGTGGTCTTGCCGTGGTCGACATGAGCCACAATCGCAACGTTCCGCAGATCAGAACGGACAGGCACGCAGAACACTTTCTCCTGGCGGTGGGCAACCCGGCGAGTCTACAGATCTACTTCGGCCGCTCGCCCACAACAGACTGCCCCCTCGCCGCCAGTTATGCGCCAGTGGCACTTCGGTGCCCCGTACCCTAGGGCCTATGGCGGGCAGCACCGACTGGTTTCGAGATTCGTTCCGGACCGAGTACGAGAAGCAGAACGCGGCAATCGGGCGGTTCAACCTGGCGATCTTTGGCAAGACCGGTGTAGGCAAGTCGACTCTGATTAACGCGATCTTCGGTGAGGAGGTGGCTCGTACCGGCATCGGAGAGCCCGTCACTCGGGGCAGTCACCTGTATCTGGACAAGGTCGGCCATTTGGGCATCGTTGACAACCAAGGCTTGGAGGTTGGCAGGGACAACAAGCAGATCCTCTCCGAGCTTGACAAGGCTATGACTCAGATGCGCCAGCTGCCGCTATCGGAGCAGATCCACGTCGCCTGGTACTGCGTACGAGGCATGGATCGTCGCTTCGAGGAGGCCGAGGCGGATTTTGTACGCCGGCTGGACGAGATGGGATTGCCGGTGATCTTGGTGCTGACCCAGGTGCCGATGCGGGGCGGCTACATCCACCCGGATGCGGTACTGCTGGCTGAGCAGATCATGGCCAAACGGCTGCCGATCGTCGCAGGGCGGCCGTTCATGACGTACGCGAAGGCAGACGAGTTCGCTGGGCAACCGGCCTACGGGCTCAAGGAACTCCTCGATGCCACCTTTCGCGTTGCGCCCGAAGGTGTCCATGGAGCGCTCGTCTCGGCGCAGGAAATCGATCATGTCCGCAAGGCGCAGGAGGCGCACAAGTACATAACCGCAGCGGCCGCTAGCGCCGCTGCCGCCGCTGCCAGCCCCATCCCTTTTTCCGACGCCGCCCTGCTGGTACCGATCCAACTCGGCATGATGGCCCGGGTCGCCCAGATCTACAAGATCAAGTTTGAGCGTGCGGCATTGATGGCGATCGCCTCCACCACGGCGGCGACCCAACTGGGACGCGCAACCTTTACTGGCCTGATCAAGATGGTGCCCGGCGCGGGAACCGTCGTTGGCGGCATGATCGGAGCAGGCGTGGCGACGACCTTCACCTACGCCATGGGCCAAGCCTGGCTGACACTTTGCCAGCGAGTGGTCAAGGGCAAGCTGGGCACCGCGGGTACGGTCGTCGACAATGAGGAAATCCGTGAGGTGTTCATGGATGAGTTCCGCAAGCGAATCAAGCTGGGGTCCAAGCAGTTGCGCGCCGCCTCCGAGCCTGACCCCAACCTGACTGAATCAAGGAGGTCTGGATAGTCGCTGCACGACTGGCCAAGCTGATGCTGCTCCAATAACCTGCGGGGCAATGACTATTCCGGACCTGGCGCCGCTGCTCGAGGGCGAGCCGCCACATGATCAAGTTGTCTTTGCGACAAGGCTGCAGCGCTATTGGCCGGACCTGCTGACAGGTCTGACCGGTGCGTACCCGGACTACGCACCGCAGATGGCTAACCGGCTGGTGGAGATTGCGGCGCAGAACTTTCAGCAACGGCCCGCCGACCTGCGGCTGCTTGATCTGCGGCGGCACGCGGATCCGCAGTGGTTTCAGCACCCGCAGATGCTCGGTTATGCGACCTACACCGATCTGTTCGCGGGTGACCTGAAAGGTGTAGCCGACCGGGTTGACTATCTCGCCGAGCTCGGCGTCACCTATCTGCACCTGATGCCACTGCTCAAACCACGGCCCGGTCAGAACGACGGCGGGTATGCGGTCATGGACTACCGCGCAGTACGTCCCGACCTCGGCAGCATAGATGATCTTCGGGAGCTCGCAACGGTGCTGCGCTCTCGCGGGATCTCGCTCACCCTCGATCTGGTTTTGAACCATGTAGCGGCCGAGCATCAGTGGGCAGTGAACGCACGAGCGGGCGACCCGTTCTATCGGAACTATTTCCACATGTTCGCTGATCGGGAATTACCCGACGCGTACGAGCGGACCCTGCCTGAGGTCTTCCCCGATTTCGCACCAGGGAACTTCACTTATGACGAGGAGACACATTCCTGGGTCTGGACGACCTTCAACAGCTGGCAATGGGACCTCAACTGGCACAACCCGGACGTTTTCTACGAGTTTGCCGATTTGATCTTGTGGCTGGCCAATCTGGGTGTGGAGTGCCTGCGCCTCGACGCGATCGCCTTTATCTACAAGCGGATGGGGACCAACTGCCAGAATCAACCGGAAGTGCATGCGATCACGCAAGCGTTGCGTACGGTAGCGCGGATTGCAGCGCCCGCGCTGATCTTCAAAGCGGAGGCCATCGTCGGCCCGACCGACCTGGCTCCCTATTTGGGGGTTGGCAAGCATGCCGGCAAGGTCAGCGACATGGCATACCAGAACTCCCTGATGGTGCAGATCTGGTCGGCGCTGGCGGCGAAGGACACCCGGCTGTTCTGCGCTGCCATGAATCGGTTTCCGGCGAAGCCGCCAACAACAGTGTGGGGCACCTACCTGCGCTGTCACGACGACATCGGTTGGGCGATCGATGACGGTGACGCAGCCTCGGTTGGGCTGAACGGCTTTGAGCATCGTCGTTTCCTCGCTGAGTACTACGCGGGCCTCTATCCCATGAGCGATGCCCGCGGCCTGGTGTTCCAGGAGAATTTGCAGACTGGGGATCGCCGGATTAGCGGAACCGCGGCATCGCTGGCCGGCATCGAGGCGGCCCTCAACAGCGGTGACGAGATCCACCTCGACCTCGCGATTCGTCGCTATCTGCTGGCCTATTGCCTGGTTCTCGGCTTCGGCGGTTTGCCGCTGGTTTACATGGGCGACGAGCTCGGATTGCTGAATTACTACGACTTCGTGGACCACCCGGAGCGCGCCGATGACAACCGCTGGGTCCACCGACCGCCGATGCCGTGGGACTCGGTGGACCGGCGTTACATCGAAGGAACTCCTGAGTATCGGATCTGGCATGGACTACGACATGTCATTGCCGTCCGATCCTCGCTGCCGAGCTTGGATGCCTCTATCGAGACTGAGATTCTGGATCCTGTGAATCCGGCTGTGCTGGTGCTGCTGCGCCGGTTCCCGACCCAGACGATGGTTGGTGTTTACAACATGACGACGGAGTCGCAGAAGCTGCCGCGCTGGGTGATCCCGCTCGGCAACTGGGCCTGGGATGCGCTTACCGAAGAGACTCCGTTGACCAATGGATCGCTGAGCCTGGACGGCTACCAGGTGCGCTGGTTTGTGCAGCAGACGTGAGCGATCAGCGCGATAAGGCGATCACCGCGATACGCGCCGAGCTGTCGGAGCTGGATCTGGACTGGGCTGAGTCGGCGCCGGGCTTGTTCTCGGTCAGCCTGCCTGGCACCCGCAAGCTGATCACCGAATGTGCCCTCGACGTGGGAAGGCATGTGATGAATGTGCGGGCCTTCGTAGCCCGCAACCCCGATGAGAACCATGTCGGCGTCTACCGCTGGCTGCTGGAGCGCAACCTCAAACTTCACGGCATCTGCTTCTCTTTGGACGCTTTGGGTGACATCTATCTGACAGGTAGAGTGCCCCTCGAGCTGGTGACCCAAGCGGAGGTCGATCGGCTTCTCGGCGCGGTGGCCGAGACCGCAGACGATAGCTTCAATGTGATCTTGGAACTTGGGTTCGCCGAGAGCATCCGGAAGGAGTGGGCCTGGCGACGCTGCCGCGGCGAGTCGACTGCCAACCTGGCGGCCTTTACACATCTGGACCCGGGTGAGCGTCCGAAAGGCTGATTTGGGTGAGGCGGGCAGGGTCGGTTGACCACTAGGCTCGCTGTCATGACAGGAACCTTGATCCTTCTGCGGCATGGCGAGAGTGAGTGGAACGCCAAGAACCTGTTCACAGGCTGGGTCGATGTCGGTCTGAACGCCAAAGGCGAGGGCGAGGCGGTCCGGGGCGGTGAGCTGCTTATTGAGAACAATCTGCTGCCCGACGTCGTGCACACCTCGGTACTCCGCCGGGCGATCCAGACCGCACAGATCTCCCTCGACATCGTCGATCGGCTGTGGATCGAGACGAAACGTTCTTGGCGGCTTAACGAGCGCCATTACGGTGCGCTGCAGGGCAAGGACAAGGCGGCCACGCTCGCGGAGTTCGGTGAGGAGCAGTTCATGCTGTGGCGACGTTCGTACGACATTCCGCCGCCGCCAATTGACAATGATGACGAGTACGCGAACTTCGATGACCCGAAATATGCAGGCCTGCCGACCGAGGCCCGGCCCCGAACCGAATGCCTCAAGGATGTGCTGATCCGGGCCCTTCCGTACTGGTATGACCAAATAGTGCCCGACCTGCGGGCTGAAAAGGTCACCTTGATCGCGGCTCACGGCAATTCACTGCGCGCGATCGTTAAGCATCTGGACCAGATGAGCGATGAAGCCGTGGTAGGCCTCAACATCCCGACCGGCATCCCCCTGGTGTACGACTTGGACGATGATCTAAAGCCGATCGAGATCGGTGGCCGATACCTTGACCCAGAGGCGGCTGCCGCTGCCATTGAGGCGGTCAAGATGCAGGGCAGGAAGTAACGCTTCGATTTAGGCCGGCTGTTCGGCTTGATGCGTACGTTTTCCACCAAATGGGCGCAAAAGTCGCCAGATCCGCATTCCTGGCGTGCGTCTTCCATCAATCCTGCGCAAACGTTCGCTTGAGGGGCCAGTGAGGTTATCCACAACTATCCACAGCTGGCCAAGATTTTTCGGGACTCTGGGTGGAACTGACTCCAAGATCGTGCTATGGCAGTCACCACCCGCGAGCTTCGCGCCCTCAACGTCCGTCGTCCCTTCAGCCGTGCCGAGGCGCGAGCAGCCGGTATCCGGGTCCGGGAGATTCTCGGGCCACAGTTCCACAAGATTCTCTACGACTCATATGTATCCTCGGCCGTCCCAATTACCACCCGCCTGCGCGCCGAAGCGGCTCTAAGAATTTCGGTGCCAGGGTCTTACATCAGTCATCACACGGCCGCCGAGTTGTGGGGCGGTGTAGTGCCCGCTTGCTCCGACGTACACATCACCGTGATTGGTGAAGCGCCGCGGAGCCGACGGCGGGGAATCAAGGCTCATGCCACAACCCGTTCCACGATGACGTCGACGATTCACAATCTCCGTATCACTAGTCCGGCCCAAACGTTTCTCGATCTTGCCGGTTCTCTCGATCTTGTTGATCTGGTCGTGCTCGGTGACAGCCTGGTCAAGGCGAAGCGCGTGACTCCTGAGGAACTGACGGCGGCAGCGTCTGTCTGGCATGGCGCCGGCGCGGCGCGTGCGCGTAAAGCGGCGGGATTCGTACGGAAAGGTGTCGACTCTCCGAAGGAGACGCGAGTGCGTATGCTGCTCGTCCTCGCCGGGCTGCCCGAACCTACTGTGAATGTGATCATCCGAAATCCCGACGGCAGCTGGCGGATGCGCTTCGATCTCGCCTATCCCGGCCTGAAGTTGATCATCGAATACGACGGTCGCCAGCACTCTGAGAACAGCAGTCAGTGGCGCCGAGACTTGTCTCGGCGCGAAGAGCTGGATCGTTTGGGGTGGCGATTGATCGTGGTCACCTCGGATGATCTTCGCGACGCGCCGGAGGCGGTGCTTAATAGGGTGCGAGAGGCCCTCGTTGACCGTGGCGCGGTGGGTGTCCGGCGCCGGTTTAAGACCGAGTGGATGCGCTACTTCGCTCCGCGCGCCTGATCGTCTTCGCACTTTTGGTGGGAAACGTACGACTGGGCCGCCGGCAGCCCAACTTCTTCGCACTTTTGGTGGCAAACGCACGCTACGCCTGCCTGCAGCCCAACTTCTTCGCACTTTTGGTGGCAAACGCACGGCTGAGCCGCCCGCCGGCCAACCTTTCCGCACTTTTGGTGGGAAACGTACGGTTCCGGCGTCAGTACGGACGCCAAAGTACGCGGCTAGCTCCGATCCTCGGGGAGTTGGCCGGTTACCACATAAATGATCCGGCGACCCATTGATGCGGCATGATCGGCGATGCGCTCGTAATAGCGACCAAGCAGCGCTACATCGACCGCCGCCTCTACGCCGTATTCCCAGTCGTCGCTGAGCATCACACGGAACTGACTCCGCCGCAGCTCGTCCATCTCCTCGTCCCGGGCGCGTAACTCCTGCGCGCTCTGGATGTTGCGGTCGTTCAGGGTCTGGCCGGCCGTGATCACCATCTTTTCGGCGACATCACCCATCCGGACGAAATTCGGGCGCAGTGTCGGGGGCACGGCGATCTCGGGGTAGCGGAGCCGGGCGATCTTGGCGACATGAGCGGCGAGGTCACCCATTCGCTCCAACTCAGTGACCATCCGCAGCGTGGCAACGATGGTCCGCAGTTCACCGGCGACGGGGGCCTGGCGAGCCAGTAACGAGAACGCCCGCGCCTCGATATCGGCCTGCGTGGCGTCGATGAGTTCGTCGTCACCGATCACGTGCTCGGCCAGACGAATGTCCGCCTCAAGCAGGGCCGTCGTCGCGGAGCGCACTGCTGAAGAGACGACCTGGGCCATGTGAACCAGATCGGAAAGGATGTCGTCCAGCTGCTCCCGGTAGGAGTCACGCATGAGTCATGTCCCAATCTTGTTTCTACTAGGGCACCAATAACCCTATGCCGGGCCGCTACGCCGAATCATGCGGATGGTTAACGAATTGTGAACATGGGCCGAATGGTTGGCGCACGCCCTCCCTACCCAGTACTCATCTGGTCAGACGCTGCGGTTTCGGCCCCTACTATCTACCTGTGAACCCGATTGGGGCGGCCAGTCTGGCGCTCATCGTCGGCCTTGGGATCGGCGTGCTGCTCACATGGGCCGCGCTACGGACGCGACAACCGGCTCCGAGTCCGACCTCAGATATTGCCGAGCCAGTGGTTCCTGTTGGCGTCGCGCAGGTGCTCGAGGTTATGCCCTCCGCTGGTGTGGTTGTGGGCTCCCAGGACGAAGTGCTCGAAGCGAACGCGGCGGCGAGGTCGCTGGGCTTGGTTCGGGGAAGCCGGATCAGGGTAGCTGAGCTGCTGCAACTGGTCCGTACCGTTCGCCGCGACGGCGAGGCCCGTACGGTCGACCTACAGCTCAACCGAGGCGCCCGGGTCGCAGCCACCTACCTCACGGCTCGGGTAGCGCCATTTGACCATAGCCTGATTCTCATCCTCGCCGACGACCAAACCGCGGCTCGGCGGATCGAGGAAACTCGCCGGGACTTCGTCGCCAACATCAGCCACGAGCTCAAGACTCCGATTGGGGCCATGTCGTTGCTGGCTGAGGCGGTCGAGGATGCGGCCGATGACCCTGCAGCCGTGCGCAAGTTCGCAAGTCGCATGGGTATCGAGTCGGCTCGGCTGACCGATCTTGTGACTCAGATAATCGAGCTGTCGAGACTCCAATTCGATGACCCGCTAGTTGATCCAGAGATCGTCGATATTGATGATGTGCTGACGGAAGCCGTCGAACGGCGGCGAATGGACGCAGAGCGGCATCAGGTCACTCTCACCGTGGCCTGTGCTGCTGGGACGCGGGTGTTGGGTGACACTCACCAGCTTGGCGTGGCAGTTGGCAACTTGGTTGAGAACGCCATCGCGTACTCCGACCCCGGGGCGCGCGTCGTTGTGGCGTCGCATGTGCAAGCCAGAGGCGACGACGACTACGTCGAGATCACAGTTTCCGACAATGGCATCGGAATTCCGCCGGCCGAGCTTGACCGGATCTTCGAGCGCTTCTATCGCGTCGACTATGCGCGTAGCCGAGCCAACGGGGGCACCGGACTTGGTCTTGCGATTGTGAAGCACGTCGCTGCCATTCACGGCGGCGACGTGTCGGTGTGGAGCCAAGTGGGTGAGGGATCAACCTTCACCATCAGGATTCCAGCCCACTTACAGGAGGCCAGGCCAGTCAGCCAGGAGTCTCGCATACATCGGCGCCAAATGCCGCCGGAGCAGCCATTGCAGGAGCGTCAGGAGATCAACCGATGACGCGGGTACTTGTCATAGAGGACGAGGAGTCATACCTCGAAGCCCTGTCCTACATGCTCTCCAAAGAGGGCTTCGAGGTCATCCAGGCACGCGATGGGGCTACTGGGATCGCAGAATTCGATCGGCGGGGAGCCGACATCGTATTGCTGGATTTGATGATGCCAGGTATGCCCGGCACTGAAGTCTGCCGACAGCTGCGACTGCGCCGCCAGGTCCCGGTAATCATGGTCACCGCACGAGATTCCGAGGTTGACAAAGTTGTGGGCCTCGAGCTGGGCGCCGATGACTACGTCACCAAGCCGTTCAGCCACCGGGAGTTGGTCGCACGGATGCGTGCTGTGCTCCGGCGAGGGCAGGACCCCGAGTTGGTACCGGACGTCATCGAGGTCGCCGGGGTTCGGATGGACGTGGAGCGGCATGAGGTTTCTGTTAACGGTCAGCGGATCAAGCTCGCTCTCAAGGAGTTCGAATTGCTGGAGATGCTGCTCCGCAACGCTGGCCGGGTGATGACTCGCGGCCAGCTCATCGACCGGATCTGGGGTGCGGATTACGTCGGAGACACTAAGACCTTGGATGTCCACATCAAGCGGCTCCGCGCCAAGATCGAGCCAGATCCGGCCAATCCGCGATACCTGATCACTGTTCGAGGACTGGGATACAAGTTCGAAGGCTGAAAAAAAGCATTCGCCGCTCGATGGGAAGTCGGAAACGCACGTGCACGTTCGCTATTGATGCGATGACACGTTGCAACGTGTGCATAGCGAGTGGAGCGAACGTGCACGTTGGTTTCTGCGGAGGTCGGGTGCCGTCAAACGCTGGGCGTCGGTGTCGGTGACGGGCTGATTTCTCGGTACTGACCCTCATTACCGTCGACAATCGGAACTCGCGTCGTCATCTCGCCAGCGTTTTCAAACTGCAGCGTCACGATCGCTTCGAGACCGGCCATCAAATCGGGGCTCCTCAGAATGATCGGCGCCTGGTCAGTAAGCACGACCTGTAGCCCATTCGCCAGCGCTACCGTCGACGGGACAGTGACGGTGAACGGAGCACCCTCAGTTCCATCCACCTTGATTGGCACCCCACTCACTTCCGTCAACGAATCTCGGCCATAAGTCACGACCGAGCCGGAAAGCACACCATCGCCGGGTTGCCAGCTGATGATGAGGAGATTGCGGACGCGTACGACCTCGTTCGGGGTGGCTGGGTCGCCGACGTCAAAGTTGATACCCTCAGCCGGCGTGTAGGGACGATTTGTCTGTACGTCCATCCCGCATCCGCCAGCCACGAGCAGCAGGCCGATCACCAGGAGCAGGCTGGCGACATTTCGCGGAGACCATCCCCGCGCGGCGCGAGGAAGCGCCATGCAGCCTGCGCCATTTGCTCGACTCTGGTTCCAAGACACGATGGCCGACTCCTGCCTGGCTGAGGGGGACACTTTGCGAAGCAGCCTAACGATACGACCGCCTTTCGTGCAGATACGAGTGATGTGACGTGAGGATGTTGTGATCCGGCCCACAGGACTGGCACATTTGGGGCACCTTTGTCAAGCCCAACAGCACCCCAATACTGGCCTCTGGCTAGCGCAAACGCTGCCAATGCAGGCATATCGCCGTGCTAAACTTGGCTCCGCGAAAGGGGTACAAAACAATATGACCTTTACAGTCGGCGAAACGGTGGTCTACCCCAATCATGGAGCCGCCGTCATCGAGGACATCGAAACCAGGCAGATAAAAGGCGAGGACAAGCTCTATCTGGTGCTGAGAATAGTTGGTCAGACCGATCTCGTCGTTCGCGTACCTGCGTGCAACCTGGACCTGGTAGGGGTCCGTGATGTTGTTGACGCCGACGGGCTGGAAAGAGTTTTCGGTGTTCTTCGTGCACCCCACACCGAGGAGCCGACCAACTGGTCGCGCCGGTACAAGGCCAATCTCGAGAAACTCCACTCTGGAAACGTGTTGAAGGTGGCCGAGGTTGTTCGCGACCTCTGGCGCCGCGAGCGTGAGCGGGGCCTGTCCGCCGGCGAGAAGCGCATGCTTGCCAAGGCTCGGCAGATCCTGGTCTCCGAGCTAGCGCTTGCGGAGCATGTCGAGGAGGACAAGGCCGAAATCCTGCTTGACGAGGTCCTCGCTTCCTGACTTCGCCGGCACCCCCTCGTCGCACCGGAATCGGCATCGACGTTCATCGGCTCGCACCCGGCCGGCCGATGAACGTTGCATGTCTGCTCTTTGACGACGAAGTAGGTCCCTATGGTCACTCAGATGGCGATGTGGTGGCCCATGCGGCATGCGATGCACTGCTGAGTGCCGCTGGCCTGGGCGACCTCGGCAGCAACTATGGGACGACTGATCCGAGGTGGGCCAATGCCCCAGGCGCAGCTTTTCTCTCTGAAACCGCGGCGCGGGTACGAGCGGCTGGCTTCGGCATCGCCAATGTTGCGGTCCAGCTCATCGGTGACCGCCCGAGGCTAGGTGGGCGCCGTGCTGAGGCCGAGCTGATCATGAGTGAGGCGGTTGGTGCTCCCGTGAGTCTTTCAGCAACCACTACCGACGGACTCGGGCTGACCGGACGTGGCGAAGGCATCGCGGCGATCGCAACCGCGCTACTGATCTGATACCGACTGTCAATAACCCACGCTGCGTGGGATGTTGACGCTGTACATGGCGTACATGTCATGTACAGCGTGAGGAAGCTAGGTACGGCATGGGCCGACTGCACGCCAACCACATTTTCACGCTCCTCTGGCCGCTCCCCTGGGATCGCTCGTGGTGTCGTGCGGAGATACGCATGGAGGCTTCGCGCAAAAGCCTGATCGCTAGCGCACGAGGCTGGATGAGACGACGAACGTATTGCACTTCTCAATTTCGCTCGTGCTCAAGCCCATGGTTCCCCAGTACTGGCGTGATCGAGCTAGCCCATGATTGCCGACAATGTTCGGGTCGCCGGAGAGTGTGTCGTCGCCGATGGCTTCGTAGATGGCCAAGATCCCATCGAGGTCTCCTTGCTGCACACCCATAGACGCCGATACGGCGCGAACGAACATGCCGGAAAAGCAATCGG
>JBKPAB010000063.1:0-31268 GCA_046726195.1 Actinomycetota bacterium
GAGCTCAACCCTGGCGACGCGATCCCCTCAGAGCGGGCGTTGGTGCTACGCCTGGGTGTCAGCCGGGTCACGGTACGTCAGGCGATTGCTGACCTGGTTGCGGCTGGGGTCTTGGAGCGGGTGCACGGCAAAGGAACGTACCTGACTGGGCCGCAGGTGGACTCGCGACTTCACCTGACCTCGTTTTCGCGTGAAATGCGTGCTCGCGGTCTGGTCCCGGCAACGGTGGTGCTCTCAGCAGCCGAACAGCCGGCCGATGACGAGGTCTCCTCTGCGCTGCGGATCCGCCCCGGCCAGTCGGTCGTACGCGTGGAACGGCTCCGCACTGCGGATGGCACACCTATGGCCTACGAGGTTGGTCACTATCCGTCGGTGCTGTTTCCGGGCCTGTTGCAGCGAGAGCTCGGGTCGCTCTACGACGTGTTCGCCAGCGAGTACGGCGTTGTGGTGAGTAGTGGCGAGCAGACGGTACGCGCCGAGTCAGCCGATGCCCATCAGGCACGAGTCCTGGGAATCCCGAGACGCGCACCGCTGCTGGTGCAGGAGCGGGTGACGTACGCGGGTGACCGAGCGATCGAGATGTCAACCTCCTGGTATCGCGCGGACCGCTATCGCATTCACATGGCGATCACGCCTCGCGGTGCTCGAGAAAGCTGACCGGTGACGATATGAGCACTAGTCCGATTTCGGAGTTGGTTGTTCCCTACGATCCCGGACCGCTCACCGACAAGGTGAGGCGGCGACGCCGGCTGATTCGTTCTCGGCTGATCAGCCTCGGCATCACCGTCGTGTTGCTGCTGCTGATCTACGCGTGGCAACGAGAAGCTTTACAAGGCGCCGGCTTCTTCATCATCTGCGCGGTTGTACTCGGGGTGTCTTTGGCAGTTCTTGGCGTCACTGTCCTTCTGTACTTTTTGGCCAAACGAGAAGTGGGCAGCGTAGGCAGCGGCATCGCTATCCGGATCGGTCCACCAGGCATCCAGGTTGCTGGGCTTGGCGCGTCGTGGCCACAGGTCGTAGCGATCGACACGATCAAAGGTGGCCTCGACCGAGGTCCGCGACTTCGGCTCACTCTCACTGACGGTAGGCAAGCGAGCGTGCCGCTGGATCAGGTCGATGTCTTTCCTGCGACTCTCGACAGCACCGCCCGCGCTTTTTCGGCTGGCCGCCATGGCGTGGACTTGTCCGCACTGGAAAGCTGAGACGAAACGTAGCTGTTATCACCGCTGCACCTTCCTTTGACAGACTGTGCAATCGCGTGGATACCGCTGCGAAACGTCAATGCAGGTAGGAAAGGAGCTCACGGAGCATGCCCATCGCTACACCTGAGGTTTACGCCGCCATGCTGGACGCGGCCAAGCGGGGGTCTTTCGCCTACCCAGCCATCAACATCAGCTCCTCGCAGACCTTGAACGCAGCTCTGCAGGGCTTCACCGAGGCTGGATCGGACGGCATCATTCAGGTCTCGACCGGCGGCGCGGAGTACCTGTCAGGCCCAACGATCAAGAAGCAGGTCACCGGTGCGGTGGCGCTGGCTGCGTACGCACACGAGGTTGCGAAGAACTACCCCGTCAACGTCGGCCTGCACACCGATCACTGTCCAAAAGAGAAGCTTGACGGCTTCGTACGGCCACTGCTCGCGATATCTACTGAGCGCGTCAAGGCCGGCGGCTTGCCGCTCTTCCAGTCGCACATGTGGGTCGGCTCGGCAGTGCCGCTCGAGGAAAACTTGTCGATCGCCGAGGAGTTGCTGGAGCAGACCGCAGCCGCGAACGTGATCTTGGAGATCGAGGTGGGCGTGGTCGGCGGCGAGGAGGACGGCGTCAGTGCGGAGATCAACGAGAAGCTCTACACGACCGTCGAGGACGGGCTGCGGACCATCGAGGTGCTCGGCACCGGCGAGAAGGGTCGGTACATCACCGCGCTGACCTTCGGCAACGTGCATGGGGTGTACAAGCCGGGGGCGGTCAAGCTGCGTCCCGAGGTGTTGAAGGAGATCCAGGAAAAGGTCGGTACCAAGATCGGCAAGGAGCGACCGTTCGACCTGGTGTTCCACGGCGGATCGGGCTCAACGCTGGAGGAAATCCGGTCGGCAGTCGATTACGGGGTCGTCAAGATGAACATCGACACCGACACCCAGTACGCGTTTACGCGTCCGGCTGCAGGGCACATGTTCACCAACTACGACGGCGTGCTGAAGGTCGACGGCGAGGTCGGAAACAAGAAGGCCTACGATCCGCGGGCTTGGGGCAAGCTGGCGGAGGCAGGCATGAGCAAGCGCGTGGTCGAGGCCTGCGAGGACCTGCGTTCGGCCGGGACCTCTCTGAACGCGTAACTGCTAGATTCGCCGCTCCTCACTGACTTCCGAACTTCCTTTGGGTGAACCTCCCGGCGAAGGTTTGCCGGGTGGGCCGGCGCCAAAGGGTTGTGGTTGCGTCAGCTGTGAGCCCGTGGTTTGCGCGGCTTGGGTTTCAAGCGTCTTAGCCTTTTGCGCCGGCCCACCCGGCCGACCTTCGCCTTGCTTCGCCAAGCCGGTCGGCGTCGTGAGGAGCTGGTCTGCAGTCGGGTGGGCGCTCCCGGCACTTGGTCGCTGGCTGCGGGCTGGTCTGGCAGTCGGGCGTGGCGCCGGAGTATTCTCCTTCAAAAGGCGTGTCCCACGCCCAACCTCGGCTCCGGCGCTCACGCCGCCGGTATCAACGAGGCAAAGGGGGCCCAGCTCTCGGGACGGTTTAGTGCAGCCCTTCGGGCCGCGTCTGGGGGAGCGTGAGTCTCTCGGTCGCGGCGTGACGAAGGAGCGTTGCAGTGACCAAGGAGAAGTCTCTTAAGCGCCGCGTTCGCGAGCGCATGTCCAAAACCGGGGAGAGCTACACGACTGCGCGCAGTCACGTGGCCCAGAAACGTGACCGGGTCCAGTCGGCTCGTACCAGACTTGCGGCGACCGCCGATCGCCCATCCGATGACAAGATCACCGAAGTGACCGGCAGGAGTTGGGACGCGTGGTTCTCCATCCTCGACCGGTGGGGCGGTCGAGACAGGAAGCACGGAGAGACGGTTCGTTTCCTCATGGATGAGCATGATGTCCCCGGTTGGTGGGCGCAAACGATCACCGTCTATTACCAGCGCGCCAGCGGGCTGCGCCTCAAGCATCAGCAGGCAGAGGGGTTCACGATCTACGCCTCGAAAACAATCGCCGTTCCGATTGATCTTCTCTTCACGGCCTTCGTGGACCCAGCAATGCGGAAGCAGTGGCTCACCGATAGGACGATGTCGCTGCGCACCTCGCAGAAGGACTACACGGCGCGATTCGACTGGGATGACGGCTCGACCCGCGTGAACGTCTCCTTCGTCGAGAAGGATTCAGCGAAGGCGACGGTGTCGGTGGCGCACGAACGGCTCCCGGATCCCGATGAGGCCGAAAGAGCAAAGGCTTCGTGGCGGCAGCGGCTGGCCGACCTCAAGTCCTTGCTCGAGTCGTCAGGGCGAGGTGCCTGATGTCATCAAGGGAATCAGCCCAACTTGAGCCGCGAGTTCTTTTGGATGGCCTTGCGTACGTCGAATCGCCCCGTTGGCATGACGGACGATTGTGGTTCGCCCACTGGGGCGCAGGGCAGATCATCGCCGTGGATGTCGACGGCCTCAGCGAGGTGGTGGGCGAGGGACCTCCGGGCTTCGGATGGTCGATCGCCTGGCTCCCGGACGGGCGCCGCCTGGTGACCGGCGAACAGCTGATGCGGCGCGAGCCCGACGGGTCAATGGTCCAGCATGCCGACCTGAGCGCGCTGTCAGGCGATTGGAACGAGCTGGTTGTCGACGGCCGCGGGAACATCTATGTCAACGGCCGCTGCGAGTTCGATCCTGGGCCGGGGGATCCGCCCGGAATCATCGCGCTGGTCACCCCGGATGGTTCGGTTCGCCAGGTTGCGGACGCCATCGCGTTTCCGAACGGCATGGTCGTGACTCCGGATAACTCGACACTGATCGTCGCCGAGTCATTTGCAGGCAGGCTCACCGCGTTCGACGTCGCTCCTGACGGCGGCCTGTCTAACCGAAGAGTGTGGGCGGAGGGCATCGGGCCGGACGGCATCTGCCTCGACGCAGAGGGCGCGGTCTGGGCACAGACCTTCGCGGGAAATGTCTGCGTTCGGGTCCGCGAAGGTGGGCAGGTAATGGAGTCGATCGAGCTGGACCGGAGTCCGTTCGCGTGCATGCTCGGCGGCCCGGACGGCCGGACCCTGTTCGTCCTGGCCGCCGAGTGGCGCGGCATCGAGAAGGTCGACGAAGCAATCGCTGCTCGGACCGGTCAGGTACTGACTGTGCGGGCGCCCGCACCGCGAGCCGGGTGGCCGTAATCACCCACCTTTAGCTCGCTGAACCTTTGACGGGTCGCGCTCGTGACATCAGTTAGGCGCGACTCAGCACCGCGCACGTCTTTGCCGAGCCGCGGACGTCGCAGGAAACAAGGAGTTTGAGATGGCGCTGCGTAATTACCTCGTAGGCGAGGTGACCGAAGACTTCGTAGATGGGCTGCTCACTCGGAGGGAGGCACTGCGCAGGCTAACTCTCCTCGGGCTCAGCCTGAGCAGCGCGACCGCCCTGCTGGCTGCTTGCGCTGATGGCGGCGGGACGTTGGGAGCGGGTGGAGCGGCATCGCCACCCGCCGCCACGACGCCAACCGCAGCAGCAACTGGTACTACTGAGCCCGGGGAAGCGGTGCGCTTCGCTGGCCCGGCCGGCGAGCTGCAGGGTGCATGGGCTGAGGGAGCCGACCCGAAGGGTGCCGTACTCGTCATCCACGAGAACCGTGGTCTTACCCCGCAACTTCGACTTGGTAGGGCGGCTCGCGAACGAGTCGTATTCGGCGCTGTGTGTAGACCTCCTCTCTGCCCAAGGCGGCACCGGGTCGCTTGCTGATCCAGCGGCCGCGCCGACCGCACTTGCGAACACCTCGCCTGAGCAGTTGCTTGCAGACCTTCAAGCCGGCATCGACGAGCTCGAGAAGCGCGTGTCCGGTGCGAAGGTGGGGGCGGTCGGGTTCTGCTTTGGCGGTGGTATGACGTGGAATCTGCTTCAAGCTGGCGAACAGCGGCTGGCCGCGGCGATTCCCTTCTACGGACCTGCGCCTGACAACCCCGATTTCAGTAAAGCCAAGGCGGCCGTCTACGCGATTTACGGGGAGCAGGACGAGCGTGTAAACGCAACCCGCGAACGTGCCGAGGCTGCACTCAAGGCGGCCGGCCTCACCTACGAGATTCGGACCTTCGCAGGAGCCGGTCACGCATTCTTCAACGACACCGGTCCGCGCTACAACGCGGAAGCTGCCCAGCAGGCGTGGCAGGAGGTGCTGGACTGGTTTGGCCAACACCTGGCGTAAACGCAGCGGCCCAGCGCCTGTCGAAGCGCGTGCCCTTCGACAAGCTCAGGGCGCATTACACCGGCCCGACCGCGGGAACTTCGGGTCATGAAAAGCGGCGCTAGTCTTCGGAGAGTGTCCTCCCTCGTCGCTGACCGACCTGTGCCGCTGAGCCGGGTCTGGTCGGGCAGGACGATCATCGCTGAGGATCTGACCGGCGAAGATCTGAGCGACGTACTGGAGTTGCATTCGGACGCCTCCGCGTGGTGGGTGCTGCCGCGAGATCACGAGTACGGAGCCGTGGAAGTACGCGATGTGGCACACGCCCTTGATCTTGACGAACTGGCGATCAAGGACCTGCTGGCGGAGGACAAGCGAGCCAAGTTCGAGACTGTTGGCCGAGCTCGCCTTGTGATCACCAACGCGGTCTCGGTCGACAGGGACCACGCTGAAGTCTTGGTGCACCCAGTGTCCATGATCGCGACTGATCGCGCCGTGATCTGCCTCGTTGATCCGACCTCGGACTTTCAGCCCGCCCGGCTGTTGGTCAAAGCGGAAGATGTAATCGCGCGGGGCGGCATCGAGACGGCGATGCAGGCGGTGATTGGAGCCGTGATCAGTAGTTACGAAGAGGCGCTGCAGTGGCTCGAAGACTCCAGTGACAGCCTGGCGGATGTGCTGTTCGAGGAGCGACCGCTCGACAAGTCTGAGCAGCTGTACGCCTTCAAGCTCCGAGCGGCGCTGTCGCAGTTGCGCCGGCTCACCGATCCAATGCGGACGGTGATGGCCGACATCGTTGACAGCCCGCCCCAGAGTCGGAAGTCCAAAACCGGACGGGATCGGGCAATCGGGCGTCACTGGGCGATGCTGGCGGAGCAGCACAACCGGGTGGCCAATGCCGCGGATGCCTTGCGCGATGCCATGGCGGCGATCTTCGACACCAGCCTTGCACTGGCCGATGTACGGCTGAACCAGATCATGAAGAAGCTCAGCGCGTGGGCGGCGATCCTGGCCGTTCCTACGTTGGTGACGAGTTTTGTCGGTATGAACGTCGGCTTTCCCCTGGCGGAGAGCAATTCCGGTTTCTGGGTATACCTCCTCATCATGGTCACGGCAAGTGTGGCCCTCTACTTCGTCTTTCGCTCCAAGGACTGGCTCTAACCGGTCACATCCGAGCGATGAAGGTTGGGTAGGGTTACGTCGCAAGAGTCCCTGTGGCGAATGCGCCCGGGGGCTTCGGTCTCTCTCTACGAAGTAGGGAGCTAGAAGGGACGGCGATCACATGCCGGCGATTGTGGTTATGGGGGCCCAGTGGGGCGACGAAGGCAAAGGTAAGGCGACCGACCAGCTTGGCGATCGCGTCGACTATTGCGTCCGTTATTCAGGCGGCAACAACGCCGGCCACACCGTGGTCGTTGATGGTGAGCGCTACGCGCTGCACCTGCTGCCCTCCGGCATCTTGAACCCCAAGTGCATCCCGGTGATCGGCAATGGGGTTGTTGTCGACCTTGACGTGCTGTTCGCCGAGATGGATGAGCTGGCGGCGCGTGGAGTGGACGCCTCGCACATGGTTATTTCCGCGAATGCGCACATCATCGCCTCCTATCACCAGGTGATCGACAAGGTGACCGAGCGTTTCCTGGGCAAGGCCCGGATCGGCACGACCGGACGCGGGGTCGGCCCGGCATACTCAGACAAGGTCAACCGCATCGGCGTGCGCATTCAGGATCTGTTCGACGAGTCGATCCTCCGAAAGAAGGTGGAGGCGGCACTTGAGCAGAAGAATCATCTGCTGGTCAAGGTTTACAACCGCCGCATGATCGAGCCGGCCGAGGTGACCGAGCACTTGCTTTCCCATGCTGAGCGCATCAGACCGCACGTAGTTGACGTCAGCCGAATGCTCAACGACGCCCTTGATGCCGGAAAGGTTGTGCTGTTCGAGGGCGCCCAGGCCCATCATCTTGATGTTGATCATGGAACGTATCCGTACGTGACGTCTTCGAATCCGGTTGCCGGTGGGGCATGTGTGGGTACCGGTGTCGGTCCCACCCGGATTGACAGGGTCGTCGGGATCGCCAAGGCGTACACCACTCGGGTAGGTGAGGGTCCGATGCCGACCGAGCTACGCGATAAGGACGGCGAGAAGCTCGCAGAAGTTGGCGCCGAGTTCGGCACGACTACCGGACGTAAGCGCCGCTGCGGCTGGTTCGACGCGTTGGTTGTGCAAACAGCGGCACGCGCCAATGCGTTCACCGACATCTTTCTGACCAAGCTCGATGTGCTGACAGGCTGGGAGAAGATTCCGGTCTGCGTCGGCTACCAGGTAAACGGCGTCCGCCATGACAGCATGCCGCTCACCCAGTCAGAGTTCCACCATGCCATACCGATTTACGAGGAGCTGGACGGCTGGACAGAAGACATCAGCAGCTGCCGAGAGTTTGACGACCTGCCGAAGAACACCCAGGTGTATGTGAACCGGATCGAGGAACTCTGCGGCGCGCGCATCTCAGGCATTGGCGTCGGCCCCTCACGCGAACAGTCAATCGTCATCAACGATTTGTTGTAACAAACTCGGAGAAGCCGAACCGCGGATAAAGATCATCACGGTGGAATCGGGTCACGGCTTGGAGTTGATCACCTTCCGGCGTTAGCACCAGCAGTCCAGCCGGTCTCGCAATCGGCCTTTCCCGATCACTCAGGTAGCTGGCGAAGGCCGGCGCGTTGTTGGCGCGTGTGGGGAGCAGGTAGACCCGTCGGTCTCCACGGAAGTCAAAGCTGGTCTGCAGGAAGGACCGGATCGCATCCAAGCCGTGGTACTGATGGGGTGCTGGAGGCATGGACAGCCACGCGTCATCAGTGAGCAGTTTCAGTAGGCCATCAATATCGGCAGCGACGTACGCGTCGGCGAATCGCCGTGCAAGATCACGTTCCTCATGCGACCCCGGCGCAGGTCGGCGCCTGACACCGCTCCGGGAACCTTCCAGGGCCGCGCGGCCGCGTTGCAGCGTTCCCTTGACCGCCGTCGGGGTCGTCTTGAGCATCGCCGCCACCTCGTCCGTCCCGAAGCCGAGGACGTCGCGTAGCAGGACCACTGCAGCCTGGCGAGGCGGAATGCATTGCAAGCCAGCAACGAACGCGAGCTGGATCGCTTCTCGCTGGCTGTAGCGGGCTTCGGGGCCCGGCGCTGTGTCGGCGATGCCCTCGAGCAGCCTGTCGGGATAAGGCTGCAGCCAAGTGATCTCGTCACGCTGGGTTGGTTCGGGCGGCTGGAACGGTGGAGTCGGCTCGGCCGGAACCCGACGCGCGTTGGAACGCATCGCGTTCAGGCAGGTGTTCGTTGCAATGCGGTACAGCCAGGATCGCAAGGAGGAACGCCCTTGGAACCGGGGGAGGCCCCGCCAAGCCGACAGCAAGGTCTCCTGCAGCATGTCCTCCGCGTCGGTCAGCGAGCCCAGCATGCGGTAGCAGTGAACCAAGAGCTCCCGCCTGTATGGCTCGATGAGGTCGCCGAACGCCCGCTCGTCGCCGGTACGCGCGCGCTCCAGAGTGGCCTGCCCCACGTTCCTCAGCATGCCATCGGCGTTCCATTCGCGGTCGCCGCCGTGTCTATATAGGCAGGAGGACCGAACTCGCCTCCTCTTCGTGACAACACAAGGAGACATGATGACCGAATCTGCCGCGCTCGACGTTGCGCTGGCGTACTACCACGCATGGACGAGTCACGACCTGGACAAGGCCATGGCCTACATCGCCGACGACATCGTCTGCGATGCACCGGCTGGTCGTCTGAAAGGCGCGGCGGCATACCGGGACTTCATGGGTCCCTTCGTGCAGACTCTCAAGGGTTCTGAACTCGTTGCTGCCTTCGGTGACGATGAGAAGGCCGTGGTCATGTATGACACCGAAACCGTTCCCGTCAAAAGCGCTCCCGGTGCCGAATGTGTCACCGTCCAAGACGGCAAGATCACTCACAGCCTGTTTGTTTTTGACCGAGCGCCATTTGACGCCGCTCGCCGGCGGGCAGACTGAGCTGCGGCGCGCTCCGAAGCGGTCCAACTGCCGAACCAGGCGTCACTGGCCCACCTCGTCGAGCTTGATCTCGCGCAGGGGATCCCCACCGTCGATGAAGAGCTTCCCGCCGGGTACCAACGCGGCTCGGATGCGACGACGGGCCTGCTCACCGGCGCGGGGGTGGCGACCGTCGAGTGCTCCGACCCGAACCGCAAAGGCCAGGTCGTACGGTCGCTCGCCAGGTGTCAGCTCGAAGTCCTCGGCTGCCACGCACCGAACGCTTAGCCGGCCCGCGGCAATCTCTGTGGCGGCGAGTCGCTCGACTTGCGCCACGCCCTTGGCAGATCGATCGATTACGAGCACATGCCCATCGCCGATCCGCTCGGCCACGGCGCGCGCGGCCGTACCGGGCGCTCCTCCGATCTCGAGCACCCGCATACCCGGTCGGAGGGGAAGCGCGTCGACGATCTGCGTAAGGCGAGGAGAGAGTGACGCAGTCACAACCGCAAGTAAAGCAGCGGACCCTTTTTGACGTTTTCTGCACACCCGTGGGCGATGCTGTGGCTACTCCAGCGCCGATCTGCCCTGTCAGAAACGGACGTACACGTTCGTTTCAGTCACCCTGCATTCGTTGCAACGTGTGTATCGCGACTGGAACGAACGTGTACGTGCGTTCCTGCGGGCGGGTGGGGGCGGCCAGTCCCTCGTGAAGGTGATTCGTCAGAGTGGCAGCTAGACGTGCCCTTCGACGGGCTCAGAGCACGTATTGAGGGCCGGATGCTGCCACCATGTCGCCGAGTCGATAGGCGGTGACCGCCTCGCCGTCCACGGCCCATCGGCTGTCGAGGCTCGGATAAGCGCGCGTGGTGTGGCTTGCACCACCCTGAAAGGTCTCCACGATGCTCCCGTCGACCATGATCCTGGCTGGGTCGTCCGGTGTGCCTTCCGCGTACGAGACCAGCGCATCCAGCCCATCGTCGATCAGCCGCAGTGTTACCGGCCCCTCGGATACAAGTTCAAATGCATGCTCCTGAAAGGGTGCGCCCGGCTGGCACGCGACACGTTCGCGCCGCAGACCGACGAGCTCGGCTGCCGGCCGCACGCCGAGGACACCATCGCGTACGAACAGCTCACGCGGGAAGGTCAGGACACCGGCCCAGCCGGCGTCCGCGATCTGACCGGCGCTGCGGCCGAGTTCCGGGGCCCAGGCCCACAGCAGTGTACGGTCCGGCTCGGCCAGCACCTGCGGCGCAAAGAAGGCGGGGCCGGTGTCCAGCACACCTCCTGAGGCTGCCTTGAACGTCAATCCCGGACCGTGGGCGACCAGATCGCCGAGCAGGTAACGCACGCCACGAAGTCCGTCGAAGCCCGCGGACATGTAACACAACGACAGCAACAGGACCCATTGCCCACCGATGTGGACAAGATTCGGGCACTCCCACATTTCGGTGGAGGCGACCTCGGCGGCAATCGGGTCGTCAGTTGTCACGAGAGTGCCCAGTTCGGTCCAATGGGTGAGGTCGTCACAGCCGTACAGGAGCAGCCTCGGACTCCCGCCAGGTTGACCCGCACCTTGCACGGCGTACCGACGACCCTCGTGAATGAAGACGAAAGGATCCCTGACCTCAGCGGGTCCTGGAGTAGACGAGATGCCCGTCACCGGCGACTCGTCTTGGTGCCAATGAATCAGGGATCGATCTGACCTGGCGAGCGCCACGACAGCGTTTCTCGCGTGGTCAGGCGTGGCCGTATAGACCGCGGTCGGCACGCCGCCATCGTCGACCACGCAGCCGGTCCAACAACCGGCCTGATCAATGAGCCCAAGGCGCGGCGCGAGCGCGATGGGATGCTGCTGCCAGTGGATCAGGTCAGTCGAGCTGACGTGGCCCCAATGGATCGCGCGGTGCTCCGGCGCCCAGGGGTTGTACTGAAAGAAGACGTGATAGCGGCCGTCAACCCGGCACAGGCCATTCGGATCGTTCAGCCAGCCGTGCGGCGGCCGAATGTGGACAGCGGGGAAGCTCGGGTCAGCCACGAAGCGCAAGGCTACTGCCCGCTGGGCGCTTCGGTAGGCTTTCGGCACGTGGTGGAACGTCTGCGTGTGCTGGTGATCGGCTCTGGCGGCCGAGAGCATGCGCTCACCTTGGCGCTGAGCCGCGACCCTGTTGTGGTTGATCTCCATGCTGCGCCTGGCAACCCCGGTACCGCGGCGTTGGGCACGAACCACCCTGTCGACCCGCTCGATGGTGCTGCGGTGGCGAGTCTGGCCGCCCGGCTCGGAGTCAACCTGGTCATCGTTGGACCCGAGGCGCCCCTGGTGGCAGGTGTTGCCGATGCGGTACGCGCGAACGGCATCGCATGCTTCGGGCCCTCCGCGGCCGCGGCGCAGCTGGAGGGCAGCAAAGCTTTTGCCAAGCAGGTCATGGCGACCGCGGGTGTGCCGACGGCTCGCTTCCGAGAATGCATGACCCGTGCCCAAGTTGATCAAGCCCTCGATGTGTTCGGGCCGCCGTATGTGGTCAAGAACGACGGGCTGGCAGCAGGCAAGGGGGTAGTCGTAACAAGCGACAGGCAGACCGCTGTTGATCATGCTTTGCGGTGCGGCCGGGTGGTCATTGAGGAGTACCTCGACGGGCCGGAAGTGAGCCTATTCGGGATAACCGATGGGCAAACCGTACGCGCCCTGCAGCCCGCCCAGGACTTCAAGCGTGTGGGCGAGGGTGACACCGGGCCCAACACCGGCGGCATGGGCGCGTACACCCCGCTGCCGTGGGCACGGGATGATCTTGCCGACGAGGTGACGCGTACGGTGCTCCAGCCGACCATCGATGAGATGGCCCGGCGCGGAACCCCGTTCAGCGGGCTGCTGTACGCCGGCCTGGCGCTGACCTCCGGCGGTGTTCGGGTGGTCGAGTTCAATGCCCGGTTCGGCGACCCCGAAACCCAGCCGCTGCTGGCGCGCCTCGATACACCGCTCGGCGGCTTGCTCTACGCCGCCGCCACGGGTGATCTTGCTGCCTACCCCGCGCTGGAGTGGGGGAGTGGTGCCGCCGTGGGCGTGGTTCTTGCCGCAGCCGGCTATCCCGGGACTCCGACAACCGGCGGGGTGATCACCGGGCTCGAGGCGGCGGCCAGCAACGGCAGTGTGGTCATCCATGCCGGGACAGCAGTCGATCCGCAAGGGAACTTGATCAGCGCCGGCGGCCGCGTGCTTACAGTCGTTGGACTCGGTGAGGATATCGAAGCAGCCCGCAGCCGGGCGTACCAGTCGATCGGGGAAATCCACCTCGATGGTTCGTTTTATCGCCGCGATATTGCGGCAGCGGCTGCGCGGCTGGTGGTGAGCTGAGCAGTGCCGATCGGCAATGTCCTGGCCAACCGCTACGCCTCCCCGGCGATGCGCCAGATCTGGTCCCCCGAGAACAAGCTCATCGCTGAACGGCGGCTGTGGCTGGCGATCCTGACAGCCCAACGTGATCTTGGTGTGGATTTCGCGGGCGACGACCCAGCTGTGGTGATCAAGGCCTACCAAGCGGTCCTTGAGCACGTTGATCTGGCGAGCATCGACGCGCGGGAGAAGATCACTCGTCATGATGTCAAGGCGCGGATTGAGGAGTTTAATACGCTGGCGGGTTTCCAGCATGTGCACAAGGGAATGACCTCCCGGGACCTGACAGAGAATGTCGAGCAGTTGCAGATCGTCTCCTCGCTCAAGATCATCCGCGAAAGGACGGTAGCGACACTGCTGCGGCTCGCCCAGCTCGCCACCCAATTCGCAGCCCAGCCGATTGCGGGACGTACCCACAACGTTCCGGCACAGGTCACAACCCTGGGAAAGCGTTTTGCGACCGCCGCGAACGAGCTGCTGGTGGCGTACCAGCGCATCGAGGAGCTGATTGATCGCTACCCGTTACGTGGCATCAAGGGCCCAGTAGGTACCAGCCAGGACATGCTCGATCTACTCGGTGGCGACGCGAGCAAGTTGCAGGAGCTGGAGCGGCAGATTGCTGATCATCTTGGCTTCGCGCATGTCATGGTCAGCACCGGTCAGGTCTACCCCCGCTCGCTGGACCTGGACGTGGTCAGCGCGCTGGCCCAGGTGGCGGCGGCGCCTGCAAATCTGGCGACTTCCATCCGGCTAATGGCGGGTCATGAGCTGGTGACCGAGGGCTTCCGACCCGGCCAGGTGGGTTCCAGCGCCATGCCGCACAAGATGAACACTCGCTCCTGCGAGCGAGTCAACGGATTGGCGGTGATCATCAGGGGCTACTTGTCGATGATCGGCGAGCTCGCAGGTGATCAATGGAACGAAGGCGATGTGTCCTGCTCGGTGGTGCGTCGAGTCGCGCTGCCGGACGCATTCTTTGCCCTCGACGGGCTGTTTGAGACCTTTCTCAGCGTCCTGGAGGATTTCGGCGCGTTTCCGGCGATCATCGACGCGGAGCTGCAACGGTACCTGCCATTTCTGGCCACGACGAAGGTGCTGATGGCGGCGGTGCGGCACGGAGCCGGCCGGGAGCTGGCACATGAGGCGATCCAGGAGCACGCGATTGCCGTTGCCCTCCAGATGCGCGATACCGGTCGCAGCGAAAATGACTTGCTTGATCGCTTGGCCGCCGACGACCGGCTTGGCGTACCTCGCGCGGAACTTGAAGCGGCGATTGCGAATCCAATCCAGCTGGCCGGCGCTGCGGGCCGGCAAGTGGCGGCGCTTGCCGCGCAGATCGAGAAAATCGCCGAGGCGCACCCTGAGGCGGCGGCCTACCGGCCCGGCCCAGTGCTGTAACACAATCGAAGGCCCCCCAGTCGGATAAGACTGAGGGGCCTTCGGCGGTGGGGGATTCAGGCGACGGTTGTGGACTCGTCCGGCATGAGCAGCCAGGCGATCAAGTAGATCAAGATCTGCGGGCCGGGGAGGAGAAGGCTGGCAACGAAGACGATTCGCACGATCGTGGGATCGAGATTGAAGCGGCGGGCGATTCCTGAGCACACGCCCGCGATCATCCGGTCGTCGCGGGGGCGGTAGAGCGTCATGTCGGGGTGTGTCCTTCCTGGACTCCAAAAGAAGTTGCTTACCTCTACTTTGCTGCATGAATTCGGCGCCAACGATCAGATTGCTGGCTCGGTCCGGGTCATCTTCGGGGCCGGGAGGTGGCATCCCTGAGCTAGTGCACGGCACTAGAGTCCGGACTTTTAACAAAAGGTTGACGCGCGACACTTGACCACCTTTGCCCAGCACGCGCAGATGGCTGAGAGACTATGCCGGTGGATCGGCCACGGCGAGCACTTTTGGAGGAGCCAGACGACGTTGAGTCGTATGTGGCGAGACGGGCGCTCGGCTTCACTCAGGCTGATTATGGCGACCCGATTCCGGCGCGCGCGGCGCGAGCGGCACGGGCCTTCGAGGCGGCCGCCACGGCCCAAGAGGTCGCCGTATCTGATCATGCAAGGCTTCCCGATACGCCACCCCGGCCGCGTCGAGCATTTTTTGCCGAAGCTGTGCGACAGCCTGAAGCAGCCGCACCTGTGGCGCCGTTCCCCTTCGAAATGAGCCCACAGCCTCGTCGCAGCGCGCCTTCGCCGAGCGTGGAGCCGGACCAGGCGGCGACGCCGCCCGCGACTCCCGTGCCACCAGCAGCTCTGCCGCCCCGAGTGGCCCGACCAGTCGCCTCCTCACCGCCCGTACGCCACACAAGATCTTCGCGACGAACTGTCGATCATGAAGTACCGCCGATCATCGTCGACAGGTTGATCAAGAGCTACCACGGCACGCTGGCCGTACACAATCTGAGCTTTGTCGTCCAGCCGGGACGGGTCACTGGCTTCCTCGGACCGAATGGCGCGGGGAAGACCACGACCTTGCGAATACTGGTCGGGCTGACCACTCCGACCACCGGTACCGCTACGTTTGGCGATCTCGCGTACGCCGAGCTGCCACATCCGCTGCAGACGGTGGGATGTGTGCTCGACGCGAGCTTCCACCCGGCACGGAGTGGTCGCAATCACCTTCGCATGCTTGCCCCGAGCGCTGGTGCAAGTGATCGCCGGGTCGACCACCTGCTCGCCGAGCTTGGGCTGGGCGAGGTCGCTCGACAGCCGGTTGGGGAGTATTCGTTGGGGATGCGGCAGCGACTTGCGCTCGCCGCCGCGCTGCTCGGCAAGCCGGACTACTTGATCTTGGACGAGCCGGCAAACGGCCTGGATCCGGATGGCATCCGCTGGCTACGTACGTTCCTGCGCGATTTCGCGGCCTGCGGTCGGACAGTGTTGATCTCATCCCATCTGCTGAACGAGATCGAGGCCACCGCAGACGACATCGTGTTGATCAACAGGGGACGGCTAGTGGCGCAGATGCCAATGTCGGAACTCGACCTCGGTGCAGGTCGTGATCTCGAGCAGGAGTTCTTCTCCATGCTGGAGGGCTCCCGATGAGCGATGTATTGCGTGCCGAGTGGCGCAGGATCACCAGCACCAAGCTGTGGTGGATTGCGCTGATTTCGATCTTCGTGTTGAGCGCCGGCTATGCGGCTCTGCCCGCTGTCGTAGCGCTGTTGCAGAGCAGGGCGGGCGGCGCATTCAGCTCGCCGTTTACTGATCCCGGCATCATCCGGAGCATCTACCACGGCGGGAACGTGCTGTCCCGCATCCTGGCCATGGTGGTGGGCATCGTCGCAATCGGCAGCGAGTACCGGTACGGCACCCTGGCCTCGAGCTATCTTGCGACCCCGAGTCGGATCCGTATGCTGCTCGGTAAATCAACTGCGTTGTTGATCTTCGGCGTGATCTACGGGATCACCAGTATGGCCGCGGGAATGCTGGTGGCGGTTCCGTTCGTGCTGACGAACAACGGTTCATTCCTGCTCGACCAGCCTGAGACCTGGCGCTCGATCATTCTGGGCGTGTGCTCGATCGCGCTGTGGACCTTGATCGGGATGGGTCTCGGGATCTTGATCAAGAACATGGTGGTTGCCCTGGTCGTCGGTGTCCTTCTTGGTTTCCTGGTGGAGCCGGTCATCTCGGTGGTGTTCTTTCTGAAGCGCTGGGACCAACTGCTCAATCTGATGCCCAGTGGTGCGACCAACGCCATGTTGGAGATCACCTCGCCGGTGCTTTTCGCTGGGCAGAATCCGACACCTTGGTGGGTCGCCGGCCTGATTGTCGCGGCATGGTGCCTGTTACCCGCGCTCGCGGGCATGCTGTCGGCCGCACGCCGTGACATTGCGTGATTCCGGTGAGCTCTGCATAGGTTGGCTACGCCCTGCAGAGGTTGCAATCTGCGTACACCGACCGAAACCTACGTGTACGTAGTTTTCGGCACGAGACGACGGGCCGGGTTAGACTCCCCGGCATGTCTCGAGTGGTTGTCGACGTCATGCCGAAGCCGGAGATCCTGGACCCGCAGGGCAAGGCTGTAACCGGAGCGCTGGCCCGGCTGGGTTTTGCTGGCATGTCGGTACGCCAGGGCAAGCGGTTCGAACTCGAGCTGGAGGGTGAGGTCACCGAGGACCGGCTGGCCGAGGTGCGTCGGGCCGCCGAGACATTGCTGGCCAACACCGTCATCGAGACCTTCAACGTACGAGTCGAGGCGACGCCTGAGTCGCCCGACGAAGCCACCGAAACCGAAGCCTCCGAGAAGGCCGAGTTCGCCGCGCGGGCGGGCTGATGGGGCCGAAGGTAGGTGTTGTCACCTTCCCGGGTTCGCTCGACGATCAGGATGCGCTCCGCGCCATCCGGCTGTGCGGCGGCGAACCTCTGTCGCTGTGGCACGGCAATGACACTCTCGACGGGGCACAAGCAGTGATCTTGCCTGGGGGGTTCTCGTATGGGGACTACTTGCGCTGTGGCGCCATCTCCCGCTTCGCCCCGGTGATGGCACAGGTGATCAAGGCGGCTGAGTCCGGGATGCCGGTGCTGGGTATCTGCAACGGCTTTCAGATCCTGTGTGAGGCACACCTGCTGCCCGGTGCGCTGATCCGCAACGACGTGCGCGTCTTCGTCTGCAAAGATCAAGATCTTCGGGTCGAGTCGGGAGATACCACATGGACATCCGACTTCACCGCTGGCGAGATCATCACGCTGGTGCTGAAGAACGGTGAGGGCGGCTATGTAGCCGATGAGGAGACCTTGCGTCGCTTGGAGGGCGAGGGCCAGGTGATCTTCCGCTACGTCAACGGCAACCCCAACGGCTCCTTCCACGACATTGCGGGCATCTGCAATGAGCGCGGGAATGTCGTTGGCCTGATGCCCCACCCGGAGCACAACGTCGATCCGCTGACTGGCCCGACCCAAGACGGTCGTCGGTTCTTCAGCAGCGTGTCCAACTTTCTCGCCGCCAAGGTCTAGTGTCTCGGCAGGTTGCTTCCGGACCGCACTCCTCCGGCGTCCGACATTCCCCGCGCGCTCACCAGGTTGGCGGCCGCGTGCCGGACGAGCCGGACGACAGCGGCGCCCGTCGCCGCCGCTGGGGATGGGTGCTTTTGCTGCTGGTATTGGGCCTGCTGTTCGTCGGACTGCGCGCAATACACGCCTTGTACGACCAGCCCGAGGAGTCGGCGATCTTCACCGATCGGGTAGTTGTCGTCGGTGTGACCGGCCGGCCCGAGCTTACGCCGACTGATCGCGCGGTGCTGGGTTCGCATCTCGGCGATGCTCAGGCTGGCACTGTCTCAATCCGACCGCGTTATGTCGGGGACTGTGCCGCGGCCGGCTGGACGACGCTGGGAGCCGGCCGCCGGGCAGCGGTCGACGGCTTGTGTGCCCCCAAGGTCGAGAACGGAATGGTGACCGACTGGGCGGCACGCCAGGCGGCGGCCGCTGCGCGTCGCGGTGATGCGCGGCTCGGCACCCTGGCCGGCTCGGTTAACGGATGTGTCGAGGCGGTCGGCCCAGGTGCAGCACTCGCGGCGGCCAAGCCGGACGGCAGCGTCGCCAGCTATCAGTCCGCCCAAGGGTTCGTGGCAGGCGGGATGCAGACCACATGCCCGATCACGATCGTTGATGCTGGACCGCTGTCGGACCAGATCATCAGCCAGCTTGCCGATCGCAAGGACCTCACTCTGATCGTGACCGGGATCGGACCGGATGCCGGCTCCGATGACCCAAGCCTGCAAGTCATTTATCGGATCGGCACCACGCTGCCCGGCTGGCTTACCTCGGCAAGTACGCGACGTGAGGGCATCGTGACACTGACCGACCTCACCCGGACCTTGATCGAGTTCGGCGGTCCGACGTCATCGGTCGCTATTGATGGTTCGCCGTTCGCGGTCTATTCCGCCGACCTCACGGTCGACGCGATCGACTCCAAGATCTCCTCCATTGCCGCGCTCTCCGATGCCGCACCCATTGGCTACCTGGCACTCGGTCTGGCCGGTGCGGTGTTGTTCGTGATCATGCTGATCTGGGTGCTGCGCAGCAGTTTCGGGTTGCCCAAACTGATCTTGACTTTTGGCGGGGTACTGCCCGCCGCAATGATGCTCACCGGTGCACTGCCCTGGCAGTCCAGCAACTCGCCGGGACTGTTCCTCAGTCTTCTGGTGGCCGCTTGGTCAGTGATCTTGACTGTACTTGCGCTGCTGGCGGGCCGCCTCGCGGCCGTACCCAACATCATCGCGGCGACCGGGATAACCGTTGCTGCGTTCACTGTTGACGCGGCATTGGGTGCGGTGATGCAGCCGGGCTCCATGCTCAACTCGCGCCCGATCTTCGGCTTGCGCTGGTACGGCTTTGGGAACGTGACCTTTGCCGCGTACGCCACTGCCGGACTGCTGTTGGCTGGCTACATCGCCCATCGCTTGCTGGCGGCTGACAGGCGGGCTGCGGCGGTTGCCGCGGTGGGCTGCATTGGCTTCGGCATCGTGATCTGCGAAGGCTGGCCGTCGATGGGCAGCGACTTCGGCGGCGTGATCGCATTGACGCCCGCAGTGCTATGGCTGATGCTCGCGCTATCTGGGATCAAGATCACGTGGCCGAGGCTGCTGGCTATCGGCGCGGGGGCGGTGCTCGCAGTTGCGCTGATCTCGGTACTCGACTGGCGCCGGGGATCGGATCGGCGCTCTCACCTGGGCAACTTTGTGCAGCGAATCCTGGACGGAGACGCACTCGATGTGATCAGCCGGAAGGCGGTCGCGTCCGCAGAGACGATTGGTTCCATCCTCGGCATCGGATCGCTGTTGATCGGCGTCGTGCTCTGGATCGTGATCTTGAAATATGTTGTGCCACGAGTATCGGCCGACTTCACCACAGTTCGCAGCACCCTGATCGCCGCACTTGCCGTTGCCATCCTGGGCACGCTGCTCAACGACGGCGGGATCAGCGTGTGGCTCACTGGTACGGCCGAAGTCACAACGGTCATGGCGTGGTTCTTCTTCGACTGGGCCGAACGCAACGATTGGCAGCCACAGCGGTGACTCGATCGAGCTCGGCATTCCGGGCGATTGTGTACGTGGCTGCGGTGTTGGTGGCATCAACTGGTGTGGGTTTCAGTAGGCCGTTCCGGTCGAATCAGAACACTTATCTGCTACACGCTATGGGTCCCTCACTTTCCGAGCTGCGCGATGATTGGTTCCTACACACCAAGGACCCGTTCCCGATCTTCACTGCCATCGCCCGTCTCGCTGGCGGCACGATCGGATTCGCCATCGCGTCCTTCGTACTTGCGGTAGCCGCGTTCACCGGGCTGTTTTTGATCGCGTCGACACTGTTGCTGACCGCGCCGCGAACCGTTCGGTATGTGGTGCCTCCGCTCGCGGTGTTGCTGCTCAGCGCCGCATGTTATCTGGTCCCGCACACTCCTGTTTCGGTGCTGAATTGGGTGCATCCGTTCCGTGGCGTTGGCGGCCAGTATCTGATGTCGGTGCCGTCGTTGCTCCAACCCAGCGACTCCGGGGCACTTATGTTGCTGGGTGCCGGAATTGCCCTCTGGGCTGCAACGTCGGAGTGGCGGCGACCGCTTTGGCTGGTGGCTGCGGCGTTGGCGGTCGCAACCTGCGCTCTCCATCCGACCTATCTGGCGCCGCTCGCTGTAGCCCTGCTCGGCTTCGCAATCGCCGATCTTGTCACTTCGCGGACGATTCGCCGGTTTGGCTGGTACGCCGGAGCAGGTATTGCTGCGGTCGCTGTGGTGTTCGCGACGAATCCTGTGGCGCGCGGCTGGATTACCGATGATGTCGGTGAGCCTCAGCGCTACTTAGCCTTCAACAGGATCCCGCACCATACGCTGATCAGCCATTGGGATCCGCACGATGCGTTCTTGGCGATCATCGTGCTTGCTGGAGCCGGGTTGACGGTGTGGTTGGCGCGTGCCTGGTGGGCTGCGATTGTGATCACCGCTTGCCTGACGGTTGCTGCGGTAACCGCGTTGACAACGGAAGTGACCCGGAATGTTGTGCTGGCGGTGATGTTTCCGTGGCGGATCACCGTATTTCTGGTTCCGATCGCCACTCTGACTGGCGTTTTGTGGATGCTCCTGCTCATTTTCGAGCGTCTTCAGCACGCCACAGCGGTATTTGTGCCTGTCGCTGCGGGCATGTCGGCGGTATGCCTGACGGCCGGCACCTATCTGACCGTCCATGCTGCAAACCCCGCGTCGGAGTCGCCAGTGCGTGCAGTCCGTGCCGCGCGGCCTCCCGGTGTGGGGTTGATTCCGCTGGAGTTGGAGAATGTGCGACTGAATGCTCCAGCCGCTGTGTACGTCGATAGGAAATCGCACCCCTATACGCCGCCCGATCTAGCGGAATGGCAGCGGCGGATCGCCGCGGCGCGGATTGCCGAGACCGATGATGGCGCGTTCTGCCGTCTCATCAAACAGGAGGAGATCGGGTGGGTGATCCTGCGCCGAGGCCGGACAGTCCCGGTGTGCATTGCTGATTGGCAGCCGGCCGGGTCCGAAGGGGTGCGGATTTATATCCGCCCAGAACTGGCCGTGCGCCGGTAGCGTTGCGGCCGTGGCAGACACAGTCGGCAACGCGACGCGAACGCCTGATCAGCCGCAGCCCTGGGCGGAGCTGGGACTGAAGGAGGGCGAGTACGCCCGGATCAAGGAGGTCCTGGGGCGCCGACCGACCTCATCGGAGCTCGCGATGTACTCCGTCATGTGGTCCGAGCACTGCTCGTACAAGTCCTCCAAGGTGCATCTGCGCCAGTTCAGCGAGCTGCCGCCGGAGACTCCGGTCGGCAAACTGCTCGCCGGCATCGGGGAGAACGCTGGCGTCGTCGACGTCGGTCAGGGCTACGCCGTCACGTTCAAGATCGAATCGCACAACCATCCCAGTTACGTCGAGCCGTACCAGGGCGCGGCGACCGGTATCGGGGGTATCGTTCGCGACATTCTGGCGATGGGGGCACGCCCCATCGGTGTCATGGACTCCCTGCGCTTTGGGCCGCTACATGAACCTGACACCGCGCGAGTGCTGCCAGGCGTTGTCGCCGGCATCGGCGGATACGGCAACTGCCTTGGGCTGCCCAACATCGGCGGCGAGGTCGCCTTCGACCGCACCTACTTGGGCAACCCGCTGGTCAACGCGTTATGCGTCGGGGTCCTCCGCCACGAAGACTTGCACCTCGCTAGGGCCACCGGTGCCGGCAACAAGGTGATCTTGTACGGCGCCTCCACCGGAGCAGACGGCATCGGTGGGGTCAGCGTGCTGGCATCGGAAACATTCGATGACGCGGAGGGTATGAGCGCTGAGCCCTTCGACAAGCTCAGGACGGCGCCTGTCGAAGCGCGCCCTTCGACAAGCTCAGGGCGCAAGCCCGCCGCCAAGCGGCCCAGCGTGCAGGTCGGCGATCCGTTCATGGAGAAGCTCCTCATCGAGTGCACGCTGGAGATCTTTGCGGCTGGGCTGATTACCGGCATTCAAGATCTTGGCGGCGCGGGGCTGTCGTGCGCCACCTCCGAGCTGGCCAGTGCTGGCGAGAGTGGTATGCATATTGATCTTGATCTGGTGCCGCTGCGCGACCCGACGCTCAGTCCGGAAGAGATCTTGATGAGCGAATCCCAGGAACGCATGATGGCGATCGCCGAGCCTGATCATGTGGCTGCCTTCATGGCGATCTGTCGCAAGTGGGATGTGCTGGCGACTGTGATCGGCGAGGTGACCACGGGGGACCGCCTAGTGATCGACTGGCACGGCGAGACGGTCGTCGACGTGCCGCCGCGTACGGTGGCGCACGAAGGGCCGGTCTACCAGCGCCCGTACCAGCGACCGGAGTGGCAAGATCACGTCCAGACCAACGGAGTTGATCACCTGCCCCGACCCACCAGCGGCGAGGAGCTCTCCGAAACACTGCTTCGCATGGTCAGCTCGCCCAACCTCTGCGACAAGTCGTGGATCACTGGCCAGTACGACCGTTACGTTCGCGGAAACTCCGTGCTCGCGCAGCCCGAGGACGCTGGCATGCTGCGTATTGACGAGGATTCGGGACTCGGCGTCGCCCTTGCCACCGACTGCAACTCCCGCTTTGCACTGCTGGATCCGTACGCAGGCGCGCAACTGGCATTGGCGGAGGCGTACCGCAATGTTGCGACTGCCGGGGCGGAGCCGCTGGCGATCACCGACTGCCTCAATTTCGGGTCGCCGGAGGATCCTGCGATCATGTGGCAGTTCAGCGAGGCCGTACGCGGGCTCGCAGACGGCTGCCGCATCTTGGGCACCCCAGTGACGGGCGGGAACGTTAGCTTCTACAACCAAACTGGCCCTACGCCGATCCTGCCAACGCCGGTGGTTGGCGTACTTGGTGTGATCGACGATGTGACCCGCCGCAGCCCCAGCGGGTTCCAGGAGGCCGGGCAGGTGATCTACCTGCTCGGCGAGACCCGCGACGAGTTGGCTGGTTCCGCCTGGGCAGGTGTAATCCATGATCATCTTGGCGGCACCCCGCCGGCGGTTGATCTTGCTCAGGAGAGGGCTCTTGCTGAGGTGCTGATCAGGGCAGGCCGACGCGGCCTCCTCGCCAGCGCCCATGATCTCGCCGACGGAGGGCTGGCGCAGGCTGTGGTCGAGTCGGCCCTGCGGCATGGACAGGGTGCGCGCATCGAGCTACCAGGGGACGCGGACCCATTCGTCTGGCTGTTCTCTGAAAGCGCTGGGCGCGCCCTTGTCTCGGTCAAGGAGGGTGCCGACAAGGATCTGGTCTCGCTGTGCCGGACCCACGGAGTGATGCTGACAAGGCTCGGCGAGGTTACGGCTGAGGACGACGCCGCCCTGGAGGTGGTGGGTCAGTTCACGTTGCCTCTGGCGCGCATCCGCGAGGCCTGGCAGGGCACCATCCCTTCAGCCATGGCTCACTGACGCCGAAGATCAACAGACTGGGACCAACTGGTGCCTTCGTCAGAAAACTGGGTTAACCCAGGCTGCAGTCACCTTGCACAGGTTGCAACGTGTGTGAGGCGGAAGGAAAGTTGGTTAACCCAGTTTTCTGCAGCGGGTCTGGCGCATCTCGGCGGGCCAAGACGCTGCCTGGCAGGGACTGCGGAGGCCAAAGGGAGGCACCAGAATGATGCGTGGACTGTGTACCGTCAACTTCTTCGCCGACGACCATGAGGCGGCCGCGAAGTGGTACAGCGAACTGTTCGGCGTACCGCCGTACTACGACAGTGCCGATTACGGCAAAGGCCCGGGTTATCTCGAGTTCCGCATCGGCGACTACGAGCACGAGTTTGGCATCCTGTCCAGCAAATTCGCGCCGCACAAGGTCGGCGGGGCCCCAGCAGGCGCGGTCGTCTATTGGCACGTCGACGACATCGAGGCCGCCCTGGAGCGGGTTTTAGCGCTGGGCGCCGTGGAGCACGCGCCCATCACCAAGCAGGGCGAGGGGTTCATCACGGCATCCGTGGTCGACCCGTTCGGCAATGTCCTCGGCCTGATGTACAACCAGCACTACCTCGACACGCTCGCCAAGAGGTCGTCCTGACCGAAAACGTCCCGCGCCATAGGCTCCACCTATGTCCCTGCCTGATGTGGTTCGCGACCTGCTTCCGGGCGTACTCGAAGATCTGAAAGAGCTCATCTCCATCGAGTCGGTCAGTGCCGACCCGGCGCGGTCCGAGGAGCTGGAGCGCAGCGCACAGAGCATTGTGCGATTGCTCGCGGATCTGGGATGCCCGGATGTCCGTGTCATTCGTGCGGAAGGCGGAGCGCCAGCGGTCATCGGTCGGTTTCCGCCGCCCGAGGGCAGGCCGATGGTGTGTCTGTACGCCCATCACGATGTCCAGCCGGAAGGGGAGCCCGCGGACTGGCGTACGCCGCCCTTCGTGGCGACCGAACTAGACGGACGGCTCTTCGGCCGAGGTACCAGCGACGACAAGGGCGGCTTCGCCGTTCATTTGGCGGCGTTGCGGGCCTTCGACGGCAAGCCGCCCGTGGGTGTCACCGTGTTTGTCGAGGGTGACGAGGAGATCGGATCGCTGGGCTTGCCACAGCTGCTCGAAGAGCACCGCGCAGAATTTGCAGCCGATGTTTTCGTCATCACCGACTCCTGCAACTGGGCAGTCGGGCAGCCGGCGTTTACGACCACGCTGAGGGGACTTGCCGCGTGCACGGTCGAGGTTCGCACCCTGGACCATGCATTGCATTCCGGCGTGTACGGCGGGGTCGTTCCAGATGCGCTGACTGCTTTGTGTCGACTGCTGGCGACGCTGCATGACGACCAGGGAAACGTTGCTATCGCGGGGCTCGGGACCGCTTCCGCGCCAGCCCTGGAATATCCGCCCGAGCGGCTGCGTGCGGAAACGGGAATTCTGGACGGCGTCGAATGGATCGGTACTGGGTCGTTCGTCGAACGAATCTGGTACAAGCCAGCTATCTCGGTGATCGCCCTTGATGCCACGCCCGTTGACAAAGCGTCCAACACCTTGATTCCCGCAGCACGGGCCAAGATCAGCCTTCGGGTCGCGCCCGGCGACGACGCGGCCAAGGCGTTGGCCGCTCTGATCAGCCACCTGGAAGATCATGCGCCCTGGGGTGCGCAGGTGACGGTGACCGGAAGCGGGGCTGGCGAGCCCTCGGTGATCGACTTCAGCGGCCCGTACGCCGAGGCCGCACGTGCCGCGTTTACGCAGGCTTGGGGTGTGGCACCGGTCTTTGTCGGTCAGGGTGGATCGATCCCGATGGTCGGGGAATTCGGCAATGCCTTTCCGAGCGCAACCATTTTGGTCACCGCAGTCGGTGATCCAGACTCCCGAGCCCACGGCACCGACGAGTCGCTCCATCTGGGTGACTTCGCGGCTGCCTGTGTGGCCGAGACGCTGATGCTGGAGGCGTTTGCTCAGCTCGCTCCGGAGGGCTGATTCACGTGATTGAGCTGCGCTCGTAATCTCCGCAGCACCTCTGACAAGAACGCCCGCACGGTGTCCGGATCAAGCATTGCTGACTGCTGCCGTCCAGTACCGAACGAGACGATGGCGGCCGAAACAAGCGGCGCAAAAGCGCCGACTATCGGCAGAGTTCGCTCGGCAGCATCGATCTTGGAGTACCAGCGGCGATCACGGGCGAAGCTCAAGGCGCGGCAGCCATTGAGGACGGCGTTGTCGAGAAGGTGGCCTGCATTCGGGTCGCTGTGTGCTTGCACAGCGGCGATCAGGACTCGAAGGAGATCCTCGAACGGCAGCGCTGCGAAGAGCTGCGGAGCGGGAGGTCCATACAGCGCTGTACCGCTTTGACGGGTGATCGCACGGTCGATTGCGTACCAGAACGCGGGTCCGTCTCCGGGGTCGAAGCTCGTTACCGGCGGCAGCGCTGATCCGGTGTTGAAGTTGATCAAGTACCCGGCCTGCAACGAAGGCTGGCTCACTGTCGTAAGCGGATACAGGACAAATTCCAAGCCCGCGGCGGGACAGGCCAGCACTCGATGATCAAGCTGACGCACAAGTTGCCGACGAAGATCGAGATCCGGTGATCCGGCGACAACCGCCATCAGGTCGATGTCGCTGCGACCGGGTCGATAGTCGCCGAGCGCCAAGGAACCGGTCGTATAGACCCCCTCCACTTGATCGCAGAAGACATCGCGGACCCGCGCCGTGACGGCGTCAAGGTAGGCGGTGACTTCCTCGGGGAAGGGCACCATGTCACAAGTCCAACACATGCGCATCTGTCCGAGAGGCTCACGTTGGACGCGAAACTGAAAGGACGCCGATGCGACCAAACTGACGCGAACTCTGCGACAAACCAACACGTGCTTCCGACTGAATTAACGAATCGTGGACCAAACGAACGCAGCCGTAATCAGTGGGGAGACTTCTGCCGCGACTATGCGGCAGAAGTCTCCCCACAGACACCTGAGGATCGACACGCCCAACGTGGCCATGGTCGACTCGGGCGTAGCAACAACCATGGCGGGCCTTGATGCCCATGCCTTGCGCCCTGGAGGAAGCCTTGGTGGATTTCTTGCCTACTGGATTCATCCGAGCCGCTGTTTGGTGATCTGCATCTGACGCCGAGGCCAACTCACGCTCTAGGCGGGCTGATGTTGTCGTTGTTGGAGAACAGGTTCGTCGGGTCATACTTGGCCTTGATCCGCCGCAGCCGCGCCAGCGTCTCGCCCGGGTACGCCGCCTCGATGCGATCGCCATCGGCCGGGCCGAAGAAGTTGACATAGGCGCCGTCATCACCCTGGTACAGCGCCTTGGCCAGGTCTTCGGTCCAGCGCCGCGCTGCCGACTCATCGTTTTCGACAACCCGGACAACGTTGAGCATGATCGCCGACTGGCGGTGAGCGTACGCCGTCGCCTCGGGAGCGACTCGACCGATCGCGCCGCCGAGCACCCGGAACTGCACCAGTCGTAGCCAGGCCTCGGAGCGGTTCAGGTACTCCAGAATGGTCGCACCGACGGACTTGTCGATGTGATCGACGAACATGTTTCGCACCGCCACAACTTGTCCTTTGGAAGGCGCCTCCTCGTCAAGCAAGGCGGCGTACGGCATGGGCTGCATCAGATCCAGTACGGGTATCGCCACCTCTCGCAGCGGCCGTACCGCCTCCTCCGCCTGCTGCAGGTCACCCGCGTAGCACACCTTTGCCATGCTCGTGACCTGACCCTGCACGGACTCCGGGATGAACGGCAGCGGCGGCGCCGGCATCACGTTTGCGATCACCGTCAGGGCGTCGTCCGCCCGAGCGCAGAGCTCGGCAAGTTGGGCGATCGTGGCCGGGGTGGCCGGCAAGATCAGCGGCCCGCCGTACACCGGGGGAACCGTGGCCAGGCGGTAGCGGAACTTGGTGACGACACCGAAGTTGCCACCGCCACCACGGATCGCCCAGAACAGATCCGGCTTGCGCTCATGGGTGGCGGAATCGGTTTCCTGAGCCGGCTCTACGGGATGACCATCGATTCGAATGAAGGGAGACTCACAGTGGATACGGCTGCGCCCGGCGAGACCAGGTCCTATCGGTCTCCGCGGCGCGACCGAGCGGCCGCCGATACCCGCGCCGCAATCCTGGCTGCCGCGACCCGGCTGTTCCTGGAGCGGGGTTACGGCCGAGTCACCGTTGCGGACATCGCCGCTGAAGCCGCCACCGCAGTACCGACTGTTTATGCCAGCACCGGCGGCAAGTCGGCGATCCTGGCGACGCTGGTCCGCGACGCTGAACGCGATCCGATCGTGGAACAGACTCTGGAGGCGATCAGGGTGAGCGAGTCTCCATACGAGGTCATTCGCGTCACTGGCCACGGCACCCGACTGGACAATGAGCGCTACCACGACCTGATTCAGGTCATGGTGAGCGCGGCAGCTAGTGATGAAACTGCAGGTCGGACGCTGCGGGCGTCAGACCGGCTGTACGTCCGCACCCTGGCAAAAACGGCGGCGCGGCTCGAGGAGCTGAAGGCTCTCAAGGAGGGCCTGGCCGTGCGGCGAGCGACCGATATCTTGTGGTTCTACTTCGGCCACCCGTCCTGGCGCCTGCTCGTCAACCAGCACTGGTCGTGGGACGAGGCCGAGCAGTGGCTCGTAGCTCAAGCCTCGGGCGCGCTTCTAGGCAAGTCGGTCTTTCGCGATCTGCCCACCTAACACACGCAGCAGGCTCCTGGCGTTGGCGATGCAGCGGTCGAGATCGGGCTCCAGGTCAGTCAGCGCATACGCCGCCAACATCCCGGCCTCGTGAAGCCGGGATGGGCTGAGCTGAACGCGGCCGGCAACCGCGACCACCGGTATCCCCGCCTTCGCTGCCGCCCGTGCTACTCCGACAGGCGCCTTGCCGGCCAGCGACTGCTCATCGAGGGATCCCTCACCAGTGACCACCAGGTCGGCGCCCGCGATCCTGCGGTCGAAGTCGATCAAATCCAAGATCTCGGCGATGCCCGGCTTGATCTCTGCATCAAGCAGGGCAAGGGCGGCGAAGCCGGTACCACCGGCGGCACCTGCCCCAGGGCGCGCGGCGTCGTCGCGTCCAGTCGCGTTCGACACGAGCTGAGACCAGCGCCGCAAGCCGCGTTCCAGGATTTCCAGCTGCTGCGGCCCGGCGCCTTTTTGTGGCCCGAACACCGCGGCGGCGCCGCGCGGGCCGAGCAGCGGGTTGTCTACATCGCTAGCCACAATGATTTTTACGCCGTCGAGCGTGGCGCGGAGCGTCGCGAGGTCGAGGTGAGCGAGATCAGCAAGCGCGCACCCGCCGGGTGGCAGATCCTGCCCGTCGGTGTCTAGCAGGCGTGCGCCGAGAGCCTGAACCATACCGGAGCCGCCATCGGTTGAGGCGCTACCGCCAAGACCCAGCACAATCGTGGTGGCACCTCGCCGGATAGCGTCGGCGATGACCATGCCGAGCCCGTACGTGGAGGATCCAAGCGGATCGAGGCGACCGTCGGGCAGCAGGATCAATCCGACAACCGCAGCGAGTTCGACGACGGCCTGATCACCATCGAGCGCGTACGGCGCCTGCACGGGCTCACCAGTAGGCCCGACGGCATCAACGATGATCTTGGTGAAGCCGGCCGACAGCGCCGCCGCGACGGTGCCGTCGCCACCGTCGGCTACCGGCAACATGATCGTCTCAAGTCCAGGTAACACATCCCGCATGCCAGCGGCGAGCGCCTCGGCGACCTCAGCCGCTGTCAGGGAGCCTTTGAACTTGTCCGGAGCGATGACAACGCGGCTCACGCGTCGGCCCGCATTGACGCGCGTCCCGAGAGGCGCTCGACTCCTCGGAGCAGGGCGGAGTGATCGAGATCGCCATCACCCTGGGCGCGGGCCGCACCGACCAGCTGTGCCGTCAACGCACCCAGCGGGATGGCAACGTCACGCTCCCGGGCCGCGGTCGTCACGATGCCCATGTCCTTGTGGTGCAGGTCGATCCGGAAGCCGGGTTCAAAATTGCCGGCAAGCATCGTGCGGGCCTTGCGCTCCAGGACACGGCTTCCGGCCAGCCCGCCGGACAAAACCGCGACAGCGGCCTCGGCGTCGACGCCGTAGGCCCGCAGGAAGACGATCGCTTCGGCGACCAGCTCAAGAGTGCCCGCGACGATCAGTTGGTTGGCCGCTTTGACCGTCTGGCCTGAGCCGGGTGGACCAACCAACACGACTGTTGTGCCCATCGTCTCCAAGATGGGCTTCACTTCCTCGAAGTCCCCGCGTTCCGCTCCGACCATGATCGACAGAGTTCCCTCGATTGCCCCAATCTCACCGCCACTCACCGGCGCATCCATCACGCGTATCCCCGCAGCCTTGCCAGCATCAGCCAGCCGGGCGGCAACGTCGGGCATGATGGAGGACATGTCGATATGGATCGATCCTTGTCGCGCGTTGGCGTAAATGCCACCTTCCCCGAGTGCGAGGCTCTCCACGTCGGGCGAATCGGGGACCATCGAGATCGTCACATCGGCCTCTCGGACGGCTTCGGCGACGCTGGTGGCGCCTTTGCCGCCGGCCGTCACGAGCCGCTCCACCGGACCAGCAGAGCGATTGAAGCCGATCACCGTGTGGCCAGCCTTGATCAGATGTCGGGACATCGGCCCGCCCATGATGCCCAGCCCGATAAACGCAATGGTGCTCATTCTCGGATCACTTTCTGCTGGCGCAGCCAGCGCAGGCTGTCGATGGTGCTCGTGGTCGGGATGTACTCCAGAGCCACATAGCCGGAGTAGCCGCTGGCTTCGATGGTTTTGAGGTAGCGCTCGAGGTCGAGTGTGCCGGTGCCGGGTTCACCGCGTCCGGGATAGTCGGCGATCTGCACGTGGGCGATCCTGGCAGCGTACGCGGCCAAGGCGGCGTCGATGTCGTCGCCGTTGTTGGCGAGATGGAACAGGTCACACAACAAGCCGAGGTTTGGCGCGTTCACCCGGTCCAGGACGGCCACCACATCGCGGGCCGTACGCAGCGGATACGGTTTTGGGCCGCTGACTGGTTCGACCAGGACTGTCCCGCCTATCGTTGCTGCTGCCTGCGCCGCCAGCGTCAAGTTTTCGGTGGCAAGATCGTCTTGCTGTTCCGGCGTCGCCTCGCTCACTCGATTTCCGTACAGCGCATTGAAGACGCGTACGCCGAGGGCTTCACCGATGCCCATCGCGACCGCAATGTTGTCGCGAAACTCCGCCGACCGCGACGGGATCGACAGCATCCCACAGTCAGCGCCCGCGAGGTCGCCGGCAAAGAAGTTTAGGCCTATCAGCTGGACGCCGGCATCTCGTACGGCCGCGATGAAGGTGTCGATCGCGGCATCGGGTGGCACCGGCTCCGCGGGCCACGGCCACCAGAATTCGATCGCATCGAAGCCTGCCGCGCGAGCCGCCGCCGGCCGTTGTAAGAAGTCGACCTCGGTAAACAGCAGCGAGCAATTGGCCGCGTACGGCAACACGTGGCTCATGGGTTCATTCAATGCCATCCCTTCCACAAAACAGAGGGTTGTTGCGCCCGCGCGGCAGGTGGGAGCATCGAGGAGTGACAGAAAAACCTGTTCAGACCATCGCATATCCAGCGCC
>JBKPAB010000064.1:0-2647 GCA_046726195.1 Actinomycetota bacterium
GGTGGGGCGTGAGGGGTCGTTTGGCTAAACGTCCTCGGCAGTGGCTTTCTTGGTCGGTGTTGTGCCGCTCTGGGCCGACGTGTCCGAACTGCGAGGTGTGACTGGCTTGGTCGCCTTGGTGGACCGGTCACGAGCCGACTGCCGCACCTCGTCGACTGCCTGCTTACCGCGCCATGCGAAATCGCCGTAGGTGGACGTCGCCTGAGCCAACAGATCATTCGCTTGCCTCTGTAGCTCGGCGATCCGAGCCTTGGTCGTATCAGGCAGGTGCTTGAACTGCTCCGGAAGCGTGATCACAAACGTGCGAAGATCTTCGGCGCCCGACTTGGCTTGCCTGCTCAGTTCAGGTCGCTTGCTTTGCAGTTCACTGATCCGCTTATTGGCCTTCTGCTGCGTGTCAGCGAGGGCACCCTTTAGTGCCTCGGCCAGCGCATCAGTGAGCCCGGCAACCGCGTACAACGCAGCGTAGTCAGACTCCAGGGCCGACTTGCGGGCCTCCGCAGAAGGTTCCTTGTCAGACGCCGACTTGGGGGCTTCGGCGAAGGGTTCCTTCTCAGACATCACGTTTCTCCTTCTTGGTTGAGTACATGATCATTTTGCGGCTTGCCGCTGGGCGCGGCCTTCTCGTTCTCCTTGACGAATGAGGTGTACACATCAATGAGCACTCGCTTCTGGCGTGCAGTGATTGCCATGTCGGCCAGCACCGCCATTTCCACGGAGGTAGCCGGGTGGTCGTCCGGATCCAGGATCCCGGCACGGACGTACAGCGACTCGGCGGAGACACGCAACGCCTTGGACAACTGCTGCAGCACCTCTGCCGAAGGCTTGCGGAGCCCACGCTCGATCTGACTGAGGTAGGGGTTGGAGATGCCAGTCTGTTCGGCGAGTTGACGCAGCGACAACTGTGCCATCCGGCGTTGACCGGCAATGAACTCACCAAGCGAGCCGAGCTGCGCGCCAATCTTCTGAGTGCGGATTCTCACCATGCCAGCTAGTGTGCTTGCAATTGCAAGCATTTGCAAGCGCTAAGCTAGCGCAACCGTTCGCGAGCGTCCGTAGAGCGGGCGAACAAAGTTAGCGGCCCAACATGACAGCCTGTGGCACCGAAGCGGTGATAAGCGTCCCATCGGGCCGTCGATCGGCTGTCTTGGACGGGAGCTGCCCGTCGATGCGCGGGCCTTGGTGGTCCAATGGAACACGTACCGGCGTACACGCCGATACCTTGAAGTATTCGCCACGAACGGCCACTTCGGCACTCTCGCCTGCGACGACTGCGAAGGCAATCTCGTGCTTGGTCAGATCCACCTGTACGCGAGTGCCGCGAAGGGTGATCTGGAACGTCAAGCCGGCCCACGACTCAGGCAACCGCGGGTCGAAGGTAACGGTCCCGTTGTAGTCGCGCATCCCCCCGAACCCGTAGGTCAGAATGTTCCAGACCCCACCGGTGGAGGCCACATGGACGCCGTCGCTGGTATTGCCGTGCAGGTCGGCGAGGTCGACGAACAGCGCGTTGTAGAAGTAGCGCAGTGCGAGATCGCGGTATCCGACCTCGGCCGCGATGATCGATTGCACGACCCCAGACAAGGTGGAATCGCCGGTGGTGATCGGGTCGTAGTACTCGAAGTTGTTGCGCTTCTGCTCATTGCTGAAATGATCACCTTGCAAGAACAGGGCCAGCACCACATCTGCCTGCTTCAGCACCTGGAACCGGTAGATCACCAACGGGTGATAGTGGAGCAGCAGCGGCCGCTTCTCTGCCGGGGTGTTCTTCAGATCCCAGACTTCCCGATCAAGAAAGTGCGCGTCCTGCGGGTTGATCCCGGTGACCTCGTCGTACGGGATCGACATCGCTTCGGCACAGGCGGCCCACTCCTCGATCTCCTTGTCAGCCAGCTCGAGCCGCTCCACCACGCGCCGATATGCGCGCGGTAGTTCTTGTTCCAGCTGGCGGAGCAACTCTGCGGCCTTGGCAAGATTGAACCGGGCCATGACATTGGTGAAGAGGTTGTCGTTGACGACCGTGGTGTACTCATCGGGCCCGGTTACTCCGTGGATGTGGAAGCTGCGGCGACCAGCACCGTTCTCCCGCCAGAAGCCAAGGTCAGCCCACAACCTCGCGGTCTCAACGAGAAGATCAACACCTTCGCGATTCATGAAGTCTTGATCGCCGCTGGCGGCGACGTACTTGCAGAGCGCATAGGCGATGTCTGCGTCGATGTGATACTGCGCCGTGCCGGCCGCGTAATAGGCCGATGCCTCCTCACCGTTGACGGTGCGCCAGGGGAAGAGTGCTCCACTTTGGGCAAGCTCCTCCGCGCGGCGGCGAGCTGCACCGAGCATGTTGTAACGGAAACGCAGTTCGCTGCGTGCCATGTGCGGCGAGGTGTAGGTGAGGAACGGAAGGACGAAGATCTCGGTGTCCCAGAAGTAGTGGCCGCTGTAACCCGTGCCGGTCACGCCCTTAGCTGGCACCCCGGACTGCTCGGCGCGCGCCGAAGCCTGAGCGAGCTGGAACAGGTTCCAGCGAATCGCCTGTTGCAGCGCCGGCTGGCCATGGACCACGACATCGGATCGCTCCCAGAACCTGTCCAGCCACTCCCGCTGGTCGGCGAATTCGGGTTCGACACCGTGTTCGCGGACCCGATCA
>JBKPAB010000065.1:0-4929 GCA_046726195.1 Actinomycetota bacterium
GCCGGCCTGAGCAATGCCGACATCTCTCATCGCCTGTTCATATCGACCAGAACCGTGGAGTCCCACGTCAGCAGCATGCTGCAAAAGACCGGCCTCACCACTCGGGAACAGTTGCCGTCAGCCAGTACCGCTGAGGACTGAACCGCACAATCTATCCCTCCGACTAGCCGTAACGTTGTTGCAGGAGTTCGGCGACGCCCAAGTCGGCCAGCGCCTCGGCGTAGCGCGGGAAAACGACGTTCCAGAACCCACCCGGCGTGGCGGTCAGGTCCGGAAGGAAGCCGACGGCCGTGGCGAGTTGACCTGCCGTCATTACGAGCGCCGTGCGGTAGTCGTCCCAGCACTGCTCAAAGGAGTAGCCGGTGATGCCGTGCTGGATCAGCACTGAGTAGTACATCTCCAGCAGACGATTCTCATGCCGCCGCCGCTCGGTCGTTTCTAGATGGCCGACGAGGAAGCCGGCCAGATCGGGGCCGGGACGGGCGGGTGTCGTCAGCTGCCAATCAAGAATCGCTAGTGACTGTTCGTCATCTTCGGCGACCAAGAGGTTATTCCCCTGTACGTCGTTGTGGATCAGCGTCCGCGGCGGGCCGCTGTACATCGCGACGGAGACCACACGGAGGTATAGCCGGCAGATATCGCCCGCAGCCACGAGATCCTCGGTCACTGGAACGCACAGCTTGCCCAGGAAGGATTCCCAATTCTGGGTGAATACGAGCAGTGCCTGGTCGGGCGTCAGCATGCCCTTCATCGCGAGCCAAGGAATCTGGTCGAGATGCGCGTCATTCCACCAAGCGGCATGCAGCTTTGCTACCTCCCTGATGACCAGCTCCGACTCGTCCACAGAGCCGCCTGCCGAGTCCAGGTTCTGCATCCAGCTGAGGTCCTCGAGGAGCAGTAGCGATGCTCCGCTATCCATCTCGACTTCGCCGAAATAGCACCGAGGCGTGCGGACCGGGCAGTCAGCGGCGAGCTCGCGGTAGAACCCGATCTCGCGCTCGTAGAACCCCATCGAGTGCACGGCCGCGCGCACTTCCGGGTGCGTGGCCGAGAACTTCGCCACCAGAGACCTTGGTGCACATGGCTCCGGCTTGTCGTAGCTGATTCGCAATCGTCGGATCTGCCCGGTGAATCCAAGCTGGCCAATAGGCGCGGACTGGATCGACGTCACCCGCGCCTGATCCAGGGCGCCGGCTTGGTGCAAGGCGGCGGTAAGCCACTCCTGGGTGATCTCGTCAGTATCCGCCGGAACGCCCATGCGGCATCTTCTCCTACATCTGAGGTCGCCAGCGAGACCCATCTACACGACAATGCAGCCGCCTTGGTGATTTGGTGACTCAACCTTGCTGATCACAGCCATGACCGCACATCCGTACCGAACACGGACCTATCCGGGCGTGGCCACGGATCCTCAGCGAGCTATCCGATGATGTTCAGTCCTAGTTCAAGCATGAGGAGAGCCAATCTTGGGCCATTAACGGGCCATTACGCACGGTGAGTCGCAGTCATCCAGGGTCAGCTGGAGGCGCACGCAGACAACTCGGTGCCCGCCCGCGAGCACAGCGGTCCGACCTTCCAAGCTGGCCATGCGAGTTCGATTCTCGTCACCCGCTCCACATCATCGTCCCTAGTCAGGTCACTTTATGTATAGCCGAGTTATTCGAACACGCAGATGACAAGAATAACCAGGCTGGTCATGCGCACTCCATGATCACCTTCGCGTGATTCCCCGAAATGCCTTGTCAGGGTACCTTTTGGGCCTCTAATCTGGCATCTGCTGTAGTTGATCACATCAAATCCGGGCCCAATTCGGGCCCAATACCCATGAGTCTTCAAGACCTCAGGTCCCGACTCAAACGGACCCGGGCGCCAGCTGTTGGTTGCTCAACGCCGATGAGGTGGAGCTGAATCGCTAGCTGGGCGTTGAGCGCCTCGCCGTACGCCTCGGATAGCCGGACCTGCTCATGGCGCATATTGGCTGCCGTGAGCGCGTCGGACAGCTCGCTTGTCGATGCATTGCTGTGGGTGAACTGACCCCTGCGGCGGTTGGCACGCTCGGCCTTAACCAGCTCAGCGCTACGTCCGGCACGAGGAACACCGACGAGCAAGATGTGCGTACGCGGTGGGAGTTCGAGGTCGGCCCAGTCCCCGGAAGTCATTCAGCTGCAGACGCGAGATGGGCACAGTCCCCCACTGGCGTGCAGACGATGGTCGCGCGAAATGAGCGCCAGAACGTGACTTCGATCCCAGCGATCGTAGGCTCTCTCGGTCAGGCCCTCCGACAGCTTGGACCTGAGCGCAAGCCGTTCGCTCTAAATGGGCTGCTTATCGGCGGCCTCATCCATCCGCCGCAAATAAATCGGCCGGAGCGGTCGACGCGTCCATCGTTGAGCCCGTGGTCGGCAGACCAGGTGACCAATCGCATCGTTCGGCCGATTGCTCAGCCACCGGAGCGCCTTTCCGTTGGCACCGCGAGCGCTGGCCACACTAGATGATCGACCAGCCGGGTCTGGCCCGCCTGCGACGGGAGGTCGCCCGCGGCGTCCAGCGCGTGAATAGTGAACAAGGCCAACTCGCTCGGTGGCACGTCGTCTCGAACGTTGCCGCTCGCAGCCGCGTCAGCGATCAAACGGGCGATCAAATCCAGTAACTGACGCCTCAGCACGGCCACCGTCTCAGTCCGGTGCAGCGCGGCCGCCAGCTCATCGCCACCGTGCCGGCTGCGCTCCTGGCAGATCTGCGCATACCTCACCAATACGGACCGTAGCCGCATGTCGGGGCTCTGAGGGCCTTCTGCGATCTCGGCCAGCTGCGCAAGGTGACTCGCGACATGACGCTCATGCCAGACGGCCAATATCGACTCAACGTCGGGAAAGTACTTGTAGAGCGTGGCCCGGCCGATCCCTGCCTCCTCGGCGATCTGCGACATGGTGACCGACAACAAGCCGTGGCTGATGGCCAGCCGACCGGCTGTCTCCACGATCGCGTCCCGCACCTCTCGGCGATGCGTTTCGATGGTCTCAGTCCATAACCTCGGCACACGCCTAGAATACATACCGACGCATCCGATACGCTATGCCTTATTCATGACACACTGTATCTCAAACCGCAGCCGAGGAGCCCGGAATGAACGACGTCGAGCCGGGAGTCCAACCAGAACCCAACGGAGGGTCCACCCGCCGTCTGGCCGGCATTCCTCGCTGGGTCAAGGTCTTCGTCGTGGTGGCCGCGGTGGTCGTTTTGCTGATGATCCTTGCCATGTTCATCACGGGCGGCCAGCACGGACCCGGTCGGCACCAATCCGCATCGTGGTTGGGTGGAACTGCAGCTAGCCGTGTTGCTACCGACGCCTATCTCGGAGGCGCGCACTGATGCAGATGGCCCCCCAGATGCGCAAGGCCGCCCTGGCCCTGCACATCTGCAGCTCAGTCGGCTGGATCGGCGCCGCCGCCGCCTACATGGCGCTCGCCGTAGCCGCCCAGCTGAGCCGACAAGCTTCGACGGTTTACAGCGCCTGGAAAGGGATGGAGCTGATTGGCTGGGCCGTCATCGTCCCGCTCGGATGCCTCGCCTTTCTAACCGGTCTATTGATGTCGCTCGGCACCTCCTGGGGACTGGTACGGCACTATTGGGTTCTCATCGCCCTCGTCCTGACCACATTGGCCCTTGGCGTGTTGCTCCTGCACATGCCTACAGTCACCCAGACTGCTGCTCTTGCCCAGACGCTGACCGACGCCGAGGTGGCGACCTTAGGAGGGGACATCGTCCACCCAGGCGTTGGCATCGGCGTCCTGGTCGTCGTCGCCGTTCTGAACATCTTCAAGCCGCGCGGCCTGACCGGCCTCGGACAACGCAAGCGCCCCCAGAAGGGGCTCTGACCTGCGCCTGTTGCAACCGCATCGAGGCTGTTTGTCGTTTATCGAGCGCGATCGATCGAGTGGTCCGGTGCGCCAGTGGAGTCCAGCACACTGAGCCGCTGGAAGTGCTCGTCGTCATCGATCTCTCCGCGGGCGTAGCGTTGTGCGAGCAGCTCCTTCGCTGTCGGGCTCGCCGGGCTCCCATTTCGCCCAGCTCTGCCTCGACGGCGGCATGTGGCGACGGACCCGGCTTCCGCGAATGGTTCGCCCGGCAGAACACAACTGATCCGAAGCGATCTTCGAGCTCGTCCGGCGGGTAGCTCTCGCCTGACTTAGCGGCCTCGCAGATTTGCTTCCAGGCTGCTCGCCCCACGCCAGCCAGACTGGTAATCAATCGGTCCACCACGGTCATCTGGATACGGACCGCACTCACGGCTACCGCCGCATCTGCGTACAAGACATCACTGACGCGGAAGCAGTCATCGTATCCCTCAACGTCACGGACACGTAAACGTCGGACCCACTCACCCGCACACTTTCGGGCCCGGCGATCGCTAAGTGATCGAAAACGATTGGTGTCCATACGCGCTACCGTCAGGCCAAACGCCAGACGATGCCACCCGGCCAAAGAGGTCAGTCCCAGGACTTGCAGATGCATACCGCACCGGCCGAGCACCGCCTGCGACAGGATGAGAATCAGCGAAGCACCAATTCCACCGGCGAGGACGACGACGGATGGACCGGCCGCCCCCTTCCCGTCGCCGTAGCACGCTATACAGAGCCGCTGTGAAGATCACGAAGGCGGCAGCTGCGAGGTTCAGGATGAACCCGAACGTGAGAAGGCCAGTGCGACCCTCCATGATCGCCGCCACGATCTGGCTGGTTGGCCCGTTGGTAGCCAATGTTGCAGGGCGGGACTACCGCTTCACCGGGCGGACTTGCTGTGGCGGCTGTCGGGCCGGCGTTCGACTTCCCGTTTTGAAGAGCTTCCCCGACGGGTCATATCTGTCATAGATCACCAACCACGGGGCAGCAAGACCCGGATCTCCGCGGACAAGATCGCCGACATCCG
>JBKPAB010000066.1:0-12336 GCA_046726195.1 Actinomycetota bacterium
GTCTCGTCGGTCTTCAGCATGAAGGGCAGGATCGGGCCAATGAACACCGCCTTCGCCACCCGGTGTGACCCGTATCGGCTAAGGTAACGAGCCACTTCGCCGCTGCCCATGGAGAAGCCGACGAGCACGGCATCCTGCAGATCCAAGGTCCCGAGCAGACCGCTGAGGTCGGCGGTGTAGGTGTCGAAATCATGCCCGGTCGTCGGGCTGCTTGACTTTCCGAAACCGCGTCGGTCGTAGGTGATCACCCGCTAGCCCGCATCAAGCAACGCCGCGGTCTGCTTTTCCCATGAGGAGCTGTCCGCCGGATAGCCGTGAATCAGGACTACCGGCTGGCCGGAGCCATGATCCTCGTAATAGAGCTCGATGGAGGCGCTGTTCTCTGTTCCGACACTGATATAGGGCATGGTGATTCCTCTCTCCTGTGATGGGTCCGGCTGTGGTAGTCAGCGTGCCGACATTAGCGGGGCCATGCCGACGGCCCGCGCGGGAGCCTCCGCGTCACCGCAGATGGCGAGCCAGTTGGCCAGCATCTGATAACCCCACTCGGTCAGCACGGACTCGGGATGGAATTGCACCGCCTCGACTGCGAGCTCACAGTGACGTAGCGCCATGATCACTCCGCTCTTTGTCGTTGCTGTCACCTCTAGCTCGGCAGGCAGGGTCTCGGGTTCTATAGCTAGTGAGTGATACCGAGTTGCGGTGAAGGGTGACGGTAAGCCGGCGAGCACGCCGATCCCGTAGTGGTGAATGAGCGACGTCTTGCCGTGGAGCAACTCCGGCGCTCGATCGACGACGCCGCCGTACGCGACACCGATCGCCTGTAGGCCGAGGCATACGCCGAAGATCGGCAGCCGGCCGGCATGGGTCCGGACGACGTCGACACATACGCCTGCTTCCTCCGGCGTACCTGGACCTGGGGAGAGCAGCACGCCGTGGAAGCCTTCGGTGAAACTTGGGTCGGCGAAGCGCGGGTCATCATTGCGCCAGACATCGACGTCGGCTCCGATCTGGGCCAGGTACTGCACCAGGTTGTAGACGAAGGAGTCGTAGTTGTCGATCACTAGGATCTTCACCGCTGGCACGCGATCATTCTCCGCCATGTTCGATGATGAATGGCTCGGCATACACCAGGTCTAGCGAACCCTCATGCGCTGGAAATGTGACCCTTGCCTCGGACTCCTCGCGATACCCAAGCCCGTAGGACTCCACATACTGCTGGTAGATCCGGACCGGCTCGGATGCGTCGAGTGCCGCGTGCAGCCGCGCCTGATCGCCAATCGCGCTGATCACGTACGGCGGGGTGTAGGGGATGCCATGCAGTACGACTGTGTTGCCCACGCACTTGACCGCAGTCGTTGAGATCACCCGCTGTCCCTGGATCGTCATTGCCTCGGCGCCGCCGGCCCAGAGCGCATTAACCACGGCCTGAATGTCTTGTTGATGAACCACCAGCAGGTCGGGGTCGATACCGTTCGCGGCGACGCTCGATGGGGCATCGTCGAGTGTCACCGTAACCGCGGGCCCGGAGACTCGGGTCAGACCTACCCGGCGACCCTGCCGGCTGACTTCGGGAGTAAGATCCAACTGCGCGTTGCTGCGAGCGGCCAGCCCATCCACCTCCCGCCGCAGTGCCGCGAGCTGCTGAGTCAGTTCGATGTTGTGACTCGACTGGGACTGCACAAGGCTGACGAGATCGGTGTTCCGCGCCGGGCGCAGATCGGTGCCTTGTGCATGGAGCGCACTGATCACGATCATCAAGCCGGCGAATGCGCAGATCACCATCGTGAGGCTACGAGCAAGAACGCTCCGACCTCGCCGGCGCTGAGCATCGCGAGCGCGGCGCAGGACAGTGACAACCGTGCGCCATGCATCGGCAGCAGTGCGTCCGGTCAAGTCAGGTCCTTCTGATCGAGCAGGGTTACAACGCTCGCGCGGCGGACCTCGGTCGCGCCCCCGAGTCTTTGACTACGCTACCTACTTCAACAGCAAGGAGATTCTGGTGCCCGAGTCGAGAACGCGTAAGTCTGCCCAAGAGAAGCGGAGGCTCAAAGCGCAACAGGTGGCGAAGCCGAAGAAAGTCAAGCCTCCGGCGAGTCGGCGCTGGGTGCCGCCCACCTTTATTGCGGTCGGACTGCTTGGCGTGGCGTGGTTGATCACCTACTACATCGCCGGCACGTACATCCCGTTCATGGATGCGCTAGGTAACTGGAACATCCTCATCGGCATGGGCGGTATGGCCGCCGCGTTCGTCATCGCAACGCTTTGGCGTTAGTCGAACGAGGTCACCGAGGGCTGGGGGCAAGACTGCTCCAGCCCGGGCGCGGAACCAGGACTCCCACAACCCGCTGCGGAAACGAACGTGTACGTGAGTTCCCCCCACTCTGCACACGTTGCACAACATGTGCATCGCGTAAGGAACGAACGTGTACGTGAGTTCCTGCAGAGGCGACCTAGCTCACTGATGCCCGAATCTTTGCTGCGCGGTTCAGCTCGTTGGCCATCAAGATCCCGAGGGTGAAGGCGCTGCCGGAATCAATTTCTCCATCAGCACTCATCGTGGCGAGGAAGTTGGCGGCAACGATGGCATCTTGGTGCTCACCCAGCAGGGTTTGCATCTCCTCGCCCTGCTGCGCAACGGCTTTCATCTTCGGGTCGACCGGTTCAACCAGCTCAGCGGCGTAACGAGCCCGCTTGAACGCCTTCCGGGCCCGATGCAGCTCTTCGATGTCGCCATCTGCGTTCCTCAGCAGTTTTTCGGCTCTCTGCTTGGCCTTCTGGGCATACTTGACCGACGCTTTGCCCTGTTCACGGGCCGCGTCAGTGAGCGGCGGTGCCGTCTTCCAGCCTCGCAACAACAAAATGAGATGTAGGTAACGCGCTGAACGCATTCCCTTGGCCAGGCGCTGCATCGCCTCGTCTCGCTGTGTAGCCAGAGCTTTGGTGATCTCTGCTTCGACCGGTCCGCGAACCTGGTCCACAGGCAGGTCTGCAATCAGCGTGGTGAGTCTTGCGGTGAGGACATCACGGTCGCGCACCTGGCCAAGCAGGTCGGCGTACCACACCAATTCATTGTTCAGCTCCTCCGCGGGAGCGGCATCAATCACGTCGCCGAAAATCCGCAGCGTGCTGCGCAGCCGGCGTACTGCGACGCGAGTCTTGTGCACCTCAGGTACGCCGGTACGCAATCCGACGTCGTTGCTCGCAAGCACATCGCACTGCGCCGCGATGTACGCGGCAACCAGCTCCCCGACAGTGCCCGGTTCAACCGAAAGAGCGTGGCCGTGCGGCAGCGTTGGGCCGAGGACTCGATCCAGCTTGGTCCTGGTGGTACTCGGCGTGGCGCCGGCGGCCCGTAAGAGCTTCCCTGTTCGTTTCAGGTCCTTGGTCTCTCCGGCGGGCCCCAACTCGACCTCCACCTCGCGCCATGAGTGCAGCGTCGACTCGCCGTCAGGAGGACCGGACTCCACCTGGTCGTCGGCAATCTCCAACACCAACTCACCGTCGGCATTAAGCAGCCGGTACGCGGTTCGCGTTGTCACGATCCTTGCGACGGGGTCGAGGCTTTCACCCGCCAACAGACCCGCCACGGCTTTCGCCAATGCCACCGGCAGTGTTTTCCCCCGCGAACCGCTCTGCAATTCGGTCCTTGCCGTCCCGTTAGGCACCTTCAGCTGCCAGCCCGTCTCAGATCCCCCAACGCGGCGTCGCAGCGTAACCCCAAACAGGCGCAGACCAGCACTCGATGTGTCGAAATAGGTGTTCTCGAGCTGGCGTACCTCCTGATCAATCCGGCCGCCGTTCGACACAAGGGCCGCGAGCTGGGGCATCACCCAATCTGGGTCGACCTCGAACTTGTCTTCCCGTTCCTCTACAGCCCGCACGCGTTACATCCTTCCCACTTCGCAGTCCAAACCCCGGGTTACGCCTAGATGAACATTCAATTAACAAGCCTGCCACATAAAGGTAAACAGCCCTGCCCAGCGGAAACAGCGCTGCGAGCGTCGATAAATCGCGCGCCGCCGTGCTGAGGAGGAGAGAGCGGAGGCGCTTTTCCCTCTGCGAGCGACGACGAAGTAGGCGGACTCCCCGCGCGATTGCGCGAGCAGCGCAAAGAATGGCACCGCTCTATGGTCAAAGGTCGTCACGGCTAACTGGGGTCCTGAGAGGTGAGATATGTCCGACGTCTTGCGCGAGGTGGTGCTGATCGCCGCCACTTTGACGATGGGCCTCATGGCAGGCGTGTTCGCGATCTTTAGCAATGCGATCATGCCGGGCCTGCACAAGACTGACGACCGGACGTTCGTGGCAGCGTTTCAGTCGATCGACCGGGCGATCATCAACCCAGCGTTCATGGTGACGTTCTTGAGTCCGCTGGCGTTGACTGCGCTCGCCACGCTGCTTTACCTCACCGACGAGGGACGGCCGCTGCTGCCCTGGATCGTGGTTGCGTTCGTGCTTTACCTCCTCGTCTTCGTGATCACTATCAGGGTCAACGTGCCGCGAAACAACGAAATCAAAGCCGCTGGTGACGTCGACCGCTTGACAGACCCGCACACCGTCAGGGAGCGATTCGATGAGGCCCGATGGGTGCGCTGGAATCACGCGCGGGCGTTCGCCTCGATCGTCGCATTCGGCCTGCTCGCCTGGGCGCTCGTCGAGTCCGGGACTGCGGTTTGATCAAACTGCGCGGGGCGCTCAAACATGCCGGCCCCGGTTGCGCCCCCGGTTTGCTACCTCATCCATGATTCGTACGAAATCGGCCGACAGGCGGTTCCAGTCGTGGTCACGCAGCGCGGCCCGGTGGCCATTCGCACCCAGCTGGCGCCGCAGTTCAGCGTCGGCGCGCAACCTCAAGATCGCGTCGACAACAGCGCTCGGGTTGTCCCATGGCACCTCAAAACCGACATTCTCGGACCTGACCAGATACGAAGCGAGCGGTAACGGCGTCGTGATCACAGGCACTCCCAGCGCGCAGTACTCCACGATCTTGGTCGGCAAACTGACCCGGTAGTTGGGGAGGTCCTTCAGCAGGCACAACCCAGCCAGGGAACCAGCAATGCGAGCCAGCGCCTCCCCGCTCCGCATAAAGCCGAGCCAACTCAAATCGCCGACTTGTGCCGCGCTCTGCAACGCTTGCCTCGTCTCAGGGTCGGCAGCCTCCCCGATCACCTCGAGCTTGACCGCGCCGCCAGTACGGCGGCGCAGCTCCCGGCCGACTTCGATCATGGCCTGGCAGCCACGCGACATCGTTATTGTGCCCAAATAGCTGACCCGGTCATCACCGGGTGGCGGAACAACCTTCGGGACAGACACTGAGTTGGCAACCACCGGATGCCGGCGGCGAAACCTCTGCTGATAGGCCGGTTCTGCCAACAACAAATAGTGCCGGCGTTCCGCCACCCGCTCTGCACGCCGCCAAGCCGCGGCGACGGGGCGGCGCAGCATCGCAGGCATCCAAGACTTGACCTGAAGCGCAGCCGCGGGGTCCTCATGGACATCCCAAATCAGATTCTTCAGTCGAAGTCCGGCGGCCGCCAACAAAAGCTCAGGATCATGAACGAGGACCACGTCGTGATCCGGGCCCAGTGACCGCATGATTGTCCGGGCGGACTGCCAGGCCCGCGCGCGGTGCCTCCCAGACGCCCGCGGGATATCGATACACCGCAGACCGCCGCGACCAAGGCCCGCTTGGCTCGCCCCAGGGACTTCCAGGCCGAAGGCGTGAAAGGGCGCCGCATACGTCACCTGCCACCCCGCGGCAATCAAAGCCGTTATTTGGCGTTGCCGAATCCTGGAATCTTGGGGGTTATGTACTGCCGTGACGACCAACGCCGAAGGTGCGCGGATCTCGCCGCTTCGGGAGGTCTGGCGATCCAACGCCCATGCGGACACGTCCGTTACAGGAGCTGGACGTTTGCCGCCCGGCGTGCCACCCCGCGGGTGTCGAAGAATCGTTGTGAGCCTGCGGCCATCACGTCGACGTCATATTGCTCGTGATTCTGCAAGAGGACACAGATGTCTGCCTCCGCCAGCGCCAGCTCTAGGTCGTCGACCCGTGGGAGCTCGATCCCGGACACCGAGAACTGCTTGACGAGCGGATCGTGAAACCGCACTACGGCGCCCTGTTGGATCAAGACATTTGCCAATGCGATAGCCGGGGACTCTCGCGTGTCAGCGATGTCCGGCTTGTACGTCACCCCGAGGAGCAGCACCAACGACCCCCGCAGCGGCTTCGCGTCCTGGTTGAGCTGGTCTTGAATTCGCCGCGCGATGTACCTCGGCATGGTGGCGTTGATTTCCTGAGCCAACTCCACGAAGCGGAACGGATATCCCAACCTTGCGCGTACCCGATGGGACAGGTAGTTGGGGTCGATTGGGATGCAATGTCCGCCAACCCCAGGGCCCGGCCGGAATGCCTGGAATCCAAAAGGTTTGGTGCTCGCCGCGGCAATCACATCCCACAGGTCAACGTCGAGCTCGTGGCAGAACTGGGCCATCTCGTTGACTAGCGCGATGTTGATATGACGATAGGTGTTCTCCAGCAACTTGGCCATTTCGGCCTCGCGAGTGCCTTTGGTCCGAACCACCACGTCAATGAACTGGGAATAGAAGGCTTCAGCCTTGTCAGCGCACGCCGAGGTGTAGCCGCCGATGACCTTTGGCGTGTTCTTGGGGCCGAAGAGCTCGTTGCCCGGGTCGATCCGCTCGGGCGAGAACGCCAAGCAAAAGTCCTCCCCCGCAACCATTCCTCCGGCCTCGAGCATCGGCCGCATCACTTCGTCCGTGGTGCCGGGATATGTCGTGGATTCCAAGATCACAAGAGTGCCCGGCTGGAGGTGTTCGGCGACAGAACGCACCGCAAGGCGCAGCGGACCTAGATCGGGAGTTCCGTCCCTCGACAGTGGCGTTGGGACACAAACCACAATGGTGCGGGCTCGGCGTAGCTGGCTAGGGTCGGCGGTGGCAAAGAAGCCCCGCTGAATCATCTCGGCGACCTGGGGGTCAGAAAGATCGTCGACATGCGAGCGGCCCTGGTTGAGCCCCTCGACCACTTCCGGATTTATATCGAGACCGATCACAGTCAGGCCCGCTGCGCTGGCCTCCCGCGCCAACGGCAGTCCTACGTAGCCCATGCCGATGATGACGACGTCAACAGAGTCATCCATGCTGCCCGACCTCCATATCATGTGCCGCTGGAGCGGTGAACAATCTAAGCACAGTTGCCAATGCTGCGAGCGTCGACAATTTGTCACGCGCGAGCAGCATCACAAAATTGCACGATCAATGCCCGGGCCCGGAGGAGGCTGCCGGTGAGGTCCGGACACCGAGACGGGAATAGACGACGTCGTAGGTGTCAGCAAGTCTCGACCAGGTCCGGTGCTCCTTCACCCACTCTCGCGCCTGGCGACCTTTGGACCGCCGCTCCTCACCTTGGCCGCGGAGGCGTTCGATCTGAGCTGCCCACGCTTCAGGCACGTCCGCAGCCACAGACCAACCGGCACTGCTCTCGCTCAAAAGCTCTAGCAGCGGCGGCAGATCACTGACTAAGAGCGGGACGCCCGATGCTAGCGCCTCGAGCGGTTTGAGTGGCGGCACCAGTTCGGTTACAGGTGTACGTTGCCGCGGCACGCAGAAGGTATCGATCGCGGCGTAATAAGACCGAATGTCGGCATGGGGAACTTTGCCGGTGAAGGTTATCCGGCCCGCAAGATCCAATGAGCTACGCCGGAGGTCGTGGGCGGCCGGACCGCCGCCGACCACAAGCAAATGCACTGCCGAGGTGTCTATCAACCGCATGGCATCGAGGAGCGTCTGTACCCCTTCGTAGTCGGTCAGCGTGCTCACCACACCGAGGACGTACGCATGCTCGGCAATGCCCAATTTCCGGCGAGCGGCAGTGCCCTCTGGCAGAGGGTCCAGGAACGCGTTCGGTACCGCGTTGGGAACCACCACAACGTGTGAGGGATGGATCCCACGGCGCAGAATCTCGGCTCGCATCGTCTCCGACAGGGTCACCACAAGGTCGGCCTGTTCCATGCACCATGTCTCGGCATCCTTGAACATCCGATACCGGTCGGTGTCGGGGTTGCCACCCCGACTCCGCCAGGTCTCCTCGAGAAAGCCGCGCACCTCGTACAGCACTGGCAAGCCGACCCGCCGGCCGACTGCCAGACTGCGCTGAGCGTTGTCATGCTTGGAATGAGCGTGCAGCAGGTCAGGTCGGAGCTTGGTTACCAGCCGCTCAAGTGCCCTGATGCTTTGATCAAGCCGTGGGCCCGCCGAGCTGGTAACGCCGCGCCACGGTAGCAGTCGCTGATAGTTCACTTGCTCCAGCGTCAGCCGATCCGCAGCGCCGATGACACCGATGTCGACGGGGAAACCCAGCCGCGGCACCACCCACACCTCGTGCCCCTTTTCCACCTGGGCCTGGGCGATCCCATGCGTGCGCAACGTATAGCCAGCCTGCACCTCAGGGAGAGCGTTGGTCACTACGTGGATCACGGTTGCCGCGCTCCCGCTGATCTTGAACTGAGCCGAGGTGGTGATTCGACCCGCAGTACGCGAAGGCACCCGCAGCCGCGGGACCAGGCAACTGAAATCACCCTCCATGCGGGCGACCAGTCGACGATTCTCATGACCGGTACTGCCGCCGGCGACGGTGAGTGCGCGCTGCAGGTGGCCCTCGCTCCAAAGGACCAGCGCTTCGACGCGGTTGCGAGCCGCACCTCTCGTACGAGCTTTCGCCAGCGCGCTCCAGGCGACTGATGGCTCTCCAACAGCCGTAGCCGCCGATGCCACGGCCAGCATCGACCGGCTCGGGCCTCGCTCGGCCAATTCAACAAGGGTGCGACGAGCCTCAGATCGCCTGCCCTCAGCGGCTAAGCCGAGGGCGCCCACCATCGAACCGCGTACCGCACGCAAACTCAGGAGCGGCCGACGGACCGATCCTGGCAGGACGCGCCAGGCCAGCCAGGCCGTCGTCCAGCGGTCGCGAGACAGGTGAGACCGGACGATGTACGCCGCTAAAGGGAGGTGCCGGATGGTTGCCAATACCCGCCACAACTCTGACAACATGTCTCCTTACCAGAAGGGCATTCGGCGCGTACCAGCGATTGAAGTAGGTCTATTCCGTGTCAGCCCATAATATGTATCGCGATCTTGCCCGCCCGTACGACACGATCTCTCCAGCGGAAGGTCGGATGCCTCCCCTCATCCTTCACGTAACCGGCGCACGTCCCAACTTCCCTAAGGCTGCCCCGGTCATCAGGGCTCTGGCGGCTTACCCGGTCAGGCAGTTGTTGGTTCACACGGGCCAGCACTACGACGACAAGCTGTCAGAGGTTTTCTTTCGTGAATTGCAGTTGCCGCGGCCTGACGTCAATCTCGGCGTCGGCTCCGGCAGTCACGGCCGCCAGACCGCTGCCATCATGACGGCGCTTGAGGATCTGTTTGTCGAACGCCGGCCAGATCTCATCGTCGTGTACGGCGACGTTAACTCCACGGTCGCGGCTGCCTTGGTGGCGGCGAAGATGGGCATTCCCATTGCGCATGTGGAAGCGGGGCTCCGCAGCTTCGACATGAGGATGCCTGAGGAAATCAATCGCATTGTCACTGATCGCCTGTCGAGTGTGTTGCTGGCCACCAGCCCCGACGCCATCGCGCACCTCGGAAACGAGGGCATCGCAGCGGACAAGATTCATTTCGTCGGCAACTCCATGATCGATACCCTGCTCGGCAACATCGACCGATTCGACTCCCAGGTCGCACAAAAGGTGCACGGAATCACTGGGGATTATGTTGTCGCGACGCTGCATCGCCCCAGCAACGTGGACGACTCGGCCGACATCAGGGAACTGGTGGCGGCGATGCGCAGTGTTGCCGATCAAGTTCAGGTGATCCTCCCACTCCATCCCCGGGGCTGGCACCGGCTCGCCCAGGCGGGCCTGATGGACCATCCGCAGCTTCTGGTGATCGAACCGGTGGGATATCTCGAGTTTCTGGGGCTGGTCCAAGGCGCCATCGCGGTCATCACTGACTCCGGCGGCGTTCAGGAAGAGACCACGGTGCTGGGAATTCCGTGTCTCACGGTCCGTGACAACACCGAGCGGCCGGTGACCATCTCCCACGGTACGAATCGGTTGACAACTCGGGCTGATCTGGCAGATGAAGTCAAGAAGATCCTGGCTCGTGGGCGGCTGACGCATTGGCCGACGCCGCCGCTGTGGGATGGTCAGGCGGGTCCCCGTATCGCCGAAGTGCTAGCTCAGGCGGTTAATGCGTGACTTCCCCTGTCGCGAAGATCAACAAACCACCAACTGATCGACTTCAGCGCAACCTTCGCCGAGTCCGACGCCTGTTCCAACTGGCTACCAGCGGTCCCGAGGCTCGGGCCAAGCTTTACCGACGGATTGCCCGGTACGCCAGATCCAAAAGGATGCTGCCGCGTACGGTCCTCGAACACCGGCATTTGCCCCACTTCGAGATACCGAGGGGACCTGTGGCTCGCCCAAACCTCGCGGTGGCAGTGATCCTCGACGCCTTTTCGGAGCTTGCTTTTCAGTACGAGTGGGACCAGATCCTAATCACCCCAGACGACTGGCGCGAAAAGCTGGAACAGCGGAGGCCGGCGCTGCTTTTTGTCGAGTCCGCCTGGAGCGGCAACCGTGGCGCCTGGCGGCTAGCGATGTCGACCGAGCGCGGACCGAGCCAGCCGTTGCGCGACTTGGTGGCGTGGTGTCAGGCGAATGAGATCCCCACTGTCTTTTGGAACAAGGAGGATCCGCCCAACTACGACCGTTTCGTCGCGACGGCAGCCCTTTTCGACCACGTGTTCACCGTCGACGCCGATCGAATCGCCGACTATCGGCGCGATCTCGGCCATGACCGCATTGGTTTGCTTCCTTTCGCCGCTCAGCCGCGCATCCACAACCCGGTGCTGAGGGGCAAGGGGCGTCAATACGACGTCGCCTTCGCGGGCACGTACTTCGCCGACAAGCATCCGGAGCGGCGCGAACAAATGGATTACCTGTTGACCGCGGCAGCAGACGTCGGGCTGGACATCTACTCCCGGATGGAGAAGAAAGGTGATCCTCGGTACCAGTTCCCACGGCATCTAAATGGGTTTGTAGTCGGCTCCCTGGAGTACGAACGCATGTTGGCCGCGTACACCTCTTACAAGGTCTTCCTGAACGTCAACTCCGTCACCGACTCACCAACCATGTGTGCTCGTCGGCTATTCGAGCTTTCCGCTGCCCAGACCGCCGTGGTGAGTACCCAAGCGGCATCCATTGAACCTTTCTTCGGCGACACCATCACCGTCGTCGATGATGAGGAGAGCGCGACGCGCGCCATCAGAATTCTGGTCAACCAACCTGAACATCGCGATCGTCTTGCGCTTCGTGCTCACCGCCGCGTGTTTGACGAACACCTCTACCTGCACCGGGTACGGCAGGTGCTGGCTGCGGTCGGAATCGATGACACCGGGGTGGGCGAAGTTAGTGTTTCCGCGGTCGTGCCGACAAAGCGCCTGGATCAACTGGTCAACGTGATGGCCTTCGCCGGCCGCCAGGTCCACAGCAACCTCGAGCTGATTGTGGTGACCCACGGTTTCGTTGCCGACGAGGACGATCTGAAGCGTTTGGCGGAGCGTTATGGCGTGGACCGCTATGTGGTCATTCCTGCTGACCAGACGCTGACGTTGGGGGCCTGCCTGAACCTCGGCATCGCCGCGGCTGACGGGCGGTACGTGGCGAAGATGGACGATGACAACTGGTACGGACCGCATTACCTGTCAGATCTGGTTCGTGCCTTCACCTGGACGGACGCACAGGTGGTCGGCAAGTGGGCTCATTACGTCCACCTGCGCGGATCGAGCGCCACCCTGCTCCGCTTCGCCGGAGCCGAACATCGCTACGTTGACCTGGTTCAGGGCGGCACGATCATGGCTCCGCGGAATGTAATGCGGGAGTTGCCGATGGAGAACCTGCCGCGGCGGGTCGACACGACCTTCCTGGACAAGGTGCGGCGCAGCGGAGGACGGATCTACAGCGCGGACCGCTTCAACTTCGTCTCGATGCGTGCACCCTCCAGCGATGGACACACCTGGTCCATCAGCGATGAAGACCTACTCGTGCGGAAGTCCGCTCTTCAGTTTTATGGCAGCCCGACCGAGCACGTCACTGTCTGACGGCGGCGCCTGCGGGCCCCACACCCTGGCGCGGAAACGAACGTACACGTTCGTTCCAGTCGCCTTACACACTTTGCAACGTGTGCATCGCGTAAGGAACCAACGTGTACGTGAGTTCCTGCAGAGGTGACAGGCGCGAGCAGCCT
>JBKPAB010000067.1:0-16027 GCA_046726195.1 Actinomycetota bacterium
CACTCAAATCGATGCCGCGTACCGCGCCAAATACCGTCGATACCCGACAAGCTATGTGGACGCCGTGCTGACCCCTGCGGCCAAATCGGCCACGATCAAGCTCCAACCGCGTTCCTGATCATGAAGGAGAACCTGAAATGCCCGACTCGCAAGCCATGACCCCTGCGCAGAAAGCGATCGGCGACTTCGCCCCGAAGCTGGTCTCGCTCACCGACGACGTCTTGTTCGGCGACGTTTGGGAACGTACCGAACTGACCAAGCGAGACCGCAGCCTGGTCACAGTCGCAGCGCTCATCACGAACGGCAGTACCGAACAGCTCCGGCCCCACCTCGCACGTGCCAAGGACAACGGCCTGACCGAGACCGAGCTCAAGGAGGTCATCATCCACCTGGCGTTCTACGCCGGCTGGCCGCGGGCGATGTCCGCCGTCACCGTGGCGAAGGAAGTCTTCGCCGACTGACCGCCGCCGACGAGGTGGCGCGTGCCTTCGCACGCGCGCCCTCACGCCACTTGGCACCATTTACCTGGACGTGGCGCTAGCTGCAGATGGTGCGGAGTCCAACCAACTGATGCGGAGTGTGTCAAAGGTGCCGCAGTTGTAGAGAAGTCCATCCACCTGGGCCGGCCGATGGCTCTCAACGTAGTGCTCGATGTAGCTGTACCTCGAGTGGTTGGGCATCGATGTCCCATAGACGAAGACCAGGTTTCCGTCGGGTGTGGGGCCGGCGGTGTCATCGGATCTGGCCAGATCCACGACGAAGAACGTGTGGACTACCGTCTGGAGCTATGGACCAGCACGCTGACAAAGGGCGACGGCCCTGGGTAGGGGAATTTGGTGCTCGCGTGGCGCAGGCCCGCGAAACAGCAGAGATGTCGGAAGCCGAATTCACCAGGCGTGTACGGGCTTACGGCCTGGATTTCCGGCAAGAGGACGTCAGAAAGATTGAGTCGGGAGCGCAGGAGATAACGCTTAGCGAAGCCTTGGTTTTCCGGGAGGTGCTTCAAATCGACCTCCCGACATCACCGGGCGCGATCAAAGCCACCTTGGCAAACGCCTCTTTTGCCCGCGATCTCGAACGGGCGCAGAAGGACTGGCTCCGCATCGTCGAGCGACTCGCCAGCCTTCAAAACGCTACCCGAAGCCTGATCGGCACATCCGACACCATTCAGATGACCTACACGGCGGAGACGGAAGCCGTCGGGGTAACGGGTGACCAGAAACTACTCTCACTGGCTCAAGACCTTGACGAAAAGCTTCAGTCGACGAAGAAGGCATTGGCGAGCCTGCAAGCAGAACTCGGTGATCCGAACTGGTAAGTCTGCCGTCAGCTGTGAGTTCGGGATTCCTGGCTGATCACACACGACAGGTCGCAAGAAATGATCTTTGGGTCTAGATCGTCTGTTGACCTTTGCGTGCTCCGGAGATGATCTTCTCCACCACCGTCGACTTGGAAGCTCGTCCAGGTTGCAGTCAGGATAGGCTGGCAGGCGATGAATGACCCCGCGATCGGCGAGACCCGCGACGATATTGGTCGTGGATCTGATCAAGTGCGAATGTTCGTTTCGGACACCTTGATCCGCGCGGGCCACGACGCCACAGTGCGTGAGCTGGCCCAGCGCATGGCAGCCGAGGGGGTAGGAGCCTTAGTGGTAACCGAAGGTGACCAGGTTCATGGCATCGTTTCCGAGCGCGACGTAGTTGTGGCAATTGCGGCCGGGAAGAATCTCGATTCGACGACCGCAGCCGACATCGACAGCCGTCGCGTCGTGACATGCACGCCCGATACGAGCGTCCAGGCGGCCGCCGTGCTCATGATGGAGCACTATGTGCGTCATCTGCTCGTCAATGACGACACCGGGTCGATCGGCATAGTTTCTGCCCGGGACCTCCTGGGCGCATACGCAATCTGATCCGGCCGCTCAGTTCCGCGCCAATTCCGGTAGTCGCGGGCGGCACCCGAGGCGGCCGGCGGGGCGGGCTCCCGACACCCGCTCAGTCGGCGTTCAGCAGCTCGGGAAACCGAGCCCGTAGGTCCTCCCACACTTCGGCAGGGGCCGCGAAGCGATCGAAGCGGTAGAGGTCGCCGATCGCACCGACGGCGTCGAGCTGCTTTGCGACCGGCTCGATCCAGACGCGCACCTCATGGCGGGGGTGCCGTGCGAGTGGCAGGCGCCTGCGGTCGATGATGCCGGCGCTCTCGGCGCTCGCGATCTGCCGGCCGCAGCGACACGGGTTGGCGGGGTCAACCAGGCCGCAGCGGTTGTCGATCACGAACCGGATCGTCCGCCGCGCCCGCGAGACGCGCTGACGGAAAGCCTCGCGGCTTATGTCGAGAATCTCTGCCCCCTCGCGGTCCGTCAGCCCTAGCACATCAGCGAGCAGGTACGCCGCCCGCCGCGGTCGCGGAAGGCAGAGCAGCATCCCGTACGTGCAGCTGATCCGAACCTCCTCGCTCAGCAGTCGGTACTCGGCCTCCTCCAACGTCGGGTCGACGTCGCCAAGCCCCGCATCGAGGGCCGCCGCATACTGGTCGGCCCCTTGTACAGCCGACTCGTAGAGGCGCTTCCGCGTCCGCAGCAACGACCGAACCGCCACTGTGTACGCCCAGGTGGAGAACTTCGCACGACCCTCGAAAGTGCCGAGGCGGGTGACGATCCGGATCAGGATCTCCTGGCAGGCGTCCTGGGCGTCGTCGGGATTGCCCAGGAACCGCAGCGCCAGCCGGTACATCGGATGCTGGATAGCGCGCACCAGCTCTGAGAGCGCGTCGCGGTCGCCCCCGGCGGCCCGCCGGGCCAGTCCGTCCAGCGCGCCGCCGAAGTCGGCCTCGTTATGGCTCGACATAACGCTCGACAAGCGTGCCTCCGAAGCGGGCGACTACGGCCACCATCATGGCCGTCTGCGCCTCATCGATGTGGGCCTTCGCCCAGGCGAGATCCTCGGCGTCGAAGTGCATGTCGTAGGTCAGACGTGTTCCCGTCGAGATCGGATCGAGTGTCATTAGCGCGACCGCGTTGCCGCCCCAGCTGCCACCGACCTCGACCGACAGGTAGCCGCGATTCGGCTCGTACCACTTCATCACATCGCGGCTCACAGCACCTTCGGAACCCTCCACGAGAGGCTTGAAGTAACAGGTGTACTCGACACACCTACCGTCCTCATCCAGCACCGCGTCGACCCGCTCGAGTCCGACGCTGTATTCGGGAAACCGCGAAAGATCGCCCATCAGGTCCCACACTTCGGAGACCGGTGCATCGAGGTCCACCCGGATGCGGTCGCGCAGCGGGCTAGACGTGAACTCACTCGCGGACGGCACGCCGCTGGAGTGCGGGTAGGCCTGCGTCTGCGTCGACGGGTGTTCGGTCATAGTCGTCTCCTCTCGTCGGGCGGTGGGCGATCGCCGCTCCTACAAGATGAGAGACCTCGACACGTTCGACCGTGACAGTTCCGTGTCGGTTTCGCTCAGCCGACTGTGGCGCCGAACGCCCGACCCAGCAGGTATGTGGCCGCGGCAGCGCCGTAGCCGATGCCGAGCTGGCGCAGCGACGGCTTGAGTGGCGACGCGCCGGACAGCAGGCCGACGACCGCACCCGTACCGAGTAACGCGATGCCGACCAACGCGGCGGCGATCACGACTGCAGCCCAGCCCGAGGCGCCGAACAGGTACGGCAGCACCGGCACCACCGCACCGGAAGCGAAGAAACCGAAGCTGGAATAGGCCGCCCGCCACGCGGAGCCAACTGCCTCGTGCTCGTCGACGCCGGCCACCTCTGGCTCGACGGCATCCAGATGCAGCGTGCCCAGCACCGTACGGGCGTGCTCCTCTGCCTCCGACGGCTCCATCCCGCGAGCCCGGTAGACCAGCGCCAGCTCGTTGGCGTCAACATCCAGATGCGGCAACGCCGATTGCGACTCCGGATCGGGCTGCGTGGACTCGAGAAGTTCGCGCAGCGACCGTACCGACACATACTCGCCGGCGCCCATAGACAGCGCTCCGGCCAGCAAGCCAGCAAGGCCGGTCAACAAGATCGTGCGTACGTCGACACCGGTGGCGCCGATCCCGAGGACCAGCGCCAAGTTGCTGACCAGGCCGTCGTTAGCGCCGAAAACCGCCGCCCGGAACGTCCCAGAGAGTCGGACCCGGCCGCGTGCGGCAAGCCCGCGCAACACCTCGCCGTGAATCCGCTCGTCGGCAGCCATCTGGTCGGTAGCGTCCACATCCGTTTCGTACGGCGAGCGGCCCTCGGCACGCTGCATCAGGGCGAGCACGAAGACACCGCCGAAGTGCGCGGCCAGGAACACCAACAACCGGGTGCCCAGGCTGCTGCGGCGCGGCGGCCCGACGTCGTCTCCGAGTAGGTCCAACCAGTGCGACTCGTGCCGCTTCTCCGCGTCGGCAAGCGCCAGCAGGATGTCTCGCTCCTCGCCGGCACGGCGCTCCGCTAGTCTGCGGTAGCCGGCGGCCTCAGAGCGCTCGTCGGCGAGATACTGCCGCCAGCGACGGATCTGGCCGGGCGTAGGGCTTGGGGAGGTGGTCACGCCCCACATCTTGACAACAGGCGTGGCCTTACCAATGCCAGCGTCAACGTCCTAGACGTCAAAGAGAGGAAGATCGGGCAATGACGGAGTCATCCACCGGAGCGGGTTCTGGGCGCTTGCTCGGCAAGAGTGCTCTGATAACCGGTGCCGCTGCCGGGATAGGCCGTGCAACGGCGGAGTTATTTGCTCGGGAGGGGGCGCGCCTCGTGCTTGCCGATATCAACACCGATGGCTTGTCGGCGCTGCACGATTCCCTCGTCGACGTGGCAGGCGGTGTCGCTGTCGTCACGGCGGATGTGTCGAAGCCCGATGACGCGCGCCTGATGATCGAGGTGGCGGTCGAGCAATACGGGCGGCTCGACATTGCCGTGGCCAATGCGGGCATCATTCCGTTGGCATCTGTGCTCGAAGCCACAACGGATGATTGGGACGAGGTTATGTCCATCGACGGCCGCGGCATGTTCTTAACGTGCAAGTACGCGATCGAGCAGATGTTGATCAACGGCGGTGGTTCCATCGTCTGTCTGTCTTCGATTTCGGGAATGGCGGGTCAAGCGCGGCAGTCGACGTACGGTCCCGCGAAGTTCGTCGCCACGGGCCTGACGAAGCATCTGGCTGTTGAATGGGCCAACCAAGGTATCCGGGTAAATGCGGTCGCGCCAGGAACAATTAACACCGAGCGGGTGCAGCGGCTGCCAGACGAGCCAGGTGGGCCAGAGTATCTGGAAACGATCAAGGCTGCGCATCCGATGGGAAGACTCGGGGAGCCGAGCGAGGTGGCGGAGGCGATCTTGTTCCTTGCCTCCGATCAAGCCTCCTTCATCACTGGCGCAATACTGCCTGTCGACGGGGGATTTCTGGCGCAGTAGACCGCCGCCTGTGAAAGAGTCGGCAACAGATCACGAGGAGACATGATCAACTACGAACTCGACGGCAAGGTCGCAGTCGTCACCGGAGGGGCTTCGGGCATCGGACTCGCATGTGGTCACGCGCTGGCTCGTTCGGGCGCTGCCGTGTCGCTGTGGGATCTGAATGCTGAGGCGCTGGAGACGGCGGTCGCCGAGCTGGAGCAGTACGGCCGCCCCACGCGTGCGGCGATAGTCGATGTATCCGACTCGCAACGGGTCACCGATGCGATGGAGGAAGTGGCCAATGATCTTGGCCGGGTCGACATTGTTGTCGCGAACGCTGGTATCGGCGGGGAGCAGAAGCCGACGGCCGAGTACAGCGACGACTCTTGGCACAAGGTGATCGGGGTGAACCTCGACGGCGTCTTCTACACCCAACGCGCCGGTATCCAGGTGATGCGGCGCAACGGCGGCGGCTCCGTGATCAATATGGCTTCGATCTTGGGCCAGGTCGGCTTTGCCATGTCCAGCGCGTACGTCGCGGCCAAGCATGGCGTTCTGGGTATGACGAAAGCGGCGGCCTGGGAGCATGCAGCCGATGGCATACGGGTGAACGCCGTGGGACCTGGCTTCATCATGACGCCGCTCCTGGAAGCCAACCTGGACCAACCAGCGATCGACTTCCTGGCGGGCCAACACGCCCTGCAGCGGATGGGCCGACCAGAAGAGGTCGCCGAGCTTGTGGCGTGGTTGGCCAGCGACGCCTCCTCGTTCGTGACTGGCGCTTATTACCCGGTGGATGGAGGGTATTTGGCCCGCTGAGCGGCGTTGGTGGCTGTTCTCGCGAACCCGGCCTCGCCGAAACGTTCGCTATCCGATAGATCAGGTCGTCTCCGAGCCAGTCTTGTCGGCAGTCTCAGCCGCCTGTGCCTCCACGGCTCTGTAAACATTGCCGTGGATGTGATCGGTCCCAATGCGTTCCAGCACTCCATCCCTGTCAAGGATCGCTGCCACCCTTGGCTTCACGCGGGCGAGTCGCAGGATAAGTCCTGATTCCTCCGCGAGCTGGGCGATCTCGGCCATCTTCGCCGCACCTTGCGCGTCGGCGAAGTTGATGCCCTCACAATCGAGCACTATCGCATTGAGCGCGGTCGATGTGTGGATGACGTCCCGCATCTTGTCCTCGAGCGCATCGGCCGTAGCGAAGAAGAGGTCACCGTCGAGCCTGACGATGGCGATGCCGGGAGGCTGCTCGTCGTCGGGGTGCGTGGAGATGTCCCGATAGACCTGGGTGCCTGGCTCACGTCCGAGCAGAGCGATATTGGGTCGGGTGGTCACAGCGATCAACCACACCAGCGACAGTCCGATGCCGATCATGACTCCGGCGAGCACACCGAACACCAGAGTGGCCAGAATGGCGATCATGGCGATCCAGAAGTCGAAGCGCTGAACACGCGCCAACCGCCGCATTTCCGGGATGTTCATCATGCCCCTCACGACTGCTTCGATGATCACTGCGGCGAGAACCGCCTTCGGCAGGTCGGAGAACAGCGGCGCCAGGATGAGCAGCGTCACGAGCACAGTTATCCCGGATGTCATGGACGCCAGGCCGGTCTTGGCACCGGAGTGATCGTTGAGCGAGCTTGCCGAGAGGCTTGTCGACACCGGCATACCTTGGAAGAGCCCGGCTCCGGTGTTCGCCAGCGCCTGCGCCACAGACTCCTGGTTGATGTCGATCTGGTAGTGGTGTTTGACCGCGAAAGCTCGGGCGTCGCCTGCCGTCTGTGAGAAGCCGATCAACATCAACGCGACAGCAGCCACCGCCACAATGACGGAGTGGTCCCAGAGCAATCCGCCGTCTGGAAGCTCGAATCGGGGTAGCCCTCGTGGTACGTCACCAACCAGCGCGACGCCGTGATCGCCCAGGTTGAGCAGCCAGCTTGCTAGCAGACCACCGACAACCAGCACGAGTGCGCCGGGAACGCGTGGGGCAAATATGCGCAGGCCGAACACCACAGCCAGTGCGGCGATCGCGACAATGAGCGTCAACCACTGGGTGTCAGGGAGCGTACCCAGCCAGAAGATGAACTCCTGCAAGGAGTTCTCCCCGGTTGCTTCGGTGCCAGTGATCTTGGGGAGCTCGCCGATCACGACATCGAGCGCCGCTCCGAACAGGAATCCTGTAACGACCGCACGGGACATGAACTGGGCGATCCAGCCCAGCTTGAACACCGCCAGGAGTAGGAACAGCGCTCCAGACGCCAATGTGATGCCCGCAACAAAAGAGGCGACATCGATTTGGTCGGTGATTCCGGCGGCGAATATCGCGCTGGCGGCAACAGCGGCGAGCCCGGAGCTGGGACCCATCGAGATCTGCCGACAGGTGCCGAAGATCGCATACAGGATGGCACCGGCGGCTGCTGCATAGAGGCCGTTTTGCACTGGGATTCCGGCGATTTCGGCGTAGCCCAGATTCTTGGGAACGATCAGGGCCGCCACAGTTACCCCGGCTATCAGATCCCCACGCAGCCAACGACGGTCGTACGTCCGAAGCCAGCCGAGGATCGGCAAGAGCCTTGGCCCCGCATCCTGCTCGGCCATTCCCACCTCCCACCTTTCGTGGCAGTAAAGCAGAACGTTGGTGGGCGCCGCTCCTACCATGTGTGCCGTGATAGACGCTCCCCATCGGCTCCTGCTCAGCCACTTCACAACCTGGCTCCGTGCCAAGAATCGGGACGTCGACGTAGAACTGCTCTCGACCCTGCTCGATCTCCGTGCGACGTACGACGATCTCGAGCCGACGTTGTGGCCGGCGGGATCGGTTGAGGACCTGCTGCTCAGACTGGTGCCCGCCAAAGGTCCGACGGAGCCGTTGCCAAGCGAGGACGTCGTGGACGCCCTCGACGCGTACTTCCGGTTCCTCCGCAGTACCGGTCGCATGTCGGCTCGGTCCGCGGCCCCGGCGGATCTGGCCAAGGAGGCTCGGCGCAGCGCCAAGAAGATGGCTGCCGCTGCACAGGACCGCGCGAACTGGTCGCCGGGGAAGAGCATGATCAACTACGGAGAGAGCATCGGGATCAGTCTGGACAACCTTGCTTCGGTGGATGAGTTGCAAGATCGTCTGGACCAAATCGGCGCAGCCTGGAACGAGCTCCCGATCCACGAGCGCAAGCGCCTGGATCCACCGCAGGGCGATCTGAGCGGGCGCAGCCGCGCGATGACCACGTACCGGACCGACGACGAGATCGAAGCGCTGATCAAAGCGTTCAGGTACGAGCTGCCTCAGGGTGACCTGCCGTCGCCGAGCGAAGTCGGACCGATCATCCGCAAGGCGGGACTGATCAGCCAGCTTGAGGCATTGACACATTGGATCGAGCCGCGTGCCGAGGTCACATCAACTGGTGTACTGAGACCCGCAGCCGCTCGGCGGGCTTTTGATGATCTTGGGTTGGTCGCCTGGTCACGCGGGTGGCTGGAACGCGAATATGCGGAGATGCGTGCGCAGGTGTCGCCGGAGGAGATGGAGACGTTCCTCGACGCAGTGGCGCCGCTGCAGACGTGGCGCAGCGCTCGGGATTGTCTTGCGCTGGACCGGTTGTGGAACGCCGCTCTAGCCTGCCAGGTGATCCGAGTCCAGGGACGCTGGGCGTACCCCGCGTGGCCGGAGCAGCTAGACGATGAGGAGACCGTCGCGCTTGCGACAGAGGCTGGCTTGGATATGCTGCTCAGCTATCTGGACGAGGAGCCCGGGTTCGGACTTCCCGTGTTGGGTTACGCGCTGCTCCGCACTTATGTCCGGCGGCCCCACGCGATTCCCCTCGACGAAATCGAGGAGTTCGCGGTCAGCTGGGTGCTTCCGCCTAGCGATCGAGATCGGTCGGAGTATGAGATCGTCCGTCGCGTGATCCACTCGACTTTGCCCTTTGCGTTGTACAGATTCGACGATCTTGGAATCTTCACGCAGACGGAGAGCGAGATCGCACTGACCGCTTGGGGCGATGTCTTCGTGTCGGCATGGCTCAGCGTCGAGTTGCCCGGGCCGTACGAGGACGATCGTTAAGCAGCATGTGCCCTGAGCCCTTCGACAAGCTCAGGACGGCGCCTGTCGAAGGGCACAGGTCGGCAGGCCTTGGTCTCGCGCGGGCCTCAGCTTCGTACAGTTAGATTCACGAGCGGAGGAGGGCCGATGCTGTTGGTGCCGAAGCAGTTACAGCGTGTTGGCATGACCGGGAGCGTGCCCTACTACGGGGGTCGATTCTCGCCTGCGCAGGCGTACGCGGCATCTCATCCAACCGCGCCACCACCGACTTTCGCGGATCCGATGACAGCGGGCGGAGCCTTCGTACGCGCACCCGTGCCGACGGCCGCGCAGTCCGGGCCGCAGGCGTCCGCAACGCAGACCCGGCGCGATGCTGAGCTGGCGTTGCAGCAGCTGCTGGACGCCGGTGTGATCACCCAGGTGGAGTTTCAGGAGCTGCGGGCGCGGGTGATCAAGTGATCGGGCCGGTGCAGGTCCTGGTTGTGGGCTTTGATCAACCGCGGTTCTCCGGTGAGGTGCTCGCGGAATTTACGCGGCTCCGAGAGGCCGGCATCGTCCGTCTCATCGACATCCTCGTGGTCACGAGAACGGGAGACAGTACCTTCGAGATCGTGGAGGCCCCGGAGGGATTGCCAGCTGATCTTGGAGGGCTGGCGGCCGAGGTCCTCGGACAACCGGCGGACACGGGACTAGAGGCGACCAAGATCGCGGAGCAACCGGCGGGAAGCGAAGATGCTCCAACGTGGTCTCTCGCCGACGCCATACCTGTGGGAGGTACCGCGGCTGTCGCGCTCATCGAGCACACCTGGGCCGCTCCGCTGAGCGCCGCGATCCAGCGAGCTGGGGGCACCCTGCTCGACGAAACCTGGCTCGCGCCGGAGGACCGGGAGTTGCTCGAGACCTTGACCGCCCAGCCGCAGAGCTGAGCGGTGCGCGTACGAGGGCCGCTGCAACACCTTTGACACACTTCGCATCAGTTGGTTGGACTCTGCACCATCTGCAGCTAGTGCCACGTCCACGTAAGGGGTGCCAAGTGGTGTCAGGACGCGCGTGCGAAGGCGCGCATCACCCGATCACGAAGGACACCGCTGCGATGCAGGTCACGCCAGATCCACCGGACAACCTGTAGACCGAAGTCCCGCAGTTCGTCTTCGCGCACCTTCTCGTCGAAGATCACGTCCTCGATCCGCTGACCGGGTTTGAGCAGCCGACCGTACTTGATCATTCCATCGAACTCGCCAACGGTGTGCTGCTCCTCCCAGTAGAAGTCGACACGGGCGATCAGCCGGCCATCCGGCCAATAGATCCCTCTCTGGGGTTCTGGCCGCGGTAGCCCTTCTTCCATGAGCCGTACCCGGCTCACCGACTCGCCGGCGCTCTCACTACGCACGTCCAGGAATTCCACCACCCGGCGGGCCGCCCGGATCCCCGGCCAACGTTCCATGGCGATCAATCCGGCGTCGAGTTGGTGTCGGGTCACACCCAGCGCCAGCGCACGATCACCCGCCGCGACCGCGTGGGTCATAGGCAAAGTGCGGGCGAGGTCCAGAACGGTACGCACCAATGACGTCACGGGCAGGTCGTCGATCAAGACAATTTCAGGAGCAAGGAGCGGAGCGCCGTGCACTTGGACGACACTGCGTTTTCTCCCGCCTCCCCGCCGGTTACGAGTCACGTGGACCCGCCCCACCGCGGAGGACCACACCGGCAACCCATGCAACACAGCCGCCGACCCATGACTCAGGACGGCGCCGTCTCGAAGCTGAGGCGCAGTTCCCAGAATCAGTCGTCGGTGGCGCGCCTCAACTGCCAGATCGGGTCTGTCGGAGCCGGCGTAGGCCCCGCGTCGCACCCGGACCAGTTCACTTTCTCGTTGCAATCGCCTCAGGTCGTCGTGGTTATAACCCTCAGCAATCAGGGCTCGGGTGAGCTTGATGTCGTCCATGCACACACTTCATCGAACCCGGGCCTGGAAGCGGAACCCGGTTTCACGACATCTGTGGATAACTCCTGGCGCCGATGTTCGCCAGAGAAGTCGGGCCCTGACGCCACTTGGCACCACTTACATGGACTGCGCACCATCTGCATCTAGCGCCACGTCGAGGTAAAGGGTGCCAAGTGGCGTCATGATCCCAGCAGATTCAGCACAGCGCGCTCGATCTTGCCGTGCGTAGCGCCGTCGGAGAGGTCGGTGTCGGTTGCTGCCAACGCTGGCGAGATCGTGGCGCCGTCGTTGAAGAGATCGATCACTCGCGGATCAACGTACGAGGCACGCGCTACGGCCGGTGTATTGCCGAGGTAGCGGGCAACCTCCTTCATCGCCGCGGCGACGGCGCGCTTCCGGGCGCTCATCGTCCTGGCGCGTTCATTGGCCTCCGCCAGTACCACGGCGGCGATCACGGTGCCGTGCCAGGTTCGGAAGTCCTTGGCCGACATCTCCTCACCAAGGAGGTCCTTGAGATAGCTGTTGATGTCATTGGAGCTGACGTCACGCCAGCGCCGCCGGTCCTTGTACGCCAGGAGTTCCGGCCCGCCGCCACGCCGCGCCAGCAGGTCGCGGACCGCTTGCAGCACAAGATCATCAGCGAGCGCCACGTAACGTTCCTGACCGGATTTCGCGGCGTAGTTGAAGATCACGGCGCCATCCTCGATGGTCACATGCTCCTTCTGAATCGTCGCCAGGCCGTAGCTGTTGTTCTCTGCGTACGCCTCGCCGCCGATCCGGAAAAAGCCAAGATCAAGAAGTCGGAACGCGGTGCCCAGCGCGCGCTCGTACGGCATCCCTTCCAGCTCCAGATGGCGGGCAACGGCTCGTCGGGCTGCTGGCAGCCGCGCTGCAATCTCTAGTACCCTGTCGTGTTTCAATCGATCACGCTGCACCCGCCACTGCTCGTGGTAGAGGTACTGCCGGCGTCCCGCGTCGTCGGTGCCAACTGCCTGCAGGTGCCCGTTGGGTATCGGGCAGATCCACACCTGCTCCCATGCCGGTGGGATGACCAGCAGTTTGCAGCGCTGCGCCTGGTCCTCGGGAAGGCGGTTGCCGGACTCGTCCAGATAGACGAATCCCTTCCCGGCTCGCCGCCGGGTCCATCCCGGATCTCGTGGTGAGACCCTCCTGAGCCTCGGCACATCTGTAGTTGTACCCGCGTACGCCCACTCCTCACCAACGGCGTCTAAGGCACCTTAGGTACCTCAGCCCGGAGGCCGTCAAAAAGATAGGTAACTTCCACGTGTTACGGCTCCAGGCCTTAGAACCACCCTGGTTATCAGGAGCGAACAGGAGGCTGAAATGACCTTAATCAACGACTACACCTACCAGGCTTTGACGGATCAGCGGGAACGCGAGTTGGCGCGGCTTGCGGAGGAGAACTGGCAGATTCGGGCGGCGCTGAACGGCCGAGTGAGCTGGTGGCGCAAGCTTCTGGCCCGTCGCGAGCGGCGCATCAGCACCGCGACCCCGCATCAGGAACAGCGTGGAATGGCGACGCCCCAGCACCGGGTCGCGCACTAAGCGCGACCCGGTCAGGCGTCAGCGCAAGGTGGCACGATAGTGCTTATGGTTCGAGCGGCCAGATCGGCCACGACCCTGCGCAACCACGGCATCGTCGGCCGGGCTGAGCAGCGTGCCCAGCTCGGCCGGATCCTCGACGAGGTCATCGACGACGGCAGCCGTTTCGTCATCATGGGGGGTGATGCCGGGGCTGGTAAGACCACGGTTGTCGAAGTTTTCGTTGCCGATCTTTTCGGACCGCTCGCAGACCGCAAGGCCCAGGTGATCCGCGGACAATGTGTGCCGATGGGTGGGGAAGGCCTGCCCTACGCGCCGATCGTGGGCGCCCTGCGCGACCTCGTCAACCAACACGGCCGGGATCAGATCCTCGAGTGGGCCGGCGCCGGACGGGAGGCACTCGGTGCATTGCTCCCCGACCTGGGTACGGCGCCGCGTGAGAACGACGACACGATCAGGCTGCGTCTCTATGAGGTCGTCGCCATGTTGTTGGAGCGGGCCAGCGAGAACGGCCCCTTGGTAGTGGTCATGGAGGATATCCACTGGGCTGACGAGTCCACCCGTCACTTGCTCCGCTTTTTGGCTCGGGCCTTGACCGATGCATCAGTGATGATCATCACCACGTACCGCAGCGACGAACTGACCCGCCGGCATCCGTTGCGCCCGTTCCTGGCCGATGTCGGACGCTTCCCCGGGACCGTACGCATCGATCTGCCGAATCTGGAGCGCGCGGAAGTCGCTGAGCTGCTCACCCAGCTGATGGAACGGCCGCCCAGCAACGTGGTCATCGATCTGGTCTACAAGCGCAGCGAGGGCATCCCGTATTTCGTTGAAGAGCTCACCCGATCGGCCGCTCGCGGCTGTATCGACATGCCTGACACGCTCCGCGATGCGCTCAACGTAAGGGTTCTGAGCCTCTCGGAGCGCACCCAGCAAACGTTGCAGTTGGCTGCGGTCGCGGGCAATCGTGTTGATCATGAGCTGCTCGCAGCGGCTGCCGAAGCATCGGACGGTGAGTTGGAGAATCAGCTGCGCGAGGCGATTGACGCTGCCGTCCTCACCACCGATGAGACCGGATACAGCTTCCGGCACGCGTTGCTGCGTGAGGTGGTGCACGACGACCTGCTGCCGGGCCAGCACGCGCGGCTACACGCGCGCTTCGCGAGGCTGTTAGAGGAGCATCCCGAGCTGATGAGTGCGGAGACGGCTCCCGCGGAGATCGCGCATCACTGGAACGCCGCGCACCAGGCGAATAAGGCCTTCCGGTGGGCTCTGACCGCCGCCGAGTCGGGCTCCGCAGCTTTTCATGAAGCACTCAAGCTCTACGAGCGGGCACTCGAGCTGTGGGACCAGGTGGATGATCCGGAGTCGGTAGCCGGACCGCATGCCGGCTTATTGATGCGCGCCGCGCGCGCTGCGGAGGATGCCGGCGAGTTCGAGCGGGCGCAGGCCCTGGTGAATGGCGCTCTGGAGGAGTTAGACGCCCAGAAGAATCCTCGGGAGCGCATTGAGGCGTTGATCCTTCAGGCACGTATGCGTTTCAGCTTGATGGTTGCGGGCGGCGCCGAGGCGCTTCGTGAGGCAGTCCGCATCCTCCCAGACGACGCGGATGCCAAACTGCGCGCCCGAGTCCTGGAGATGCTGGCCCGCCGCACCACGCTCTCGGGCGATCCGCAGCGGGGCATCGAGATTTCGCAGCAGGCCGTCGATGCCGCGGCACTCGCGGACTCCGACTCCATCACGATGAACGCGTGGATCACGCTGGGCACCAGCCTTGCTGCCGCGGGTCAGGAAGACGAGGGGCTCGCCGCATTTGAGCGGGTCAGTCACCTCGCCGGGAGCAACACCCGCACCCTGCTGCGCTTCTATATCAACTACTCTGACGCGCTTAATCACGTCGGCCGGTACGAGGATGCCGCAAGCCAGGCCATGAGCGGTGTCGAAATGGCCCGCGAGCTTGGTCTGCAGCGCTCCGTCGGTGCCATGCTCGCCGGAAACGCCGCCGAGCCGCTTCTCGCGCTCGGGCAGTGGGCGCAGGCGTCGGCCATGATGGAGCGCGCGCTGGAATTGGATCCGCCAGCGCACCATCACGCTCACCTTCGGTTGCTCCAGGCCTGGCTGCATGTGTGGCGCGGTCAGCTGGATGAGGCGGACGCGGTGCTCACCGAGTTTCGACCGTTGATCACCAGCAAGCAGCTTGCGCCGCAATACCACAGCCAAGCGATCCGTGCCGACGCCGAACACGCGCTCGCGGTGGGTGATCATGAGCGAGCCTGGTCTGATGTGACGGTGTTTCTTGATCATTGGGAGATTTACGAGCGGACCCAGTGTTATCCGGTGCTCGCTGCTGGCGCGGCGGCTGCCCGAGTTCTCGATCAGCGCGAGAGCACAACCGAACGGCTGGCATTGGTTCGGGACCATCTTGATCATCGGGCGATGCCAGTACACATCCGTCCACTCTGGGAGCCAGTGATCATCGCCGAGTTGGATGACACGGCAGAAGCGTGGCGATCCGCCCTTGATCAGCTGGCGATGCTGCCTGCGCCAGCCCACCTGCACCCGTACGCCGGACTGCGACTCGGCCAGCACCTTGTTGCTGGAAGAGAGCGGACCGAGGCCAAGCAGGTGCTGGCTACCGCCTCCGCGGAAGCCGCCGCGATCGGGTCGGCGCTGTTAGCGGATCGGATCAGTGCGCTGTCACAGCGCGCAGGTTTTGTTGTGGCACCGCCTGCTGATGAGAGTCCGCTCGGCGGGCTGACACCACGTGAAATCGAGGTGCTGCAACTCGTGGCGGCGGGCAAATCCAATGGCGACATCGGCCGTGCCCTGTTCATCAGCACCAAGACGGCCAGCGTGCACGTGTCGAACATCTTGGCCAAGCTAGGCGTCACAAGTCGGGGTGAAGCCGCCGCCGTTGCGCATCGGATTGGTCTTACCTCGACGTAAGCCGCATGTGCCCTGAGCCCTTCGACAAGCTCAGGACGGCGCTTGTCGAAGGGCACGACTCCGCGCTTCGACAGGCTCAGCGCGCATAGGGCTCAGCGCGCATACTTCAGTCCCGGCTGATTGTGCCGGTGAAGCTGATCACCTC
>JBKPAB010000068.1:0-15614 GCA_046726195.1 Actinomycetota bacterium
GGCGGTAGGTGCCTAGTGCATCATTACCCAGCAGCAGGAATGCGGGCGGTTCGTCGGACTCGACAGCGGCGATGATGGCCTTGGCTGCCTTCCCCGGGTCGCCTGGCTGAGATTTTCATCCCAAGCTGGTGGGCGCACGCAGCCAACTCATCGTCGAGGGTGAAGGTGGTACGGATCGAAGCCATCAATTTCACCGACGCGACGGCCTCAATCGCCGAGTCCGGCAGACCGGGCTCGTACGATGGCCTCCGCACGGCTGGCCACCTGCAACTTAGCGAAGATATTCGAGATGTGGTTGCCGACGGTGTTGGCCGCCAAGCCAAGCCGGCCAGCGATAGCGGCGTTACTCAGCCCGCTCGCGATCAGCGTCAGCACCTCACGCTCGCGAGGTGTGAGTTCGGGAAACACAGTGGGGTCGGCGCGCGGCGTGTTGAAGTAGTTGAGCGCCCTCGTGGCAACACCAGCACCGAAGATCGCCTCACCACCGGCCACGACAGCGATGGCCCTGATCATGCTCTCAGGCGCGGCACCCTTGAGGACGTAACCTAGCGCTCCGGCTCGCATCGCGGCGAACACCGACTCATCGTCGTCGAACATCGTCAACATCAATACGGCTACCGCGGGCGCCACCCGGCGGATCTCCCGAGTTGCCTCGATCCCGTTCATGTCGGGCATCTGGATGTCCATCACCAACACGTCCGGACGCAACGTCACCGCCGCCTTCACCGCTTCGCCGCCGGTCGCTGCCGTGCCCACCAGCTCGTACCCCTCAACCGCGGATAGCAGGGCGCGGAGACCCTCTCGTACCACGGAGTGATCATCGGCCACCACGATTCGCAGTGTCACGGCTGCTCCACGACATCACCGATTGCGGTGCGCTCAGAGAATCGTGTGGGAGACCCGCAAGGCAGTTCGACGTCGACCCGACCGCCGGTGCGGTCGTGCTCGATGCGGCACCGTCCGCCCAGCTCAGCAGCCCGCTCGCGAATCGAGGTCAGCCCTACGCCGGCCTGCCAGCCCGCACCGAGGTTGATCCCGTCGTCGTGCACCGAGATCTGCAGTACCCCTGCCGTTACGGTCAGTGTCACGACGGCCGCCGAGGCACTCGAGTGCCGTACTACGTTGGTCAGCGCCTCGGTCACGATGCGGTACGCGGCGACCTCCACAGCGGCCGGCAGTTCGGGCAGCGGCGTGGGCGCCTCGACGTTGACCTGCAACGGAGCCGCACTCTCTCGCCTCCCCAGCACGGCGGCCTGCTCGCGCAGCGCCTCGACAAGGCCGAGGCTGTCCAGTGCCGGGGGTCGGAGGTCATAAACCAATCGGCGGAGGTCCTCCAGCGCCCCGGTTGCTTGTTCTCGCAGCTCGACGAGCAGATCCGCCGTCTGAGCCGGGTCACTCGACAGGCGTCGCAACGCCGCCTCGGCGTTGAGGACGACGCCAGTGAGCACCGGTCCGAGCCCGTCGTGAAGATCGCGCCGGAGCCGCCGGCGCTCCTCCTCCCGGGCTGTGATGATCTGCTCGCGGGAGGAACGAAGCTGCTCGGCAAGCGCAACTGCCTGGACGGCCGCCGCAATCGGCGCGCTGACTAGGTCCAGGACCCGCGCGTCGCCGGGATCGAGCCGCGCCTCTCCCTGGCGCAACCCGACGATGAGTTCGCCGATGACCTCACCGCCTTGGCGCAACGGCGTAGCGTGCCGGGCGGCCGGCGGGTCTCCGTAGGAGGCGATCTCGGCATTCTTGACTACCACTGCTGCCCACGGGAAGCGCATCACAGTGGCCAGCGCCTGCAATACCCCAGGTAGTCCCGCACCGTCGGCACCACCCACCTCGCCGAGTCGGGCCCCAACCGCTGCCATGGCTTCGGCAGGATCACGGCGAGCACCGTAGATCACCCGGTCGACCTTGCGCTGCAACCAGACCCGGACCGGGTTGAAGGCGACTGCAATGAGCAGCGTGGCCAATACAGAGGATCCAAGCCCCAGCCCGGTCCGAAGTACGGCATCCGAGACGGCGACGATCAGCAGATACGTGCCGACGACCGCCACGGTGAGGAGGACATACAGCACTGATCGGGACAGAACGAGGCGGATGTCGAGCAGTTGGTAGCGCAGTACAGCCACGGTGATTGATAGCGGAATGAGCGCGATTACCAAGATCGAGAAGATGCTGTCCGGCAGTACCGGGTCAAGCGCGAAGATCACCACCACGACGAGCAGGGCGAGCAGTACCCAGGAGAGTTGCCGCCGGACCTGATCGCTCGCACGGTAGAAGCGCAACAGAAGCGCGGCCAGGGCCAGCACGTACGAGCTCACGACCGTGGCGCTGAGCAGTGCCATCGGCCAGGAGAGGGCGTTGACCTCAGGCCAGGAGAAGTAGCCCGGCACGCCGACCGCCATGCTGAAGTTGGAGAGCACGCCGGCTGCAGCAAAGGACAGGCCGTTGAGGGCCAGAAGTGGGAGCGCCCAGCGCCAGCGTCGTCCCGGTAGGCGGCCGTCCGGCAGCAGCATTAATGCCAGCGGCAGCCAGACCGTGAGGGCCCACGTCCAACCCATGTTCGTGATCGTCGCGACGACTCGCCAGAACCCGCCCTCGAGATCATGGGAGTGGGCCCACGCCAGGAGTGCAATTCCGGTGCCGGTGGACGCCCAGCTGCACCCGCCGGCGAGCAGCGACCAGCCGATCGCGTTTCGCGGCCGATAGCGGGCGATCGGCCAGCCGGCCACCGCGAGCGCCAGCCCGAGAAGGGCGTTGCTCACCACCAACAGGTCGACCAGTTCGGCCCAGCTCAGCGGCGAACCAAACCCGAACACGATCGCCGCGGTTACCTCGGCCACCGCAAGGCCGAAGAAGATCCCGGCTGCCAGGCCGGCTCGAGATCGTGCGGCAACCATGTGGTCATTCTCGCCGTGGCCACCCCTTGGTGAGTAGTGCTAGGACCCCAGTCAGACCGGAAATCCCCCGACTTCTCGGGCGAGCGACCCCTGCCGTTCGGGACGACTCCGGACCGACCCTGGGATCCAGAGCAAGATCATCAATGGGGAGGAGCCGATTATGTCCGACACCAGCCTGCGAGCCGACGACATCCCGAGTGCGACCTCGACCAAGACCGCGCGCCGCCGCGACACCCGTACCTTCTGGCGATTCCTCCTTGCCGTCGTAGCGCCGCTGCCCATGCTGTGCATGGGAGCCGTCTATGTGATCAAACCCGTCGAGGGTGATGCATCGCTCCCGGACACCGTGGCAGCTATCGCCGCGCAGCGACAGCTGTACGAGGTGCTCCTATGGCTCGGCTTGCCGTTCCTGGTGGGGCTGATTCCAGCCGTCATCGCCATGGCCTGGGTGACCAGGCGTCAAACCCCGGTGCTGACCACTGTCGGTGCGGCATGGACGCTGCTTGGATGTTTGTGCGCATTTCCGCTCTTGCCTCCCGACGACCTGCTGGCCTATCTCGCAGTGACCGAACGGCTCGACGTGGCAACCGTCGCAGCGCTGGACGAGGCGTGGTGGGCACTTCCGGTCACCGAAGCTGCCGCCCTGCTGTTCATCTCCGGCATCGTGGTCGGCCTTCCGTTGCTGGGTGTCGCGCTGTGGCGTAGCCGGGTGGCGCCCAGGTGGATGGCGATCGCCTTGATCATCGGCGGAGCCACCCATCCGTTCCTACCGAACCACGTGGTGGCAGGCATCGGGCTGCTCGTTGCCGGCCTCGGGTTCGCCGGCGCCACGCGAGCTTTGCTGCGGATGACCAACGACGAGTTCGATCTGCCCCCCGTGACGACCCGGTCTGGGGTGTCACCCGACCCACTTACAGCCGAGAGGAAGTCATAAATGAAACGGCTCTATCGAGTCCTGGCGTACCTAATCGCAACAGGCGTCGTCTTGCAAGCGGCGGCTATCGCCTATGCCGTGTTCGGCATGTTCGAGTGGGTCTCGGCCGGAGGCACCATCGACAAGGCGCTCATCGAGAGCGAGAGTCCCCAGATCGGCGGGATTGTCGGCTTCAACCTGCACCAGCTGGTCGGTGTGAACATTCTTCCACTGCTGGCGCTGTTGTTCTTGATCATCTCCTTCCTCGCCCGGATCCCAGGCGGTATCAGATGGGCACTGATCGTCTTCACTATCACGCTGGCGCAGAGCCTCCTCGGCATCTTTGCGCACCACAGCTCGGCAGTCGGCTGGGTTCACGGAGCCGTGGCGCTGATCTTGTTCACCTGTGCGCTCGCCTCCGGGATCCGGGTCAACCGCGCACTGGCGCGGCGGGCTCTCACTAATAACCAGCGGGAGTCGGCCAATTTGGCACCAGCGCATCCGCAAGGCGCTCGTCCTCTGTAGGTATGGTCCGAGCGGCACGAGAGCTGCGAAGCAGCACTCCGAGGTGTGTTCTGAGCTAGCCTCTGGGCCGTGTCTGAACTGGTGCGTGACTCCTCGCTGTCCTCGGCCGTCCAGCAGCTGCTGACCGAGCATGGGCCGATGGAGCCCGAGACGCTCGTCCGGGCCCTCACCGAGCGTGGATTCGACCTCGGGCTCGAGCCGGAGGAATTCCTCGACGAGGTCCTCGCGTACGACGAGACATTCGTCGTCCTGTACGACGACCGCTGGGGCTACCTACCGGCACTGCTTGCCGGCCGCGTCTTCACTCATCGGGTGAGCAGCGTCGAGCTCGAGCACGACGTGCTCGCCGTGGCCCCCGACCTCGAGCCCGTGCTGGTGCTCAGCGACGACCCTGCCTACGCGCAGCTGACCGATGGCTCGCCGCTTCGAGTGATCTTCCCCGACGAAGCCGAGCCACCGAGACCGGTCGAGGTGATTGATGAGTCCGGCTCCTTGGCGCTGCCCTCCGGCACTCTAAGTCGGCTGTCGCTGACCGACGGGGACCTCGTCGGGCTTCGCGTCACCCCACGCGGTGTTGAGCTCGTACGAGCCGAGGCATCCGTACGACCGGAGGAGACCTCACAGGTGAGGGACCGGGCGGTCGAGCTCCTTGAGACGGAGCCCGACCGTCCGCATCTGATCGAGACCCTCGTCCAGAGCCTGCTCGCCGACGAGCAGAGCGCCTTTGCGGAGCCATGGCCGCCGCTGCGGGAGCTCTTGGCCGCGTGGGAACTGCCGACGACCGGAGATCTGGTAGGAGCCCCGGGCTTCGACTTCGCCCGCTGGCGTACCGACCTGCGGCTGGCGCGGCTGCGCCAACGATATGAGCTGAGCGAGGACGAGGCCCTGGCTGTGGCCGCTGTCACCCGGCTGCACGAGTCGGTACTCGACGTCGTGGACGCCTATACCGCCGCTCAGGAATCGGGCGACACCGCCGAGCTCGATGAGGTATTCGCCAACGTTCCGTCGGCCGCGGCCGACCTGAACGATCTCGATGAGCAGCGCGAGCGGCGCACCATCGCCGCGACGCTGCCGTTCCTCGCCGAGCCCGCCGTAGCCCAGGCTGTGCTGCGGGAGACCGGTCTTCGTGGCGGGCAGGAAGCGGCGGCGCTGGGGCTGCTGGCCGAAACGCTGGAGCCGCAGGCGGACCGGGCCGCGCGTCCCGCGCTGCGCTGGCTACGGGCCAAGGCCAGCGAGGAGCTCGGCGACCCCATTGCGGCCGAGCAGGCATTGCGGGCGGCCGAGACGCTCGATCCGGCCTGGCCGCCGACGGTAATCGACCTTGCCCGCATCGCCGGTGACCGGGGAGACGCGGCCGCCGGCCTGGCCCTCCTGCAGCGGCTCAAGATCGACATGGCCCCGGTGCTGCGGCAGGTTCTCGAACAGTACCGGCCGGCGCCGACCCGGATCATGCCGCGCAACCAGCCGTGCTGGTGCGGCTCGGGGCGGAAGTTCAAGCAGTGCCATCTCCGGCGGTTCGATCAGCTACCGCTGCGCGAGCGCGCCGGTTGGCTCTATTACAAGGCCATGCTGCACGTTGCCGCGACGACGTGGGCTGACTTGGCGAACGAGCTCGCGCGGTTGCGTACCGTGTACGCCGAGACGGATCGGGAGGCGCGGCAGCTAGTCGACGACGGATTGGTGCTCGACGTGATCCTCTTCGAGGGCGGCGCGCTGGCCGATTTCGTCGCGACCCGCGGCACGCTACTGCCCGAGGACGAGCTGCTGCTCGCTCAGCAATGGCTGCTGATCGAGCGGTCCGTCTTCGAGGTCACCGCGGTCGAGCCTGGCGTTTCGGTGAGCCTGCGCGACATCCGTACGGGCGACACCGCCGAAGTCTCGGAGCGGACGGCGAGCCGGGAGCTGCGAGTCGGGCAGCTGATCTGCACGCATCTGCTTCCGGTGGGCGACGACGACGTCGCGATCTATGGCGGAGTGGAGCCGGTCGCCTTGCACCACCGAGACACGCTGGTGGCGCTGCTCGACGACGAGCCCGATCCCGAGAATCTGGTCGTGTTTTTGACCCGCCGGTTCGCGCCGCCGACGCTGCGGGACACTGAGGGCGATCCGCTGGTGCTGGGCAAGGCCGAGTTGCGTAGCGACGATCCGGCAGGCCTGGCGGCGGCGCTCGACCAGAGCTACCGGCGCGAGCGGGCGGACCCGGCCGAGCCCGCGATAGCCGAGTGGGTGGAGACCAAAACCGTCGACGGCCTAGACCGCCTCACCGCCAATCTCCGGCTCGACGGAGCAACGCTCACCATTACCGCCAACAGCGAGCGCCGACTGGACGCGGTCCTTGCCACCGTACGTGAGCTCCAGCCATCGCTGACACTGGTCGTGGACGAGCGGACCCCGCTGGACGACGCCCGAACGGCGGCCCGGCTGGCCGAGACGCTGCCGACGGGTGCGCGGGACGCTGCTGCCACGCTCAACGATCTGCCCGAGGTGCGGGCAGCGCTGGCAGAGCAGATGCGCAGCTACGAGGAGCAGTGGCTGGACCTGCCTATCCCGGCGCTGGCCGGCCGTACGCCCCGGGAGGCCGCCGACGACCCGACTCGCCGCGACGACCTCGTACGGCTGCTGGCCAGCTTCCCCGAGACCGACGACCCCACGGCGATGAGTCCAGCGCGGCTGCGTACCGCCTTGGGCCTCGCTTCCGGATGAGCCCCCCGTATATTCCGGTGCAGCAGAACCGACGGGGTCGAGTGCGCACTAACTCCCCACCCCGAAGGCGCCGTGGGGTGGGCAGTTAGTGCGCACTGGGTCTCGGACAGCTGCGCAGGCACGGCAGGACACCCGGCTCGTGCACAGTCAGGGATCCGTGATGGTCAGGCGGCCTTGATCGCGGAGACTTCGAACTCGAGAGTGATCTTGTCGCTGACCAGGACGCCGCCCGTCTCGAGCGCCGCGTTCCAGGTGATGCCGTAGTCCTTGCGGTTGATCACCGCGGAGCCCTCGAATCCGACCCGTAGGTTGCCGAACGGATCGGTAGCGGCGCCCTCATGGAACGCAGCCGAGTCTCCCACCACGTGACTCGCATGGAGTCGCGGCGCCTGGTGCAGCGCGTGGAATGTACCGAGGACGGCCGCGGTGCCTTCGTTGTGATCACACCGGAGGGCCGCGCAGCAATCGAACGGGCAGCACCGGGTCACGTCAACACCGTTCGCCGCCTAGTCTTCGACGCATTGAGCTCCGAGGAAATCGATGCCCTCGGATCAATCATCGACAAATCGCTGGCCCAACTGGACCACCAGCCAGAAGGCATCCCGTAGCCCAATCGTGGCCGTCGGCGCGATCCTCCAGATATGGTCATGGGCTCATCAGGTAGGCGCCGGAGAGCGCTACGACCTGCTCCCACACCCGCTGGAGCCGGCCGATGTCGATGACCGGCTTGCGGACGTTGGCCACGGCCCATTGCTGTTGGGCCTCGGTGGAGGACGCCTTGCCATGCAGCTCGACCGCGAGGGCGGAGAAATCCCTGACAAAGACCTCGAAGATCGTGTCGATTGCGTCGGGGTCAAGCCCGGTCAGTCTGGCCTGCTCGAGGATCAGCTGTGCATAGACGATCAGCGTGAACAGCTGTCCGAGCACCAGCCCGAAGTCCAGGTCCTGCTGTTGTTCGGCGTCCGGAGCCGCGGTCCGCAGTAAGGCCGTAAGGCCCTCCGCCTGCTCGGAGAACCGTACGACGTTGGGCAGGCCGACGAATGGCTCGAAGGCCAGTCGCCAATCGGCGAAGGTGACCTTGCCCAGGCCGCGTGCCGGGCCTTGGCGGAACAAGAACTCGTCGTCGGCCGGGTCCTGCCGGGTAGGCACCGGCGGTTGCTGGGTCGGCGCGAACAGGTAGTTCGGCATGAACTTCAAGATCAGCGCGACGTTGACGTGCACCGTGCCCTCGAGCTTGGCCAACGCGCCGACGTCCTTGCCGGCGCCGCGGAAGTAGGTGTCGCGCTCGAATCCTTTGGCGGCGATGACATCCCACAGCAGCCCAATGACTTTCTCGCCCTCGGTGGTCATCTTGATCTTGCTCACCGGGTTGAACAGCAGATACCGGCGATCCTGCGGGCTGGCCGACCGGAAGTAGTCGATCGCGCGGTCACCGAAGGCCTTCATCGCGATTAGCCGCGCGTACGCGTCCACAAAGGACCGGCGTACGTGCGGAAAGTCGGTGACGCGCTTGCCATAAAGGATGCGGTTGCGGGCATGGGTGACCGCCTCGTACATGGCATGCTCGCACAAGCCGACGGAGGCGAACCCGATGTTGAACTTGCCGACGTTCACCGTGTTCAACGCGGCGTCGAAGGCGGCCTGCCCGGTGTGCAGCACGTCCTGCGCGCGTACCGGGTAGTTCTCCAGCCGGAACTCGGCTACGAACATCTGCGCCTGGACGATGTTCTTGACCAGCCGGTAGTTCTGGTGCTGGCTGTCCGCCGTGAAGAACACATACCCGTCCGGACCATCAACGTCCGACCGTCGACCGAACACCGAGACCATGCGAGCCACATTGCCGTTACCGATGTAGTACTTGCCGCCGGTGGCTCGAAAACCGCCCCCTCCATCGGGGGTGAGCACCATATCGGTGGTGTAGATGTCGGCCCCATGTTCGCGCTCCGACAGCCCGAACGCGAACACCGCACCGTCGTCGAGCCACTGGGCCGCCCGCTTGCGGGCCGAGGCGTTGTCGCTCTGCCAGATCGGCCCCAAGCCGAGGATGGTGACCTGCCAGGCATACCAGTAGTCCAGGCCGTAGAAGGCCAGAATCTCACTGAACGTCGAGATCCGGCTGGTGTCCCAGCGTTTGTCGAGGTCGCCGTTCGCCTCGAGCGCCGGCGTGCCCAGCTTCGCGAACACCTGCTCCTTGGCCACAAACTCCAGGAAGTCTGCGTACCAGACACAGTCGCGGTAGTTCCGAAGAAGCGTTTCCTTGCCCCGGTGCTCGAACCAGTCGATGGTTGCCCTCAGCAGGCTTTTGGTGGCGTCGTCGAAGTGGGACGGGTCGTACGTGTGCGGGTTGAGCAGAAGCGCCCCTGCCTCGCCGCGTTGTTCTTTGGTGTTGATCTCGCCTGAAGCCGTCATCTTGGACTCCTTGACTAGTTTTTGGGCACTGGGGTTAGTACCAGCCGCTTGGCGGTAGGCCCTGAGCCTGGTGGGACGCGCCGGATGCCTCTGCTGAGCCAGGGCGCGAAGTACCGTCGAGCCCATTCGACGTCCGCGGCGAGCTGTTTACGAGTCCGCAGCGGGGGCGGCGCGTCAGGGAATGGGTCGGCCCAAGACTTGTCAGCGCCGTCGATGCCGAGCCGCCAGGCCAGGGCGCCCGCCAAGCGCTCGTGGCCAAGTTCGCTGCCGTGCAACCGGTCCTCGGAGAATAGGCGGGGATCCGGGATGAGCGGGTGTTGCAGGAAGTCCATGACGAGCACGCCATACCGCTTTGCTTCCTCTCGGATGATGTCGTTGAAACGAAGCATCCGGCCGCGGAATCGCCGGCTGAAGGGGTTTATCGGGGACAGATCGGGCATGGTGAAGGTCACCACGGTGCAGTTCCGCGACCGCGCCTCGCCGAAGATCGCAGCCAGGTCGGCTCTGATCCCGGCGAAGTCGCAGGCGACTGACATGATGTCGTTGGCCCCGCCAAAGATCGACAATAGATCTGGCCGCATCGCCATCGCCGCGTCGAACTGTGTGGCGCGGATCTCGCTCAGGTGCAGGCCCCGTACGCCTAGGTTGGCGTAGTTAAGCGGCTCGGTCTGAGCGTTGGCGATGATCTCGGCAAGCCGGTCCGCCCAACCGCGGTAGCCGCCTGCGCCGTCGGGGTCGTCGAGCCCTTCGGTGGTCGAGTCGCCGAGCGCCACGTAACGGCGGAAAGTCCTCACCTATCGACTCTCGCGCTGACCAAGGACTGGAGTGAGAACCACCTTGCCGATGTTGCGCCGTTCGGCGAGGAAGCGGTGGGCGTCACCGGCCCTGCTGAAGGGAAAGACCTTCGCGACAACGGGCGCCAACTTTCCGGCCCCCAGGTCGGTCAGCAGCGGCGCGGTGATCCTATGCATGTCACCCTCCCGGCGCCACCAGCTGAGCAGATGGAGGCTGAACACTCCGCGGTTCTGGTTCAGCAGCCTGCCGGCGTGCCACCAGGGCATGGTCGACGTTGGCAGCCGGAGCAAGCTGGTCACGGTAGAGCGAAGGTTGCGGCCGTCTTCGTTGACGGCGTCGGAAAGGCCGTACATGATCAGCCGGCCGCCCGGCCGCAAGATCCGATAGTCCTTGCGAAACGAGGCGGGTCCCGTCGCGTCCATCACGACGTCTACCCCTTCCCCATCGGTGAGCCTGCGGACCTCGGCCTTGAAGTCTTGGCTGCGGTAGTCGATCGGATGATGCACACCCTGCGCCGAAATGGCTGGGTGCTTTGCCGCAGACGCGGTGCCGAAGATCTCCGCGCCGACGTTGCGGGCGACCTGCGTCGCGGCAATCCCGACGCCACCAGCGGCTGAATGAATCAAGACCCGGTTCCCTTCCCGAAGACCCCCCATGATCATCAGCGCCGCATACGCGGTCGCGTAGCTGACACAGAAGGCAGCCCCCTCCTCGAAGCTGAGATGGTCCGGCATCGGCAGCACATCCCTTGCCCGGGCGGTCGCGAGCTCGGCTTGACCGCCAAACTGCGTCCCTGCCATCACTCGCTGCCCGACGACCAGCCCGCTGACATCCGGACCGATGGTCTCGACCTCGCCGGCGACCTCATAACCCAAGACGCACGGCCGCTTCGGCGTGGCGGGATAGAGGCCGACTCGGGCTATGGTGTCGGCGAAGTTGACGCCGGCTGCCCGCACGGCGATCCGTACCTCACCCGCTCCCACGGCCGGATCAGGCCAGTCCTGGACCCGGAGCACGTCCGGCCCGCCGGTACGGGTGAGGACCACTGCCTTCATTACCGGGAATCCAATCGTGGAAGCAGGATCCGCATGGCGTAGATATGGGGTTCGACTCGAGCAGCCGCGGCGTCCCGGCGCAGCACCTGATGAGCTTGCTCAATGTCGTGGCCTTGATCAACAAGCATCCCGATGGCGCGATTCAGCGCGCTCAGTTCGGCGAGGCCAGTGAGGCCGGACACGGGGGAGACCAGCGGAAGATCGCTATCGAGCACAATCACGTTTGGCTGACCGTCCACGCCAGTCCTACCACGCTCAACGGGGATCCCCCCGAGGGCGTAGCTCAAGTCGGCGGCAAGATCAGTGAACGCGCCAGGGGTCGCGGCGAAGAAGACGACTCGACTCTCTGGATCGACCGCCGGCGAAACGAGCACGAGCGGCAGATGCAATGACGTCCCGACCGGTACATGGTGACCGTCACTGAAGGCGGTCAGCGTGACCGGCCACTGGTTCTGGACAATAGTCAGCTGGAATCCGCGGTAGGTGTTGGCCGTTGAGTGCAACGCTGCTGTCAGCGTCGCCACCATGTCGTTCAGATCTTGATCATCTTGGCCGATCCTGGCCGTTAAATCTTGAAGATGCGAAAGTAGCGCGGCAGGAAGATCCACACTCGCGCTCCGAGGAAGCGGATCCGCACGCTGATCGAAAACTGCATGACTGGTTTGGCAAATCGCCAAGACCACTGGCGGCGGCTGCGCGGACCGGGGAGTCAGATAGCCGCGTCGATATCGACTGTACGCCCTGCCGCTACAGGCAGCTAGTCAGGACGACTCTCGGCTCCGTCGGTTCCGTGCGCGGGCACGAGCAACGGCCTCGTCCACGATCTGGCGGGCTACCTCCGCGAGCTTGCGATGCTCGTGCTGGCTCAAGGTACGCAGGCGCTCGAGGGCCTCGTTCTCAGTAATGCCGCTGCGACTCATCAAGATTCCGACAGCCCGATCGATAACACCGCGGAGTTCCAGAGCCGACTGCAGCCGGTTAGCCAGGCGTCGCGTCTGCGCGAGGACATGGGCGTTGTGAACGGCGATCGCGGCCGGGGCGGCAAAGACTTGGCCAAGTTCGGCGGCTCGGTCGTCGAAGACGTTCTTGCCGTGGGCGTAGACGTTCATCGCGCCGACCACGCCGTCGGGCGTAATCAAGGGCAACGACACCACGCTGTGTACGCCGAGTCGGGCGACCCGGCCGCCGAAGCGCGGCCACCGGGAATCTCCGCCGAGGGAGCCTGATACCACCGTCTGACCCTCACGGGCGGCGCTGATGCATGGGCCCTGGTTTATCGCGTATTGAATGTCGTCTACCTCGGTAACAAACAGGGCAGTTGCCACGATGGTGTCGGCCCGGTCTTGCTCGAGCAGCGTCAAGCCGGCGCCGTCGGCGCCTGGGATGGCCTGCACAGCGTAGGTCGCGACCCGCGTCAGCAGGTCCTCCAGTGGAAGCCGGTCTGACGCCAACCGGGACAGACCCTCCAGACTTTCTCGGAGATCCTCCTCTTCGGCGTACCGACGCTCGGCGGCTTCCTCTGCGGTCTCATCCTGAAGGTCGTGGTCCGACAGTCCAATCTCGGCCCTGATCTCGGCCCCCAGATCGCCATTGTCGTCGGAGTCCATGGTCCTCTCCGATGTTCACAGCCCCGGTCGGCTTGGTCTTTGGCGGCTAATCGCGTAAAAGCCTATCGCGGTGGTGCGAAGCCGAAAGGTGATCTTCGAGCGACGCAGCGCAGATTAGCTTGGCGTTCACGGGGTAGAATCAGCGGTACTGCATGTCGCAGTCGGCCTGGGGCCTGAGTCGCCGTGTAACCTCGCCGCGGCTCCCGAAGCAATCCCGCTGTCGCCCAGACTCTTTCCGGGAAGTCCGCTACGAACGGCACTCCCGCTATGACATCTACGCTCAATCCCCCTGCGTCGGCGACGGTCCCTGACTCAGCCACAAACGCCCGAGCCGTCAGCTCCTTCACGGCCCTGACGCGCCGCGTACACGAGCTGGATCTGATGCGCCGCCGGTATGGGTACTACTGGACCAAACTGGTCGGCGCCCTGATCATTCTGGCCGCCTGGGTACTCGCCTTCATCTGGATCGGAGACAGCTGGTGGCAACTGATCAACGCCGTAGTGCTCGCGATCATCATGGCCCAGCTAGGGTTCCTCGGCCACGACGCAGCCCACCGCCAAATCTTCAAGTCCGGTCGGTGGAACGACTGGACCAGCATGATCATCGCGAATCTGCTCGTCGGCATCAGCTACGGCTGGTGGCGAAACAAACACAACCGACACCACGCCAATCCGAACAAGATCGGTTCCGATCCCGATATCGCCTTGGGCCTTGTCGCTATGACCCCTGAGCAGGCAACTCGGCCCCGTAGCCGATTGACAAACTGGCTGGTGTCCCACCAAGGCTGGTACTTCTTCCCGATCCTGATGCTGGAAGGCCTCTCGCTGCACTCAGAAGGGATCCGCCGTGTCGTGAAGCGCGGCCCGGTCGAGCGCCGATGGGTCGAGTTCACCTTATTGATGGTCCGCCTTGGTGGCCTCGTCGCCCTCGCGTTTCTGGTGTTGTCGCCAGGCAAGGCCGCGGCCTTCCTTGCTGTTGAGGTCGCTGTCTTCGGCTTCTACCTAGGCTCGGCGTTTGCGCCGAACCATGTCGGCATGCCGCTCGTGTCGCCGAAGCTGAAGTTAGACTTCCTGCGCCGCCAGGTCCTGATGAGTCGCAACATCAGCGGCGGACGCTTCATGTCGATCCTCATGGGCGGCCTCAACCACCAGATCGAACACCACCTGTTCCCCTCGATGGCCCGCCCTTACCTCCGCAAGGCGCAACCCCTGGTCGCCGCCTACTGCGCGGTCGAAGGCGTGCCATACACCCAGATGACGCTGTGGCAGTCTTACCGCGTCATCATCCGATACCTCAACAGCGTGGGACTGCGGGACAGGGACCCGTTCCTCTGCCCGCTTGTCGCCCAGCGCCGCGCGTTGTGAGTGTGGCACTTCGCGCCAGCCGACTTGACAAGTCGGTTGTCTCTCATGTCCCGTGTGCGCGCCCAGTGCGCAGGAACTTCCGACCCGAGTGCCTTCGCGTGGGGATCTAGTGCGCACTCGGCGAAGGATTGCTATCCACAGGGGGTTCGGGGCGTCATGCTGGCCTTGCCTCCCGGTACGATCGCGACCGGGGTGACCGGTCTCCAACTGCTCGGAATCGATGTTTGGGCCGCCTCTCCCGATGACGTTTGCCACCACCCATCCGCGGCAGGTCCGGCGCCGTGACGTCAAGGTCATGCGACTCAAACAGCTGCCCCACACCGGGATGGGGTCGCCGCGCCCGAACACTGCTGGCTGGTCGCAGCTTCTACTTTGAATCACAAGTCCTGAGGGCTAACGGCTACGACGGGCCGGCGCCCGAGTTTGGCCCGCTGTGGATCAGCCTCTTCGAGTGAGTGCGCACTAAACGCCCACCCGAAGCGGCTTCGGCTCGGGTGGGCAATTACTGCGCACTCGGGCTGATGCAGGAAGGCACTCAAGGCAGCCGAGGACAGATCGGGGCTATGCGAGGAGGAGCACGACCCCGGAGATCACCAGCCAGAGCGACCAGGCGGTGTAGGCGATCGGGACCATAGTGCCGGCGAGTTTCCAGCCCTTCTCCTCGGACGGTCCGACGAATTCGAGGGAGCCGACGACGAGGGCGAGACCGATCACGATGCCGGGCCAGGCGAGCCAGGCGTCGAACGCAGACGATTGGAGCATCGCAACCCCAACGAGCACCGTCCACGCTCCTGTGAAGAGGTAGCCGAGGCATTCCCCGATCGCGACGCCGAGGTAGGTGTGGAACGACTCGAAGACAACCACGGTGGCGTCGCGTGTGGCCTCGCTTGATGCCGGATCGTCGTACGTCCGAGCCAAGGTGGGGACGAGGAAGGGCCAGCGGGCAAGCCCGAGGAATTGGACGACGGCCGCGAGGACACCGACCACGATTGCGGTGGGAACGATTGCCAGGCTGTCGCGGCCGAGCACTTGCCCAAGGAGGACAGCGAGCGGGGCAAGCAGGACGGCCGTCAGCATGAAGCCGTACCAGAGCAGCTTGAGACTAACGCTGCCGGCCTTGAAGCGGCCCAAAACCTCTCGGGTTGGGCTCCGCAGGATATTCGGATAGTCGAAGCGTCGCGCGAGCAGGAAGAAGAACAGGTTGAATGCCACCGGCAGGATGATCAAAAGACCGGCGGCGGCGTTCTGGATGTTCATCGAATGGCGTCGCGTTCTGTCCCTTCGGTGTCGGGTTCTGTCCCTCGCAACAACCTCGCGAGGAGCAGCCAGGTCAGCAGTCCAAAGACGACCG
>JBKPAB010000069.1:0-3964 GCA_046726195.1 Actinomycetota bacterium
GCGGCGGACTGTCAACGGTCAGCGTGCCCCCGAGTACGTCAAGCCTGTCCTGCAGCCCCACGAGTCCGCCTTCCGGCGTCAGCACCGCGCCACCACGGCCATCGTCTATGACCTTCACCGTCAGCTGGCGGCCGATGCATCGATCGACACGCAAACTCGCCCAGCATTCGCATATTTGGCGGCATTCGTAAGGGCTTCGGCACACAGAAACTAGGCGGCGGCCTCAACACCGCGGGGGAAGCGGTTGGGGGGTATATCAAGCTCCACCCGCGCGGGTGTAGCCGCAGCGAGATCGGCAATCGCCGCAGCTAGCCCTTCCTCATCCAGACGACGCGGATGGACACCGCGAGCGAACGCGCGGATCGCCTCGCGGGTCTGGGCGACTAAATCCACTAGGTCGTCCCGCTGAATCGATTTTCCAACGAGAGCCGCAACCTGCTCGAGCCGCGCCTCAACGCCGCCCTGGAGATTGGCTTCAAGTCGGTCGCGTTCGGTCGGCGAGACTGGTGACCGTCGCCGCGCGCGATCTGCGATAGCGGTAATCGATCATCAACATGGCAGCGACCGCAAGAAGCGACAGCTCGTACGCCAGCGGGATGGCCGAGTCGATCTGGATGCCCGAGAGTCGCATGATTGCTCCAATTGCCACGACTCCCCACACCAGGGCGGCGCAGGCGACCTCAACCTGGCCGTTGAGAGCGGAAGACGTCGTACGGATCCAGTGAGCGTGTTCGGAAGCCGACTGGCCTGCGGGACAAATTGGCTACATCAAGATGCGAAAGTGCAATTGAAGCTGACCATCTCGGCACACGCGGCGAGGCGGTATCTGACGTGTTTACGATGGCGGTCATGCTGACGGGTCGCCTGCTTGCCGAAAGTCTTCGCGCGGGCGCTGACCTGGAGGTTGCCGACCTGAGGGTGGTGCGGATCGGCCGGCATGACGTGTCCAACTCGACAACTCCGTCAAATGGCTCCGACCCTGCAGAGGACAACCAGCGGGGCGCAGTCGCTGGCCAACCGCGGATCTGGACGTTCCTCGACTTCGAAGCTCCCGACGATCAAGCCGACGAACTGGCGGAGGCACTAGCCGCGGCATTGCAGAGCGAGACTGGTTGGTGGGCCGACTTTGTCGTCGGAAGCGATCATGTGGTGGTCTTTGCTGGACGGGTCTTCCGTTACCGCATCGGCGACACAAGCGCTCGGGCCGAGGCTGTCGCCTGGGGGCGAGCCTCCGGAACGCCCGAGCATCAGCTTGACTGGGGTGATTGAAAGCAGCGGTCGACGACAGGAAATCGGGCGGACGCGGCTTCATCACTGGGTAGCCGGCTCGGGTCGGTCGCGCAAGCCGACCCTCCTACGGGCGCGGGACTGAGTCAGAGCGGGAACCCAAAATGTGCAGTTCAGCTTCAGCGTCCACGACGAAGGCCACCACAGGCGCCGGTGTTGCGCTGGCGAGGCCAGCGCTACTTCTCCGAGGTGACCGACCGTGGGTTGCTCGGGGACCGGCAGTTTGCGAGTGTGGACCGAGCCACCGGCAAGGTGGGGGGAGCCAAGAATCCGAGGAAGTGGGGCAACTTCTTTGACTTTCGGGCGAGCTATGCCGAGGCTCCGAAGCCCGGAGGGCGGATTTCCCCGGTCCGGATCACCCTTCCCGACGGGGAAGTGGTGAGCAACGCTCGAGCTGACCTGGAGCAGATTCTCTCTCGTGCATTCGGCCGGAAGATAGCCTTCGTGGAGGCGCGGGCCGAGGGCATGGCTTCAGGCGTCGCGGAGGAGTATTGAGAGAGGACGGGATTGGTGTGCTTGACCCCAGTCTTCGGCCAGCCACGGTGATCAGTAACACAGGCACGCTGCGAACCTTCCCCATCACTTGACCAGCGGACGCTCGATGCAGGCTGTTTTCGGCGCAGTGTCGGCACGCATCACGGTGCACTGGGTGACCATGTCGCCCAATGCTCACGTTGCAACGAAGCCGGTAACTGTCCAGCCGTGGCGTACCCGAGGCTGCCGAAGGGCCGTGAATGACCGGCCCGGTTCGCCAGCGGTAGCTTGGCTTATGAAACCCAACTCCAGTTCCGACGGTTTTGTCCGTCGCGTGCGCCTGTCTGTGGCCTGGTACGCCCTGAAGGAATACGTCAACGGGGCATTGTGGGTGCTGCCCGGTGTGGCCGGACTGGCGGCGCTCGCAGTGGGCTTTGCGATGTCCCAGGTCACCGTAGCCCCGGGTTCGCAGCTGGATCGTCTGGCCTTCCAGGGCACCGCCGACGACGCCCGTGCACTGCTCATCACCGTCAGCAGCACAGTGGTGACAGTCCTCGCTCTCGTCCTCGGTCTGACTGTGGTCGCGCTCCAGCTCTCCTCGACCCAATTCTCACCTCGACTACTCCGCAACTTCCTACGGGATCGTGGCACCCAAGTGGTGCTGAGCGCATTCATAGCGACCTTCGTCTACAGCGCGGCCGGCCTGTTTACCGTCGGCCTTGAGGCCGGCACCCGGACAGAGGACTTCCCCCGGCTCGCCATCAGCGGGTCGATCCTGCTGCTTTTTGTCAGCTTGGGCATGGTGGTCTACTTCGCCGACCACCTAGCACATTCGATCCAAATCGACGCGATCAACCGCCTGATCGAGCGCAACACCCGCCGCACGATCATCCAGGAGGAGGGGGGACCCATCGAGGAGGTCCCCCCCGAGGTCCCCGAATGGGCGGTGCCGCTGCTTGGCAAGAACTCCGGCTACGTCCAGACCGTCCACCCGCAGTTGCTGCTCCCGCTGGCCGACGAGCACGGGGTCACCATCGGCCTTCGCCACCGGGTCGGGCAACACATGGTCGCGGGAACAGTCCTCGGCTGGGTGTGGAGGCGCTCGCTGGAGGACCCGAGGCCGAGCGCCGAGTCCTTTGAGGCCGCGGTACTCTCCGACGTCCGAATTGGCTTCGAGCGCACCGTCGAACAAGACATTGGGTTTGGCATCCGGCAGCAGACCGACATTGCCTGCAAGGCCCTCTCGCCAGCGGTGAATGATCCATACACCGCGGTGCAGGCCCTCGATCATCTCTCCGTCGTCTACTGTGACCTCGCCGTTCGGCCGCTCGGCACCAAGGTTCTCACCGGCCCGGCAGGCAAGGGACGCGTTGTCGTGCCGGGAGGCACCTTCGACGATTATGTCCGCTTCATCACTGCGGCGTTCGGACGCTACGGCTCGAGCGATGTGATCGTCATGTTGGCGTTGCTTCGCCTCTTCCAAAACTGCGTCGAGGTGCTGCCCACCGGGTCAAACCGCCTGGCCGTTTTGGATCAGGCCGCCGCCACAGCCCTCGCAGACGCCGAACGATCCATATCACGCCCCGACGATCTGCAGCGCATTCGGGCAGCCGTCACCTCGCTACGCAGCACGATCAACTCCCGCAGCGAGCTAAAACCCACATCGGCTACTTGAGCCGACCCCAGATGGCGCCGGCCGGGAAAGCCAGCGTTGTGCAGGTTGACGCAATAGGCTCCGGGGTCGGAGGTGATGGCCGGAGCCAACCCCGCGCTGATCACGCGGCAGCCGGATGCGTCCCGGGCCCCACACCATCGGTGTCAAGGTCGATGACGATCGGTCCTGCAACCCGGCGCGGGACGAGGTGGACGCGGCCGGCGAGCGGGTCGCCACACCTCCTCGTTCTCGCAACCCTATGCACCCACGACGACGAGGAGCCCGAGGCTGCCTGGGAAGGTTCTTCGGCTGCTCGAAGAGCCCACTATCTACTTTGCGAGAGATCCGGACTGGCAGCAGCTGTATCGGGCCCTCGACACAGTGCACGGCGAGCCACCACCCGTCGACGAAACGATTAGTGACTTGGCCGAACGTGAGTTGGCTGTTCTCAGAATGCCTCAACTGATCCTCGAGCGCATGAAGCTGGACCTCCTCTCGAAATCACTGTCGCCGCCGGTGGGAGCACGGGAGTGATCATCTATGCCCTCC
>JBKPAB010000070.1:0-3595 GCA_046726195.1 Actinomycetota bacterium
TGGCGTCGGGCCTGGTGAGACCACGCATGGACACCCATCGTCTTCGATCATCTAGCGATCGCCGGGCCCGAAAGTGTGGGGGGAAGTATGGGGTGTGTGCCTCCCATCGTTTACGTGTCAGTCACGTTCATGGATGCGATGACTCCTTCCGTGTCAGGGCAGCATTTTCGCGTGGGAATGCGGGCGAGTTTGGGGTTGGAGCGTGTGCAGGATCGCCTATGTCTGCCACTGTGCGGGGTGGTTGGCCGACAGTTTGGCGACATTGAACAGGCGTCACACAGCGTGCTCACGGCAAGTTAGCCGCGTTGTCGCGCTTCCGATAGTGGTGCTGAGGACCAGGGCGCTGTCTCGCCACTGGTTCCACGGGTGTTCGGTCTCGGACCTAATTCGTCGTACGCCTATCAGCGCGTCGCAGCGCCGGCTGGTGTCTCCGGCTTGGAGCTTGCGGCAGGCGTGTCCGTCGCCGTGTCAGCCGAAATCCGGTTATCAGGGGACCTGGCCCGTGCCATGTCGAACAGGATCAGCACAGGATTTGCGCCGGCAATAGCTCCGAGGATCGCGAGTGACGAGTCCAATCACTCGTAGGCCACATCCTCGGCGGCGAAGTCATCGAAGGGACCAACCCATGTCCACTGAAGTTTAGGACTGAGGAAGGCTAGGTGTTGCTAGCTCTTCGCCGGTGCGGGCGCCTGCCTGGGGCTGCGCTGCGCGGTCCGAAGCTCTTGAACTCAGAAGGACATCGACAACCAACAATGCCGACCGATATCTGGTGCTAACGCTCACTTCAATACCCTTCCGTTTCACGATCAGACGACAGATTCGATTGATCACGAACCCAAATGGTGAGACCGACAACAAAGAGAGGCGTACCGGACGGACAGAGCTACTTGCGGAGGCAGTGCGCCCCAGAAGATCTTCGCATTTTCGGAGCGTGACGAAGGAATCTGCGGCGCTCAAACCACGTCGTCCCGGCCCCTGGAGCTGGATCCGGACTGCATGTTAGAAGGACGAACGCACGGTCCCGCTCCGTAATTCCAAGACCTTCGCCGACCGCAGAACCCGGTGATCTACCGACCTACTAATGGCCTCGTGCACGCCGCGTGCGCGGGCGTGCCGCGTGCGTATTGGGGTGCGAATTGGGGTATCCAGGTGGAAACGGCCACGTGGCCGAAAACCGGCAAGCTCGATTGGTGGGGAAGAACGATGAGGGATCTCCGAGGAGGACTCCGGCGAGGCAAGAAAAGAAAGCCAGCACGATGAAGGGATGATCATGTCACACGTCGAAGATCCCACCGGCTCGGTTCCCGCCGGCGACCCGGGGAACCAGTCGATCACAGAGTTGATCAAGCAAGTGTCGGAGGAGTCCAGCCGGCTGTTGCGCGGCGAACTCAAGCTGGCGCAGGCCGAGATGACCGAGAAGGCCAAGACTGCCAGCGTTGGCATCGGGGCCTTCGGGGCGGCCGCGGTGCTGGGCTGGTTCGCACTGGGCTGTTTCCTGGCCACCGCTATCTTGGCATTGGCTCTGGTGCTGCCGGCTTGGCTGGCCGCGCTGATCGTCGCCGTCGCGGTTGCCATCGCGGCCGGAATCGCGGCGCTGGTGGGCAAGAGGAAGGTGGCTGAGGCCGGTCCGCCGGTGCCTACCGACACGGTGGAAAGTGTCAAGAAGGATGTCGAGGAGATCAAGGAGAGTGCCCGCCGATGAGTTCCACCACCCCCGCACCACCCCCCGAACCGCCGCCCGGCGCCACGCCGGAAGAGATCGAGGCTGACATTCAGGCGTCCCGTGAGCGGCTGGCTTCCTCGGTTGACGCCCTGACCGGCAAGCTCGACGTCAAGGCGCAGGCCAAGCAGAAGGCCCAGGCGACCTCAGCGCAGGCCAAGCAGAAGGCCCAGGAGGCCTCGGAGCGCGTTGGGGCCGGCGCTCGGCAGGCCTACGAGCGGGTGCGCACCACCTCACCAGCGGCGTTGGGCGCGATAGCGGCCGGTGTTGTCGGGCTGATGGTACTGCTCATCATCTTCGTCGTGCTGCGACGGCGCTCCTCTCACCGAAGCTGAGTGCTGCGGGCCACCTCGGCACCTTCTTGACGTTGGCGGGCCGCTGCCATGGCGAGGCGTGGTCGCAGAAAAGATCTGCACGCCAGCGTCGATCGTTGGCATGTGAAGGGTTACCGTCCCCGTAAGCGCCCTTCAACTCCTCTAGGTCGCGTGGCACGTGCGAGGAGGAAGCAATGGAGATCATAGGTGTCATCGTGGCCGGGATCATCATCGGTTTGTTGGGCAAGTTCGTGGCTTCTGGAAACCGCGACAACATCCCGATCTGGCTGACCATCATCTGCGGGATCGGCGGCGTCCTGATCGGCTGGTTCATCTACACCGCGTTCGGGGGAAACGGCAGTCCTGGTATCGATTGGGTGCGCTGGCTGATCGCTATAGCGGTAGCCGAAGTCCTCGTCATGATCGCTTCCGCGCTCACTGCCAGGTCGCGCCGTGCGCTCTGAGGCCGCCAGCTGCCCTCGACACGGGATCGAGTCAGCGGTTGCAAGCGTTCGTAAGGTTCGGTGTCAGAGGCGCGGCCTCGTCCGCCCTGCGTTCGCCTCAAGTAGTGGGACGCATCTGGGAGTGGAATCACGCGCGTGATCCACACCGGACGCCATCGCGTCGGGCGGCGAACCGCTCGCGACGCGCTACTTCGCAGCACCCACCACCGGATCCGACAGCCGGTACGGCGAACGTGCGTCGAACGGTCGATCTCCGGCGAGCCGCTCTAGGACGGCACCGACCAAATGGGACATTCCCGTTGATGCCGCCGTGATCTACGCGGCGGTGAGCTCGATGCTGCCGACCACTGGCGCCGGTTCTACCGACGGTCCCGGATCAGCCGCCGGATTACACGGACGTGCGGGCCACTTAGGCGGCCGGTAAAGAGGTCCCCTGAACTCAGGCGATTTAGGCCATGTCGGCTGCAACCACTATCAGCATGAGGATCCGGCCGCACTGAGGCGAAAGACTTCCCGATTTTGTCCAACGTCAATCGAATCCAGCCAGCGGGGTAATGAGAAGTTTGATGGTGGAACCACAGGCACTTATTGCCGATCGATATCGCTTGCTGCACCGCGTCGGCAGCGGGGGCATGGGCGTGGTCTGGGCAGGTTGGGATGAGCGGCTGGAACGCCGCGTGGCAGTTAAGCAGCTGTACCGCCAGTCAGGTACTTCGACGAGAGCAGTAGAGCTGGCCAATCAGCGGGCGCTGCGCGAGGCTCGGCTCTCGGCAAGGCTCCAGCATCCGCACGCTGTCCCGGTGTTCGATGCGGTCGAGCAGGACGGCCAGCTGTGGCTGATCATGCAATTCATCCCTTCGATCACCCTTGCTGCGGTTCTGGACGGGGGTGGGCCGCTACAGCCGAACGAAGCCGCAAAAGTAGGTGCAGAAGTTGCATCGGCGCTGGCCGCTGCTCACGCGGTCGGCATCGTGCACCGCGATGTGAAACCGGGCAACATCTTGATCGCCGAGGACGGTTCGGCTGTGATCAGTGACTTTGGGATTGCTCGGGCGTTGGGCGATGCGACCCTGACCAGCAGCGGCATTATCCACGGC
>JBKPAB010000071.1:0-4600 GCA_046726195.1 Actinomycetota bacterium
AGTGCGTCACGTACGCGCGCGAGCGTGCGATGCGGCTCGTTGTAGATCCCGCGTGAGGTGACGATGATCAGTCGGTAGTCCATCCGGTCTAGGTCCTCACGTCGGTAGATGTCATGCTCCCACTGTTCCGGACTGTCCGCGTGCCGGCGGCCGTCGTACTCCACGATGAGTCGGTGATCGAGATAGCAGAGATCGAATCGCATCCTCCAGCTACCGTCCGCACCACGCACGATCACATTCACGGTGGGTTCTGGCAATCCGGCCAAGACGATGAGCAGCCGCACCCTTGTCTCCATAGGTGAGTCAACGCACTCGCGCATCAAGCGCGCTGCCCGCAGCGCAAGCCGTGTACCATAGCCGTTCCACGCCTCGATCGCTTCGATCAGAGTCGGGATGGTCGTTAGTTTCGCTTTGAGCATCGCGTCGCCAAGGACCACCATGTCGACGAGATTGATTCCAATCGCGGCCATATCAATGAACGTCTGCTCTGGCGTAGACACCGGAATTCCCGTTCGTTGAGTTCGCCGCGCATCCACTTGCCCAAGATGTGACTTCACCCCCTGGCGCCGGAGCCGCCCGCCGCGTTCTGAGACAGTGATGTGCGTATGGTCATCGTGGGGCACCGGGAGATCCCAGAGCTCGGCAGCCGTGTAATGACTCACATAGCTGCCGGGACTCGCGAGCCGCAGTGCGGCTCGAGCGCGAACCTGAGGCGTGAGGATGACATCGGCGCTTATGTAGAGGTTGTAGAAGACCTTCTGATAACGACTACTGATCAGTTCCTTGGCCGTGATGCCGGCGCTCGGGCATCGGCTCGCGTAAACGGATTGCGGACATTTAGTGCGTATTTCTGTTGCGGCAGGCTCATGGCGAGGAGTCTGGAGGGTCAAGGCTCTCGCACGTAACCTAGTCGGCCGCAAATTGTGGATAACTTCTTTGGGAGTGATTCCGCCCGCACTCGCAGCCTGCCTTGACGTTTGGGCGTTTGTGCTCACAAAAGACCCGAGGACGCAACCAAACTCAGCCCGTTGGGCGCTTGTGATCAGAAACGCCCCAGAGTCAGCAGCCGGTTAGGATTTCGCATATGTCTGGTCATTCCAAGTGGGCCACCACGAAGCACAAGAAGGCTGTGGTGGACGCCCGCCGTGGCAAGCTCTTCGCAAAGCTGATCAAGAACATCGAGGTGGCGGCCAGGGTGGGAGGTGGCGACCCAGCCGGAAATCCGACCCTGTACGACGCGATACAGAAAGCGAAGAAGAGCTCGGTCCCTAATGACAACATTGACCGGGCAGTCAAACGTGGTTCAGGAGCCGAAGCCGGCGGAGCCAACTACGAGACTCTGATGTACGAGGCGTACGGCCCAGCCGGCGTGGCTTTGCTCATCGAATGCCTCACTGATAACCGAAACCGCTCAGCCTCTGACGTCCGAGTCGCAGTTACCCGGAATGGCGGAACCATGGCAGACGCCGGCTCGACGGCAAGGATGTTCACCCGCAAGGGTGTGGTGATCGTCGCCAAGCAGCAGGACGGTCGCACCGTCACCGAGGACGATCTCCTGGAGGCGACCTTGGATGCCGACCCTGAAGAGATCAATGACTTGGGTGACAGCTTCGAGATCATCACTGACCCGAGCAACATCGTGCCGGTCCGCACCGCGGTGCAGCAGGCGGGATTTGACTACGAGTCGGCCGAGGTCGCCTTTATCCCTCAGTACACACAGGAAGTCGACGCCGCCACGGCCGAGAAGCTGATGAAGATCATTGACGCCTTGGAAGACTCCGATGATGTCCAAAACGTGTACGCGAACTTCGATGCCTCGGACGAGGTGCTTGCCGGCATCAGTTAAGCACTCTCAAAATCTGACGCTGGTTGGCGCGACACGCCGCAAGGCCATCCGCAGTGAACCGACGTCAGTTTTTTGAGGGATCCCTCCCACCACCGCCGCCGCCCCGTCCTCACTGGCCTGGACTGATACGGATCACAACGCTCCGCAACCCAGGGTGACTGCGACACTGGTTGCGAACGGACAGCGTGTCGGAGCCGTTAACGTCAGGTGGACCACATAGGCTGCCGAACATCTGTTCGTTTATTTTAGGCAAGGGGGATCGCGTGGGCGATCCGGTCACGCGGCAGCTAGGGGAACGCATGCGGGTGCTGGGGATCGACCCGGGCCTGACCAGATGCGGTCTTGGCGTGGTCGACGGCGTTCCCGGACGTCAGCCCCTCTTGGTCGCAGTCGATGTGATCCACACGCCCTCAGACCTAGACATCCCGCGTCGGCTTCTGGTCATAGAAGAAACAATCGAAGGCTGGATTGTCCGTTACCGGCCAACGGCAGTTGCCATCGAACGGGTTTTCGCGCAGCACAACGTCCAGACTGTGATGGGTACCGCCCAAGCGGCAGGGGTGACGATGCTGGCCGCCGCCAGGCATGGGATCCCGGTCAGCATGCACACTCCTAGCGAAGTCAAAGCCTCAATCACCGGGTCCGGCCGCGCCTCTAAGGAGCAGGTCGGGGCCATGGTGAGCAAGATTCTCAAGTTACAGGACGTGCCCCAGCCACCCGATGCCGCGGACGCCTTGGCACTGGCTATCTGTCACGTCTGGCGAGGGAGCACTACCGCACGGCTCAATGCGGCGGTGGAGGCTGCCGCGAGTCGCGCTGAGCGGCACCGCGGTGCCTTCGGTAGATCACCCCATCCGCCACAACGGGGCCGTGAATGATCGCCCAGCTGACGGGTGTGGTCGCCCAAGTTGGTCCAACCTCCGCCGTCATAGAGGTTGGGGGCCTCGGCATTCAGGCAGTCTGCAGTCCCAATACGGTGGCCGGGCTCCGGCTCGGACAGCGAGCGACACTGGCGACGTCGCTCGTCGTCCGGGAGGACTCCCTGACCCTTTATGGCTTCGCTTCCTCCGATGAGCGAGAGTTCTTCGAGCTCTTACTCACCGCAACCGGCGTCGGGCCGAAGTTGGCCCAGACGGCGTTGGCAGTGCTCAGCCCCGATGAGCTTCGTAGGGCGATTGCTACCGAAAACCTGGTCCAGCTGTGCAAAGTGCCAGGCATCGGTCGCAAGGGAGCCCAACGCATCGTCATCGAGCTGAAGGACAAGATCAATGCGGTCGGCCAGGCCGAGGGACCGGCACGTACGACGACCGGTCAGGTCCCAGCGTGGCGCGGTCAAGTAACCCAGGGCCTGCAAGGGCTGGGCTGGTCGGCCAGAGACGCTGAGGCTGCCTGTGAGGAGGTCGAACATCTGGCACAGGAAGATCCGGACGTCAACATCGCAGTCTTGATGCGTGCCGCATTACAGAGCTTGGCCCGAAAGTAGTAAGGAACGATGAGTCCTGTGAGCGATGAGGATCTTGCGGCGCTGGTACGTCCCTACGCCGATCCAGCCGAGCGCGCCGCCGAATCCCTGCTCCGCCCCACGACCTTGGCTGAGTTCGAGGGGCAGCCGCGGGTCAGCGAGCAACTCGGCCTGGTCCTCGAGGCCGCCCGGCACCGCGGGGGAGTACCAGACCATGTGCTGCTCTCTGGCCCGCCCGGCCTCGGCAAGACAACTCTCGCAATGATCATCGCCAGCGAGATGAACGCGCCACTACGCATCTCGAGTGGCCCCGCAATCCAACACGCTGGAGACCTCGCAGCCATTCTGTCGGGGCTTGTCGAAGGGGAAGTCTTCTTCCTCGATGAGATCCACCGGATGTCTCGGCCGGCGGAGGAAATGCTCTATCTCGCGATGGAGGACTTTCGGGTTGACGTGGTTGTCGGCAAAGGGCCCGGCGCGACCGCTATTCCCCTTGACATTCCGCGCTTCACGTTGGTCGGGGCCACCACTCGAGCTGGCCTGTTGCCGGGTCCGCTGCGTGACCGCTTCGGCTTCACTGCTCAGCTCGATTTCTACAACTCCGCTGCACTGGAGCACATCCTGCGCCGCTCCGCGGAGCTTCTCGGCGTCCCGCTCGAGCCGAGTGGTGCTGCCGAGATCGCCCGCCGCTCCCGCGGCACTCCTCGCATCGCAAACCGGCTGCTCCGCCGGGTACGCGACTACGCCCAAGTCCGTGCCGACGGGCGGGTGACAGTGGAAATCGCCCAGGTCGCGTTGCAGCTGTACGAGGTGGACGAGCTTGGTCTTGACAGGCTGGACCGTTCCGTGCTCGACGCGATGTGCCGCCGGTTCGATGGCGGGCCTGTCGGACTGTCCACGCTAGCCATCTCAGTTGGTGAAGAGCGCGAAACCGTTGAAGAGGTAGCCGAACCCTTCTTGGTGCGGCAGGGGTTCTTAATGCGCACGCAGCGGGGCCGGGTTGCCACGCCCGCCGCCTGGCGCCACCTCGGCCTGGAACCACCAAAGGCTGGTGCCGAGGTCATGCCCGACCTCTTTGCCTGAGCCGCGACCTCTTTACAGACTGCCGATGCTTCGTAAGATGCGGCTTTTCGACGCAGACTGGGTAGAGTACGGCGGTCGGTTTCTTTGAGCAGAGGTCGCAAGACTGAGGCGCGGGAAACAACTCATCGGTACTGCGCGACGGCGCAGCGCCCTCACAATCGGATGCCGGAGCCATGGAGCAATACTCGACCCTGATCTTCATCGGCCTG
>JBKPAB010000072.1:0-4072 GCA_046726195.1 Actinomycetota bacterium
GTCTACATCAGATCCATGGCGACCAGGGGTCACCTGGGCGGGCTGGCGGTCGCCGCAGCCCAAGCATTACGAGCATTCGATGCTGCAGGTTTCGACATTGTGATCGTGGAGACCGTCGGGGTTGGTCAGTCCGAGCTTGAGGTGGCCGAAACGGCGGACACGATCCTCGTCTTACTGGCGCCCGGCATGGGGGATGGGATCCAGGCAGCCAAGGCAGGCATCTTGGAGATCGGGGACATCTTCGTGGTCAACAAAAGTGATCGCGACGGGGCACAGGCACTGGTGCGAGAACTGCGGACCATGATCGCAATGACTACCCGGGGTCCGCAGGACTGGAAACCACCGATTGTCTCAACAGTGGCATACGAGCATCGTGGGATTGATGATCTGCTGAAGGCTGTCGATCGGTTCCGAGCGTTCCAGCTCGACACAGGGCGCGCCCAGAAACGCCGCATTGCACGGGCCCGTCGCGAGGTAGAGAGTATTGCGCTCGCGAAGCTGCGCGCCGAGTTCCGGCTGAACGGGGAGGCCGGGCTGGATGATCTTGCAGAGGCGGTGAGTCGCGGTGAGCTCGATCCGTACGCTGCGGCCGACCGAGTAGTCGTCGGCCTGTGAACTACACGCTCGGCGAGTGGGCTGACGGGGTGGCCGCAAATGGGCGGCGCGCCTGCTCCCGTTATGTGGATGCATCGGGTAGAAAGGTGCAGGATGTCCCAACAGTGTGCGATGAAGCCGGAAGGATGAACAGTCCGACATGAAGTGGGTCAAGCGGATAATTGTCATCTTGGTCGTCGGCTTTGCGCTGTTCTATTTGATCTCGAACCCTGAGGGCGCCGCCAACGCCGTCCAAGCCCTGTTTTCAGCCCTTGCCAAGGTGTTCCGCTCGATCATCATATTTTTCCAGAACCTGGCTGGTTAACTGGTTAACCATGGGCGTGGTGAGCTGGCTCGATCCACACGTCGACCGATACATCTTGAGCACCGCGGGTGAGCAGAAAGTCGTGGAGGTGCACAAGCACTGGGCCGCTAGTGCCTGGCCGGCAGTACGACTCGGCATTGGAGTCGTGATCTTCGTCAGTGCCTTTGCCTTCCAAGGGGCTGCCTACTGGATCTTCTTCGTGCTCGGCATGTTGCTTGGCCTGCAAGCGCTATGGCGCATCCTCGAGGAGTACCGCGATCGATTCGTGATCACGAATCAGCGGGTATTCCGCGTCCACGGGGTCCTGGCCACTGCGCGCGCCAGCGTGCCACTGCTGCGAATCCTGGATATCACTGTCAAGAAGTCCTTTATTGGCCGCGCGTTGAATTACGGACATTTCGTCTTCGAGTCAGCCGCCCAGGTCCAGGGTCTTAACGAGATCAGGTACGTCGGCGACATTGACAAGCGTGAGGACGTGCTGCGCATGGTGATGCAGGGCGATATGCCCCAGCCGGTCGTCTCGGCTGAAGAAGACGACGGAACATGAGCCCTGTGGAGCGCCAGCGACTGCCATTCGATCCAATCGAGGAGGCGGCCAAACAGTGGGCCACGCAGTGGGGTGAGGTGGCCCGGATGCGGGCGGTAACGTCGCTGATGCGGGTGCATCAACTGATCATCACTGAACTAGATGAGTTACTTCGGCCGTTGGGTTTGACCTTCGCCCGCTACGAGGTTTTGGTTTTACTGTCGTTCTCCCGGCGCGGCGCGCTTCCCTTGGGCAAAATCGGCGAGCGGCTGCAGGTGCATGCAACCTCAGTGACGCCGCTGGCGCAACGTCTGGAAGCGGCCGAGTTGATCAGGCGTACGCCACATCCTGAAGATGGCCGAGCGGTCCTTGCGTCGATCACGCCAAAGGGGAGGATCGTGATGGAGAAGGCGACCGATGCGATCATCAACGCGCGGTTCGGGCTAGGTGCGTTGAGCGAGGAGGAATGTGATCAGCTGACCTGGCTGCTCACCATGCCCCGCGAGGCCGCTGGGGATTTCTAGCCGAGCCCGCCACCAACCGGATTGAGCGTAGCCCTCGAGCTGCGAGCGTCGGGAATCGCGCGCCGCTCACTAAGAAGGATGGGCGTCCTAGTATTTGAGCTGGAGCGCTGGAGGTTCGATGTCCTCAGAGACGGCAAGCGGTAGGGAGCGTTGGGCGGCTGCCTTTGCTGAAGCCCAGGCGAAAGGCCAAGTTCGGGACGCCGACTTCACTACCATCTCCGGCCTGGAGGTCGATCCGGTGTATGGCCCGGACGACGAGGATGCCGATCAGCGAATGGAGCGGATCGGCTGGCCGGGAGAATTCCCCTTCACTCGCGGCCTCTACCCAAGCGGTTATCGTGGCCGCCCCTGGACCATCAGACAGTTCGCCGGCTACGGCAACGCCCAGCAGACCAACGAACGTTACAAGATGATCTTGGCTGCTGGTGGTGGTGGACTCAGTGTCGCCTTCGATATGCCGACTCTGATGGGCCGCGACTCCGACGACAGCCGCAGCCTGGGCGAGGTTGGTCACTGCGGAGTGGCCATTGACTCCGCCGCCGATATGGATCAGCTATTCGCTGGAATTGATCTTGGCGAGGTCACCACGTCTATGACGATCTCGGGGCCAGCCGTCCCGATCTTTTGCATGTACCTGGTTGCCGCGGAGCGGCAAGGCGCAGATATCACAACGCTCAACGGAACCCTGCAGACTGACATCTTCAAGGAGTACATCGCTCAGAAGGAATGGCTGTTTCCTCCGGGTCCGCACCTTCGTTTGATCGGCGACATGATGGAGTACTGCAGCCGCAACATCCCGGCGTACAAGCCGCTCAGCGTCTCCGGCTACCACATCCGGGAAGCAGGATCGACGGCTGCACAGGAGCTCGGCTTCACACTGGCGGACGGCTTCGGGTACGTCGAGCTAGGGCTGTCCCGGGGCCTGGACATCGACCTCTTCGCCCCTGGATTGAGCTTCTTTTTCGATGCGCACATCGACTTCTTCGAAGAGATCGCAAAGTTCCGGGCTGCACGCCGGATTTGGGCGCGGTGGATTCGCGACCGGTACGGCGCGAAGACCGCCAAGGCGCAATCGCTGCGGTTCCACACTCAGACCGCGGGGGTTTCTCTCACCGCGCAGCAGGCCTACAACAACGTGGTACGCACCGCGATCGAGGCCCTTGCTGCCGTGCTGGGGGGAACCAACTCCCTCCACACCAACGCAATGGACGAGACTTTGGCGCTACCTACGGAGGAGTCCGCCGAAATCGCGTTGCGAACCCAGCAGGTGCTGGCTGAGGAGACTGGCGTGATCAACGTCGCCGATCCGCTCGGCGGATCGTGGTACGTGGAGGCGCTAACCGACAAGCTGGACGCCGAAGCTTCGGGGATCCTGGACCGGATCGAGGAGCTTGGCGGCGGCTCCGCGCGCCAGCACGAGATAGGTCCGATCACCTCGGGGCTGCTACTCGGGATTGAGGAAGGCTGGTTCACCGGGCAGATTGCCGACTCTGCCTTCCGCTATCAGACCCAGTTGGAGAAAGGCGATAAAAAGATCGTCGGTGTCAACGTGCACACGGGCACTGTGACCCAGCCGCTGGAGATCTTGCGGGTCAGCCATGAGGTCGAAGTCCAGCAGTGTGCGAGTCTGCAAGCCAGACGTGCTGCTCGGGACAATGCGACAGTGAAGGCCGCCCTGGCGGAGATGATCAAGGTCGCCCGGACGGACGGCAACATGATCGAACCCATGCTAGCGGCCGCGCGATCGGAGGCAACGCTCGGTGAGATCTGCAACGCGCTGCGTGCCGAATGGGGCGAGTACGTTGAGCCGGCGCGCTTCTGAGACCGCCTACTCCGTCCTACCCCCGACTTGTCAGCGTCTCAGCGGGCTATAACCCGCTGAAACGCTGACAAGTCGGGTAATAAGAGATTGCGCGTCGCTCAGCGGTGGCAGTACGCGCTGGCTAGTGTCGGGCTAGCACGACACTAGGGTGTGGTGTGCGAGAGGAGTTGCCGTGCCAACCGGGGCCTGGCTGCTGATCGGAGTCGGGAGCGCGCTGGTGATCTTTACTCTGCTACTCGTCTTCATCATCCCGTCCGGGCGGCCTGGGCCGCCGTCCGGCG
>JBKPAB010000073.1:0-3737 GCA_046726195.1 Actinomycetota bacterium
TGGTCTACCCAGGCGCCGTGCAGTACTTCAGCGTGCGACCCGATGAGCCGGACAAGGAACGCAGCTATATCAGAGCCAACATTGAAGCGACCCGCACGGCCTACGGTGTGGACAAGGTCGAGATCACCAACTACTCGGCCAAGACGACCGCCACAGCGGGTCAGCTACGGGCCGACGCGGAGGCTTTGCCCGGAATCCGGCTCATTGACCCGAACGTGGTGGGCCCCGCGTACGAGCAGTTGCAGCAGGTCCGTGGTTACTACTCGTTCCCGAAGATCCTCGACGTCGACCGCTACACCATCGATGGCAGAGAAACCGATGCGGTTGTCGCTGTCAGAGAAATGGACCTGAGTGGTGTCGAGGACCACTGGAACAACCAAAAGACCGTCTACACCCACGGCTACGGCCTCGTTGCGGCGTACGGCAACAGGCGGCAACCCGGCGGTGAACCGGAGTGGATTGCCAAGGACATCCCGCCGACCGGCGAAATCGAGGAGCACGAGCCGCGCATCTATTTCGGTGAGCTGCAGGGTCAACGGCCGGACCAATACTCCGTAGTCGGAGCACCCCCTGGCACGCCGCCCATCGAGCTGGACACACCCGGTGGTGGGGAAGGCGGCAACCCGAAGACCTACACCTACACCGGCAAGGGCGGGGTCGAGATCGGCAATTTGTGGAATCGGTTGCTGTACGCAGCCAAGTTCGCTGATGTCAACATCCTGCTCTCGGATCGTGTCAACTCCGCCTCCAAGATCATCTACGACCGGACGCCGCGGGAACTGGTGCAAGGCACGGCACCATGGCTCAAAGTTGATGGCGACGCTTATCCGGCGGTTGTCGATGGCAGGATCGTGTGGATCGTTGACGGCTACACGACGTCGAACTCCTACCCGAATAGCGAGCGGGTGAACCTCAACGAGGTCACCTCCGACGCCCAGACCAGCGCTGGCGGAACCGTCGTGGCCCAGCCGCAGGACGACATCAACTACATGCGCAACTCGGTCAAGGCGGTCGTCGATGCCTACGACGGCAGCGTCAAGTTGTACGCATGGGACGAGGTCGATCCGGTTCTGAAGGCCTGGACCCAGGCCTTCCCGGGCATCGTGCAGCCGAAGTCGGCGATCTCTCAAGACCTGCTGGATCACCTGCGTTACCCGCAGGACTTTTTCAAAGTGCAGCGTCAGATTCTCGCCCGCTACCACATGACCAACCCGGACAACTGGTACCAGCGATCGAGCCTGTGGGACGTGCCGAACGATCCGGTCGCGGGCGCATCAGCCCAGACCAAGGAGCCGCCGTTCTACCTCTCGGTGAAGTGGCCTGGTGATGACAACCCGATCTTCTCCCTGACCAGCTCTTATGTTCCTGACAAGCGTTCCAACCTGGCCTCCTACATGGCGGTCAACGCCGACGCGAGCCATCCCGAGTACGGCCGGATGCGCATCCTGCAGATGTCGGACACAACCCAGATCGACGGGCCGGGACAGTCGTTCAACGCGATGACCACGAACGAAACAGTGGCCGACCGACTGCGCCCATTCCTGAACCAGGGCGCTGCCAGCGCCACATTTGGCAATTTGCTCACCCTGCCAATGGGCGGTGGCCTGCTCTATGTGGCCCCGGTCTACACCCAGCGGCAGGGCAGCACGGGCTCCTATCCGGCGCTGCGTTTCGTCGTCGTGCGCTTCGGTCAGTCGGTCGGGATCGGGGACACTTTGCAACAGGCCTTGGACCAGGTATTCCAGGGAAGCTCCGGCGGTACTACTGACGAAGGCGGCACTGCCGATGGGAACAGGCCATCAGGCAAAGCTGACAACCCGGCCGCGACAAGAGCACTCAACGATGCGTCTGCCGCCTTCGAGGCTGCGGACAAGGCGCTGACCGCGGGTGACCTGGCGACATATCAGAAGAGGATTGAGGAAGCCCACGCGGCCGTGCAACGGGCGTTGCGCGCGCTCGGTGGCTGATGCTGGCTTAGCCCGCAGCCTTGCGTACCTCTAAATCGGGAAAGCCCGATGTGCGGAGGGGCTCGGCCAGCCGCTCGGCATCTCCGACGACCACCAGCGTCAGCTCTTCCGGATGTACGAGGGAGCGGTAGGCCTCGGTGGCCGCTTCTGGGGTCACCGAACGCAGCTGGGCGAGACTTCGGTCGACGTAATCGTCGGGAAGGCCCGCGAGGCACTGGGTCGCGGCCTGATCTGCGACCCCATCAGCGGTCGCGTATCGCAGCGGGGAGACGCCGGTAAAGAACGCGACGGCGTCGGTGACCTCCTGGCTCGTGAACGGCACGCCATCAACCTTGATCATCTCGCGGGTAATGGCCAGCGCGTCGACGAGGACCTCGGTTCGGAATGAGCCCTGGACGGCGAACGAACCTCCCGTTCGGAGCGGAGAGAAGTTCATCCGTACGCCGTACGTGTAACCCTTCTCCTCGCGCAGCACAGCGTTCAGCCGTGACAGAAACGCACCGCCCATCGCGTGCGAGGCGATGCTGATGGGGGCCCAGCGCGGATCCAACCTGTCGATGCCGAAGCTGCCGTACCTTATGTCAGCTTGCACGGCGCCCGGCCGGTCGATGAGCAGGGTACGCGGGCGGGCCGGGGTTGGTTCCTCGGCCACGACCCGTCGCTGATGCTCGTTCCGCCATGAACCGAGGCAGCGCTCGGCCACATCGACCGGGTCTTCGACGAAGTCACCAGCGATCACCAGCGTCGCCCCAGTCGGCCCGAAATGATCACGATGGAACGCCTCGACCACGTCCTGGGTCACCTGGCTCACCGTTTCCGGCTCGCCTCCGTTCATCCGAGAGGCTCGTTTGGTCTCTTCGAATACCGCGGCCCGGAAGGCGATGCTGGCGGCTTGGGAGGAGTTGGCCTGGGCTTGCTCGATCTCGGCCAGCCTGAGCTGTACGTGGCGGTTGACGTCGCGATCGGCGAGCGACGGCTCCGTCACGGCCTCGGCAAAAAGCTCGAGAGCACGATCAAGATGTGATGCTGGGACGTCGAGGATGATCTGCACCCCCGACAGTGAGAGATCAACTCCGAAGCCAGCCCCTTCGGTCTCCAGCAGCTCGGCGAACTCCTCGCCATTGTGTCGCAGCGTTCCTTCGTCCAGTGTTCTGGCGCAGATGGTTGCGACGCCTTCGATGTCGCGCCGTTCTGCGTTGAGCGGTGAATCCAGCACCAGATGTGTCGAGATCACGTGCTGGCCAGGCAAGTCGAAGATCATCACCTCGATGCCGTTGCTCAGCCGGGCGCGAGTGGGCGCCGGAAACTCCCAGACAGCTGCAGGTGCAATCGTCGGGCGCGGCAGGAAGTCCCTCATGAGTCCTCCCGCCGGTAGATCAATGTTGCGCGCTGGTCCGTGTGAAGCCACTGCTGCACAGCACTTTGCATGTCGCCCTCGTCGATGGAGGTGATGTCGGCAATCCGGGAATTGATCAAGTTCGGATCACCGTGCAAGGTCGCGTACTCGCCGAGCGCGTCGGCGCGGGAGTCGACACGGGCCAGCTCGTGCAGCCAGTGGCGTTCGAATTGGGCTTTTGCTCGCCGCAGCTCGTCCTCGGTTGGTCCGTCGGTGCGCAGCTCGTCGATCAACTCTGCCATCTCCTGCTCGAGCTGCTCGGGGCTTACAGCGTCGCGAGCCCGCGCAAAGCTGAAGCCGAATGAGTTACCACCGATGAGGCCCATCGCTGAGGCGCCGGTGCTTTCGGCGTGCTCATTGCCACGTATCAGTTG
>JBKPAB010000074.1:0-20202 GCA_046726195.1 Actinomycetota bacterium
ACGATCTCGTTGATCCGGCGCGGCGGAACGCCGATTGCATGCGCCAGCCGGTACTGGCTGATGCCGAGCGGAGCAAGGAACTCCTCCAGCAGGACCTCCCCAGGATGAATCGGCGCGTGTGCGGTGCTCATGTCGTCCTCCCCTCAGTGATAGTCGGTGACCTCGACGTCCGCCGCGCCAGCTGTAGTCCAGGTGAAGCAGATCCGCCACCAGTGGACGATCATTAATGCTGCCCCGAGTGCGGCGGCGTTGCCGGCAGGTTATGCGCCCGCGCGTCCTGACGCCACTTGGCACCACTTAGGTGGACGTGGCACTAGCTGCAGATGGTGGCACTAGCTGCAGATGGTGCGGAGTCCAACCAACTGATGCGGAGTTGATCAAGAGCCCGTCGCTGCGCCGAGTGCCGCCGACAATGATGTCACAAGTCGACGGATGGAGGTCCCGTCCGGATCATGATCCGGGTTGGCTTCGACGACAGTCATGCCGATCACGCTGGCGTCGGCAACAAGAGTCCTGAGCAGCGGCTCGATATGGTCCAGTCGCATGCCGGTCCCGTACGTGGCAATGTCGGCGAGCGGCAACTCCAGAGCGTCGAGAACGTCGACGTCGAAATGCACGACGAGATGTCGATGTGGCAATGCCGCAAGCGCACGCCGAGCAGCGGCGACCGGATCGGCTATCACCTCCGCACCTCGCAGTCGCGGTGCCGGTACCAAGCCGTGTACGTCCTCCTCGTCATCGCCAAAGCCGACAAAAGCTACGTCGCCGGGCTGCAGCAGCGGCCGTCGCGGGCCGACGCCGGCGAGCTCGGGCACGCAACCGGGCAGGCCGAGCATGTGGGCTACGCCCATTGCGTCGAGGATCGGCTCGTGTGGATGGTCGGTCGGGATCATGAGGTCCTGGCCACCATCGACATAGATCAGGCCAACCTCGCCGTACTGCTCGACCACCGCCGCCGCCAATGCAATGGCCAGGGTGCACTCCCCGCCGAGGACCAGCGGTGCCTGGCCGGCGAGGACCACCTCAGAGATTGCCAAGCGTGCAGCCTCGACGACGTCGACGACCCGACGCCACGCGTTCGGCCGACTGTCGGTCCTCTCAGCGGTCCACCGAGCGACCGCGAGGTCGCCGTGGTCGACAATCCGAACTCCGTGAGCGCGAAGTGTGTCCAATAGCCCAGCCTCGCGGAGCGCCGCTGGACCTTTCTCGATTCCGGGCCAGTGGGCGGCAACGCTCGATGGCACACCGAGCACACCCCAGGTGCGGGTCCCGGCTCCTTCGTCACTCGGCATAGCCAAACCCTAAGTTCGGGCACGCCGGCCCTTGTCATATGCCCCTGACCGATCCAGCCTTGAAAGAGCCGAAGAGCCGGACTACTGAGTTAGCCAGACCGGGATGGGTCGCACGTCGATCAGGAGGCGTCGTGATGGATCAGATGGCAGATTGGCTCGTCCTCTTTGGCCTGATCCTCGCCGTACCGGTACTCGCACGACCTTTCATCCGCAAGCATCTGAGCCGCCTCGGCGGTGCGATCTTTGATCGACTCAGCCGGCCTGCTGAGCCGGACCGAGAAGCCGAGGAGCTGTGGACTGTTCTCCGCCGAGAACGGCTCTGCGCCGACCTCCGGCGAGTCGAGCACCTCATCGCGACAGACATGTGGATGTCAGCGACGCGTCAGCTCGGCAACCGGCTGGCGTACGCGCAGCTGCTCGACGACCTGAAGCACGCACCTGATGTCTTGCCGGCAGTCTCCGGGATCGGCGAGGTCGACGGTTGGACCGCTTTCCCACCGATGGTTGAGCCGGCGATTCCCAGCGTCGGCTATGCCTCCCGGAACGCTCCGAAGATCGAGATCCTCGAAATCGGGTGGCGGCGGCGCTAAGGGATTAGTTCACGACGGCATGAGGGATGGTCACGCCAGGCGCTTTCGGAGCGGGGTTCTGCTGGCGCTTGTGACCGTGTGCCTCCTGGGATTGGCGGTCGGCATGTTGACGGCGCTGCAGCGGCAGCTGATTTACTTCCCGGACTCGACAGCGGTCCCGCCTGCCCGTGACCTCATCCCGGGGGCCCGCGACATCACTTTACGTACGTCGGACGGACTGGCATTGGGTGCGTGGTTCGTTCCCCCGAGTTCGACATCGGACATGCACATGGCCGTGCTCGTCGCACCCGGGAACGGTGGCAACCGGTTGGATCGGCTCGGTCTGGCGACCGAGCTAAGCCGGCGCGGGCTCGCCGTGCTCCTGATGGACTATCGGGGCTACGGGGGAAACCCGGGCAGCCCGAGCGAGGACGGGCTCGCCAAGGACGCCGTGGCTGCCGCACTGACACTCGAGGAGCTGGGTTATCCCGCAGAGCGGACGATCTACTTCGGTGAGTCGTTGGGCAGTGGCGTAGTGGCCGCGTTGCAGGCGCGACGTACACCGGCGGCAATCGTGTTGCGGTCGCCTTTCCCCGAACTGGCCGACGCGGCGGCATACCACTATCCCTGGCTACCTGTGCGGATGTTGTTGCAGGACAAGTTCCAGGTCACCGAGCATCTGGCGAAAAGCCAAGTGCCGGTGACCGTCATCTACGGGGACCGGGACTCGATCGTTCCGACTCAGCTGAGTGCTCGGGTGGCTGACGCGGCGCCCACGCTTGTCGAACGGCTGGTGATCCGCGGCGCCAACCACAACGACGACGTCATGTTCGGGCCGGCCATCGCGGAGGCGGTGGCGCGGCTCGGGAAAGCAGTCGCCTGACGGGTCCGCGGGCACTAGCCGTTCAGCAATGGTTCCGGATCAGGCTCAGGTCGTCGTCGGCCGCAGCGGTGCGCAGCGCGGACGGGCTCCGTCCCGCCTGCTGGCGGAAGACGCGATAGAACTGGGCATAACTGCCGAAGCCGGCCTCGAGGGCGGCGGCCAACGCCGTAGTGCGCCGCCCTCTGCCGTAGAGACGCAGAAAACGCTGCAGCCGCTGTTGGTTGCGGAACCGGCTGATCGACACGCCGGTCTGCTCCTTGAATATCCGGCTTAAGTGCGACGAGCTCAGGTGCGCAGTCCGCGCAAGCGTACCGAGATCACCTGCGTCGGGGTCGGCTCGCAGTATGCGCGCTACCGTTTCCACCGCCGGATGCAGATCGACTCCTTCGACGACGTCGTCGCTGTCGAGAAATGCTCGCCACGCGAAGCTCAGCAGATACGCCAACCCGGTGTTGACAAGAACGCCGTCCACCGTCTCCGCGTCGTGCACTTCGTGGAAGACGGCGCCGAGACGACGAACCCTGCTCGAGTCGAGACGGCGCGAGAACCGCCCGGCGGGATCCGCCTCCAGCAGAGGTCGCGCCTGCGGGGTCGTCGCGATCCGAGCGACCAAAGCGGGCCGGAACACCGCCCACCAGAGCTCGTGGTCGGAGGACTCCCCGACAAGGACATGATCCTGACCGGGAAAGAGCCAGGTCAGCGTGCCGGGCGTGAGCGCATATCCCCGGTCGCCGAGCAGGTAGGAGGCGGTGCCACGGACAACGAGGTTGACCTCGAGCTCGGCATGACGGTGGGCGCGGGGTCGAATGTCACCGGCCGTGTGCCGCACCACCCTTCCATCCAGGCCAGCCGGAATTCCGAGGTCGTCAATCATCACAAGAAACGATAAGAACTCGCGGACCCGCGCGAAGACGAGGGGGCATTGCGACGCAGATTATGTGATCAATCCGCGATCACAGGAGGGCAAATATGACCGTCTCAGCTGTCCGCATCACGTCCGAGCACGCGCGCCACTTCCGCGAGGAGGGCTTCTTTGTCCTACGGCACATCGTGCCTCCAGGCGATGTCGACACGCTGCGGGGCGAATGCCAGCGCTTCATCGACGAGCGCGACCGGGAGATGGATCGCCTCGGCGTCGACAAGCTCGACCTCGACCGCCGTGGCAGCCGATACTTCGTCCACGCATACGGCAAGAGCCCCGCAGTAGAGCGCTTCTTGTCCTCGGACCTCATGATGCAGATCACCCAGGCGGCACTCGGGGCCACCGTCTACCTGTTCAACGAGCAGTACGTCGTCAAGTCCGCGGAGCAGGGGATGCCGTTCAGCTGGCACCAGGATTCGGGCTTCATCGACTACCCGCACCGGCCGTACCTGACCTGCTGGATCGCACTCGACGACATGACCGAAGCCAACGGCACCGTCTACCTGCTGCCCTATTCGCGCGCCGGCACGCGAGACGTCACCAAGCACGTACGCGACGAGGAGAGCAACGACCTCGTCGGCTACTTCGGGCATGACCCGGGCGACCCAGTGATCGTGCCGGCCGGGAGCATCGCCTGCTTCTCGTCCACGCTCTTCCACCGCAGCGGCCCTAACACGACCGACCGCATGCGTCGCGTCTACGTCGCGCAATATTCGGCCGAGCCCATCCTCAGCGAAGATGGCTCACAACCGTTGAGGCTCGCCGAGCCTCTCCTGGTCGAGGGCAAGCGTGTGAGCTGACCTACGAGTCAGCGATGCGTTCGACTTCGGTATAGGCGACGAAGCGGTCCTCGCGAACGAAGCCGACGAGCGTAATGCCGAATTGCCGGGCCAAGTCCACCGCCAGGCTCGACGGCGCACCGATGGCGATGATCACGGAAATGCGGGCGCCGAGTGCTTTCTGAACGATCTCGTAGCCGGCCCGGCCACTGACCACGAGCACGTGGCCATCCAACGGGAAGTGTCCACCGAGTACCGCCCAGCCGATGACCTTGTCGACAGCGTTGTGCCGGCCGACGTCCTCCCGTACGCACACGAATTCGCCGTCGGAGGTGGCCAGGCCGGCTGCATGCAAGCCACCGGTCCGCGCAAACACCGTTTGGGCGGTGCGCAAACGGTCTGGCAGCGCGCACAACGTGGATCGCGCTACGACAGGCCCCGGCGCAACAGCGGTGCAGCCCCGCAGCTCGAGTTCGGCCAGGCTGCTGCGCCCGCACACCCCACAGGCTGCCGTCGCCGCCGTGGCACGTTGCGGTGGGTCGGCGCGTGGTGGCACGTTCAGTTCCACGGTGACCACGTTGTTGCGTTCCTCGGGTCGTAGCCCTGGGCTGGCGCAGTAGGAGACGCGCGCAATGTCCCCGGGACCAACGAGTCCCTCGGCGGCCAAGTATCCGGCGGCCAACTCAAAATCATGTCCGGGTGTGCGCATCGTGACCACCACGGGAGCCGCGGCCAGGCCGGGAGCCGCCAGGCGAACCTCCATCGGCTCCTCGGTGGCGAGCACATCTACACGGTCCCGTCGCCCATCGGCCGTGCCCTCGGTCACGCGAACTCGAGTTGTCGGCCCGGGTCGGGGGATGGCGCGGACACCCATGGGATCGAGGCTCAGGATCTCTTCTTGGGCGTGCATGTTTACCCCGCCGCCGTGTCGCGGTGCCACACGATCCGACCGTTCGGAGCTCTGATCGTGTCAGGAATACCGTCCTCCCACCCGGCCAACTCGAGGCGGTTCGCCGCCGACCGCGCCTCGGCTTCGGTCGCAAAGCGCCGCTGCTGCGGGTCGTCCTCGACGTACACCGTCAATATCCAATCCCTGTCTGGTTCAGATTTGTCGCGATTGGATGTTGTACTCATGACGACCTCCGTCCCCGTCGCGCACGCAACCCACCTTGTGCGCGCAGATGATGGGTCTCATCGCGGGCGGATATCGCCGGCTCACCCGTGGGCTGCAGGCGCACGATGACCGACTTTGACGTTGGGGTGTTGCTGATGTCTGCCGTGCTGTCCAGCGGCACAAGGACATTCGTCTCCGGATAATAGGCAGCAGCGCAACCGCGAGCCGTGGGGTAAGCCACGACGCGAAACTCAGTCGCCCGCCGCTCGGCATCGTCATGCCACTCACTGATCAGATCCACCGGCTGGCCATCGACCAGGCCAAGATCGGCGAGATCGGTTGGCGAGACGAACACCACCCGTCGACCGCCTTTGATCCCCCGGTACTTGTCCTCCAACCCATAGATCGTGGTGTTGAACTGATCGTGGGATCGGATGGTTTGCAGCAGTAACCGTCCCGGTGGCACGCGCAGCACATGCAGCTGATTAACGGTGAAGTTGCCTTTCCCGCTTGCCGTAGGAAACTCACGCCGGTCCCGTACCGGATGATCCAAGACGAAGCCTCCAGGACGGGCCACCCGCACCCGATAGTCGCGGCAGCCCGGAACAACCCGCTCGATGCGTTCGCGAATCAACGAATAGTCCGCCGCCAGCGACTCCCACGGCACCGGCACACGATCACCGAGTGTGCGGCGCGCCATCTCGGACACGATACGCACCTCGCTGCGCAGAGCTGGTGAGGCTGGCGGCAACGTTCCCCGTGACGCGTGCACAACGCTCATCGAATCTTCGACCGTGACAAACTGGGGACCGGCTGGCTGCTCGTCTACTTCGGTACGCCCCAGAGTCGGAAGGATAAGGGCGGTCTCGCCAGTGACGGCATGGGAGCGATTGAGCTTTGTCGACACCTGCACGGTGAGCCGGCACTTGCGCAAGGCGGAGCTGGTTGCTTTGGTGTCCGGTGTCGCGACAGCGAAGTTGCCGCCGAGGCACACGAAGACCTTGACCTTCCCGTCGCGCATCGCCTGGATCGTGCGTACCACGTCAAAGCCGTGATGGCGTGGCGGGTCAAACCCGAACTCGTCGCGCAACGCATCCAGCCACGAGGTAGGCGGCTTTTCCCAGATTCCCATCGTCCGGTCACCTTGCACGTTGCTGTGACCGCGCACCGGACACACACCAGCGCCAGGCCGACCCAGGTTTCCGCGCAGCATAAGAAAATTAACGATCTCGCGGATTGTCGCCACCGCGTTCTTGTGCTGGGTCAACCCCATCGCCCAGCAAACAACGATCCGTTCCGCACGCCGTACGCGCAGAGCCAGCTCGTCGATATCGGCCATATCCAGGCCAGTTGCCGCGCGCACATCGTCCCAGGACAGATTCCGGATGTGCGCAGCGAATTCGGTGAAGTCGTCGGTGTGCTGACTGATGAAGTCATGGTCGAGGACGGTTCCCGGCGCGACGTCCTCGGCTTCCAGAAGCTTGCGATTGAGCGCCTGGAACAACGCCAGATCACCGTTCACCCGTATCTGCAAAAACTGGTCAGAAAGCTCCGTGCCGCGGCCCACTACGCCGTTTATGCGCTGAGGATTCTTAAACCGCAAAAGCCCTGCCTCAGGCAGCGGGTTAATAGACACGATGGAGGCCCCGGCCTCCTTGGCCTCTTCGAGCGTGCCCAGCATGCGCGGGTGGCACGTCCCGGGATTCTGTCCAACGACCAGGATGAGGTCAGCCTTGACCAGGTCCTCAAGCAAGACGCTGCCTTTTCCGACGCCGATCGCCTGGGACAGTGCCTCACCAGAGGACTCGTGGCACATGTTGGAGCAATCGGGCAGGTTGTTCGTCCCGTACGCCCGCGCGAACAACTGGTACACAAACGCCGCCTCATTACTGCACCGGCCGGAGGTGTAGAACGCGGCCTCGTCAGGGGATTGGAGCCCGTTTAACTCCTGGGCAATGAGGTCGTACGCCTCTTCCCAACTGACTGGCACATAATGATCGGCACCGGAACGCTTCACCATTGGTTCGGCGATCCTCCCCTGCTGACCAAGCCAATAATCCGTATGGCCCGCCAACTCATCGACCGAATGCGACGCGAAGAACTCCGGCGTCACTCGTCGCGTCGTCGCCTCCTCGGCTACCGCCTTCGCGCCGTTTTCACAGAACTCAGCAAGTTTGCGCTTGTCAGGTTCCGGCCACGCGCATCCGGGACAGTCGAACCCATGCTTCTGGTTCACCCGCGTCAACGTAAGTAATGATCTGCGCGGGCCCATCTGGGTTTGCGAATAAGCCAGCGAGCGCACCACGCCAGAAACACCCGCCGCCCAATGCTTAGGATCGTGGACCGCCAAAGGCTCCTCGGCCAATCCATCGGTCGGGGGTTCGTTGACCATCTTCCCGACTCCTTCAGGGCTACCTCGTGGTTTTCGTCGATTCTCGCAAATACGCAGAGGCGCAGCCAGGGACCCTACGAAATCGAATGCCGTGATGCGGTGATGTTACGATGTTCTTGTGCGTACCACGCTGGACATTGATGACAATCTCCTCCGCATTGCCAAGGTTAGGGCGCGCGAGAAGGGCATCTCCCTAGGAGCGGCCGTCTCGGAAATGATGCGGAAAGGCCTGGAGGTGCCAGTCAGCTCGTCCAAGAGTGGCTTCCCGGTCTTTCAACCGCCACCGGGCGCTCCAGTGGTCACGGACGAGATTGTTGCCATGTACCGCGATGACGAGCCACGCGATTAGCCGATGCGCGTCCTGCTCGATGTCAACGTGCTGCTGGCCCTGAGCCTGCCAAACCACCAGCACCATCGCACGGCGATGGATTGGTTCGACCGCGGCCAACAATGGGCGACGACACCGATCACAGAGACCGGATACATACGGCTGTTGATCAACCCGCGGGTTGTTGGCTACGAGATCGCACCGGCACAAGCAGTTAGCGCGCTAGCCACGATGCGGCAGCTAGCCGGCCATGCTTTCGTGCCGGATAACTCCTCCCTTGCAGAGACGATGATCAACGTCAGCTCGTTGGCTGGAAGCGCTCAAGTCACCGACTACCACCTGATCAACCTCGCGGCGATCAATGGGCTAGTTTTCGGAACCTTCGACGGTTCCTTGTCACGGGCAATATCAACGACCGACCGGAAGCACATCCATTTCCTCGGTGATCAATCGTGAGATCGGCCGTATGCGCGCTGAGCCCTTCGACAGGCTCAGGACGGCGCCTGTCGAAGCGTGCCTCTTCGACAAGCTCAGGGCGGCGCCTTCGACAAGCTCAGGGCACATAAGGATATTCAGTGCGTGCGTTGATCTGCGGGGCCGGCATCGCCGGACTGACGCTGGCCGGGCTGCTCGATGAGATGGGGTGGCAGGTCGATCTCGTCGAGTACGCGCCTGGCTTGCGTCGCGAAGGGTACATGATCGACTTCTTCGGACCCGGCTTCGCCGCCGCCGAGGCCATGGGTCTGCTGCCCCGGCTGCGCGAAACTGCCTACACGGTATCGGCGGTGAACTACGTCGACCGGAACGGCAAACCCCGGGCTGCCCTGGATTACCGGCGGCTGGCCAAGTCGCTTGACGGGCGCCTGCTCAGCCTGCTCCGCGGTGACCTCGCCGAAGCACTCCACAGCGGCCTCGGCCACCACATCGCGGAGCGCTACAGCTGCTCGGTACAGGCCCTCGACCAGAGCTCCAACGAAGTGACGGCCACCCTCACCGACGGAACCGCCTGGACCGGCCACCTCCTGGTCGGCGCTGACGGGATCCACTCGACCATCCGAGATCTCGCCTTCGGCCCCGAATCCAGCTGCCTGCGCTACCTCGGGTTCCATACCGCTGCGTACACCTTCGCCGACCCCGATTTCCGCAATCGACTCGGCGACCAGTTCGCAATCACCGACACCATCGACCGGGCTGTCGGCCTGTACGCCATCCGCAACGGTCGGGTAGCGGTCTTCACCGTCCACCGGACACCCGATCCGACCATCCCGAAAGATCCGCGCGGGGTGATTGAGTCCACCTATTCCGACTTGGGCTGGCTCGTCCCCGAGGCGCTGGCATACTGCCCCGATCCCCCGGCGCTCTACTACGACCAGGTCTCCCAGATCGTTATGCCCCGCTGGACGACCGGGAGGGTGGCACTCGTCGGAGACGCCTGCTACGCCGTCTCGCTACTCGCCGGACAAGGCGCCTCGCTCGCGGTTGCCGGATCCCATCTGCTGGCATCCGAGCTCGCGACCGAAACGGACGTTACCGAGGCACTCACCCGCTACAACAGCCAGCTGGCCGCCTCAGTGGCAGAAAAGCAGGCCGCGGGCCGTCGCGCCGCGGAATGGTTCCTTCCCTCCTCACAACGACGGCTGCTGTTCCGCCGCCTCGCCCTAAAGGCAATGGGTCTGCCAGGGCTCGGCCGGCGGCTGAGCTCACAACTTGTCGGAGGCGCCGGCGGCCTTCCCTAAAACCACGAGCCCGCGCTGCCGCCCTGCAAGTGCGGCGGGCCCACCAGCACAACCCTCGCTGGCTACGGGAGGGTTCCGGCTGCCTCGCTCCCGCGTTAGATTCCGTCGCATGGGCGATCCGGGCATCGGCGGCGACATCGCCGCCCGCCGCGAGGTTGCGGCACGCATGGCCGAGGCGGCGCACGCGTGGTTGAGCACCCTCGACGCGGGGCAGCGCACGACCGGCGAGGGAGCCGCTCCTGCCGACGACCCTGAAGACAATGAACGGCGCCGCTGGTTCTACACACCGACAGACCACGGCGGTCTGACCATCCATCAGCAACAACCCGCTCAACAGCGAGCCGCTATGCGCCTGATCTCGACGAGCCTGTCTCCCGCCGCGTACGTCACAGTCGCAACAATCATGGGCCTGGAGAACGTGCTCGACTACGACGAGGGGTTTACAGCACGCTTCGATCGGGAACGCGGCCGCGACCCTGGGATGTATTACTTGCGCGTGTTTGGCAAGCCGGGCGACAAAGGTTTGTGGGGCTGGCGTTTCGGCGGTCACCACGTCTCGTTGAACAACCTCGTGGCGGATGGCGCGCTTGTCGCGACGACGCCTTGCTTCCTGGGCGCGAATCCGGCCGCCTCTCCGCTGCTCGGAGGCGCAGTGAACCGTCCACTCGCCCGGATGGAAGACCTGGGCAGGGACCTCGTACGGTCGCTCCGGCCCGAGCTCGCTGCGCGCGTGATCTTGTTGACCAAAGCCCCGGCCGATTTCGTGACCGCGAACCGAACCGATGTCACCGACGGCAACCGGGTCATTCCGCTCGCTAGCCTCTATCGCGACAAGCGGTTTCCTAATCCGGTGGAGCAGGCGAAGCTGCAGTCGCTCAACGAGGTCATCGAGGGGGTCGCTGAGCTGAGTACCACTGAACACGAGGCCGTTGCATACTCGGTCGAGCCCAAGGGCGTACCGGCCAGCGAGTTCGACGCCGAGCAACGAGAGATGTTACGGACTCTCCTCGCCACCTACCTTGACCGGGCACCGGTCGGGGTGTCCCCACTACGCCGCTACGACGACGAGGCGACCCTCAACGCCGTCCACTTCGCATGGGCGGGATCGACTGCACCCGGCGAGCCGCACTACTACCGGCTGCAGGGTCCCCGACTCTTGATCGAGTGGGATAACACCCAAAACGACGCCAACCATGCTCACTCGGTGTGGCGTGATCCCACTTCGGACTTCGGTCTCGACGTGCTCGCCCGCCACCGCGCGGCGCACCACGCCTGATGATCTTGACAGTGGCAGGTGTTGGATTCGAACCTTTCCGCAGGGCTTTCCGATCAGTGTCAAATGCCCCCGAAATGCCTTCTCACTAGGTATTTCAGTGCTCGGCATGGCTCGTTGTTACTCACGAGTTCTCAACGAGTGAGGGAATCTTGACGAGTCAGCGGCGCCCGCGGAAGGCATCGGCGACGGACTCGTTGATGGTCGCCAGCTGGGTGTGGATCTGGTCGGTGGGATGCGCGGGGGATAGATCGCGGCGCGGGCGGCGACAATCGCCAGTGCCAGCGGCGGCCCCACAGCGGCGGACGATCTCCTCGGCGGGAGCGGGCTCGGCGGTGATCCGGTCCTGGCCAAGCCGGCAGGCCAGCAACAACCGCCTGGCCCCGTCCGGCGGCAGCAAGTCGAGGGTGAGCGGATGCGCGCCATACGCCGTGACCAGCCCGGCGAGGTGATCCCGACTAGTAACCCCACCAGGCAGCCGGGCGCACCCGGCAGCAGCGGGGCGACCTGGTCGGCATCGCGGGCATTGTCAAGCAATACGAGCATGCGGCGCCTGGCCAGCAGGCTGCGATAGAGCCCGGCCTGCGCCGCCGGGCCGTCCGGGATCCGGTACGGCGGCACATGCAGCGCGTTAAGGAACTCGCCGATAGCCGTTGTCGGCGGTATGGCCTCCCCTGAGGGGTCGTATCCGCGCAGGCCGAGATAGAGCTGGCCGTCCGGAAAGCGGTCGGCGACCCGGTGTGCCCAGTGCACGGCAAGGGTGGTCTTCCTGACGCCAGCCGTGCCGGCGATCACCGCGATCAACGGCGGCTGGGACCTCGCCTCCTCCGGCGGACCAAGCAGCGCGTCCAGCGTCGCCAGCTCGGCTTCCCGCCCAGCGAACCCGTCGACGGCAGCAGGCAACTGCCGGGGCACTGCTCGACCGTCGGGCAGAGCGCCACCGGCAAGCAGGTCGGCGTGGACCTGCTGCAGCTCGGCGCTGGGGTCGGCGCCGAGCTCCTCGGCGAGCCAGCGCCGGATCCTCTCGTACCGCGCCAGCGCCTCAGCGGGGCGGCCAGCCGATTCCAGGACCCGCAGCACCCGCACCCACAGGGATTCCCGCAACGGATGCCGCTCGGCCAGCCCGGCCAGCTCGGTCGGGTCGGGATGCGATCCTTTCACCAGGTCCAGGTCGACCCGCCGCTCCAGCGCGCCTGCCGTGCGCGTGACCGTCGCGCGGGTCCGCACGGTATGGGTTGCGTGGCCCTCAGCTGATCGCCTTCCATCTGCTGGTCTGTGCGTTCGCTACGATGCCACGCATGTCGAAGGCCTATTCTGCTGCGGAGATCGCCGCGGAGGCCGCGTGCCCCGAAGATCGTGTCTATTGGCTCGCCACCACCAGCCTGATCCGACCGGACCACGAGGAACGATTCACGTACAGCGACGCGCTCGTGCTCAAGATGGTCTCGGCCCTGCTGGAGAGCGGTCTGCCAGCCGAGACGATCGAGCGTGCCGCGGCGGAAGGGCTGCTCTCGTTCGAACGGACCGACGAATACCTCCCCTACCAACCGGGTCCGCTGTCGGAGCGAACGTTCGCCGACTTCCAGGCGGACGCCGGTCCGAGCGCCAAGCTGCTGCCGGCTGTGTACGAGATCCTTGGGCTTGCGAAGCCCGACGCGTCCGCACGGATCCACACCGACGAGGAGGCGATGTTCGAACGGTTGCTGGAGGCGTGGGGGGCGGCGCCCGACCAGGACTCTTTAATTCGAGCGGCCCGGCTGATGGCGCAGGGAACCCGTACGGCGATGCTCGGGTGGACGGAGCTTATGGACGAGCAGCTCGCCGAGCCGGCCCGCCAGCGGCTGCTTCGAGGTGAACTCGAGCGGTTCCCAGACGAGGTGCGCGTCGCCTTCGGGAAGGTGACACGGCTCGCGCCGGAGATGTTCCTATGGCTCAGCTCTCGGTACCTGGAGTACCGGAGCGTGAACGGTATCGTCGAAGGATTCGAGAAGGTCCTTGCCGCCCGCGGGCTGGCGCCACCCCCCGACCCGTTAGGTCCTCCCGCGATTGTCTTCGTGGACCTGTCCGGCTTCACTCGACTCACCCGCGAGCGCGGGGATGAGTCCGCGGTCGTCGCGGCGACTTCTCTCCAGCGCTACGCCGATGCCACGGCGAGGCGGCACGGCGGGCGGCTCGTGAAGCTCCTCGGTGACGGAGCAATGCTCCGTTTCGGCGACGCGACCGTCGGCGTAGAGGCCGGGCTCGAACTCGTAGAGGCGATGACCGACCAGGGCGCGCTCTCGCCGCACGCCGGAATCAACGCCGGTCCCCTGATCGAGCGAGACCTCGACGTCTTCGGTCATACCGTTAACCTGGCATCGCGGATCGCGGACGTCGCGGCTCCTGGCGAGGTCCTCGCCAGCGAAGCTGTCGTCGAGGCGGCCGCAGACGACAGGTTTGGGTACGAGCAGATCGAGGATGCGCTGCTCGAGGGACTTCCGCGCCCTGTCGCGCTCTATCGTGTCTCGCGGTCTGCCTCCGCCGTCGGGTCCTGACGAAGCAAATCTGCACCTTGAGCAAAGACGAAGCTTAAGGACTCGAACCCTGATCTCTTCCATGCCATCGACACTCGGCCGGTGAGATGGACAACCGGCGTGGCCTCAGTAGTAAAGTCGGTGAGGCCGGCCTGGCAGCCGCGTCGCGAGTCCGACGGTCATCCTGATGGGTCCTAGCAGCGCGACGTTGTTGGGCACGAACGAACTACAGGGTGGCGGGATCGCGGATCTTCCGCGCGCGTGCGGGCAGTACGGTCGGGCCATGAACCAGCTGATCGAGCAGGCGATCGACCTCGCGATCCAGAACGCCGACCGGGCCCAGCTCCCGTTCGGCGCTCGTCTTTCGCACGGCTGGAACCGGTCGCCCGCGTCGGGCCAGGTCGAGGGTCGGACGCCGTCGGTCTGCTGGAACGCCAGCTGTGGTCCGCCATGCGGGTTCCGTAACACGAGCCAGTCGCTACCCCGCGGGTCAGGCCGGCTGGGCGCCGGCGGCTCATCACCAGCGCGGTACTCCAGCCCGAACAGCTGGCGGTAGAACCCGGCTAACGTCCGCGCATCGGTGGTGTCGAGCACCACCTGAGCAATCCGTGGGTACGACTCAGCCATTCCCTCATGCTCTCATCGAGATCCGACAGGGCCGTCGAATCAGGTGGCTCTTGAGCTGCCTCTGAGCGCCTGTCTGGAGGCCGCGCTCGTGCCGGGCGGATTGTTCCGTAGATCGCTCGGCTAGCGGCACGGTGCCGTCTCGTGCGACCCGACCAGAATCGGTCTGTGCGCGCGCAGCATTAGCGATCCTGTTGCTTCACTTCGACACGGAGTACGCCTCAGTGATCTGCCGGACAACAATTGCGGCGTCCTCACCGACACCAAGCAGCAGCGAGGACTTCCGCTTGCGCAAGAAGTGGACCCCGACGAAGTACAGCCCGGGAACCACGGTGCTCGCGCCGTCTTGGGTAAGCGGGAATCCCCAAGTGTCGAAGGCATCAGGCCACGGCAGCCACGACCGATAGTCAGGCCGGAACCCCGCTGCGAAGATCACGGAGCCGATGTCGGCCAGGTCGATCGAGTCGGGCGCTGAGGATGTGAATAGCTCGGGATCGTCGAGGACAGGTGGTTCGAGCCCTCGGGTCGAAACGAGGTTGTCAACGAGGCCGCGGAATTGCAGGTAGCGCTCGTCTCCCCAAGCGACGCTCTGATCAAGGTCGGGGGCAAAGAGCACCTCGCGATCCGTGGCGCGGAGGAAGTGTCCGGTAAGCGTCACGCCACGGGCCTGGAGCGTACGCAGGTGAAGGTCAGGCCCGCGACCGCGGCCGGTGACAAGGATGCCGAAAAGCCGTGCCTCTGGGGTGGGAAGCGAATCCAACCGCCCGTCGAGGAAGCCGGTTTCCTGTGCCCACCACAAGAGGTCTCGGCCGCCGAAGCGCCTCGGCGCCCACGGCGCCCTGCCGCAAGCGACCACCACATCCCGGCCCGCCTCGCTGAGCTCCTCCGCGATCTGGCATCCCGACAGCCCGCTACCGATGATCAACACCTTTCCCGGGGGCAGTGCCTGCTCGTTGCGGTAATCGTCCACGTCGATCTGGGCCAGCCCGGCTGGCAGCGTCTGAGCCGCCGCTGGCCGGTGCGGACGCTGATAGGCACCGGTCGCAAGGACCACCGCATTCGCATGAATGTCGCCGGCCGACGTGCCGAGCACGAACCCATCACCCGGTAGCGACTCCACCGACTTGACAGCTACCTGCTCGCGGATCGGCACCTGTAATTGGGCCGCGTAGCGTTCCAGGTAGGCAACGAATTCGTCCCGAGGCATGAAGCCGTCCGGCTCCGGCCCGGCGTAATGGCCCCCAGGTAACTGGACCGTCCAATTGGGCGTCACGAGGCAGAAGCTGTCCCATCGGTTCCGCCACGTCTCACCCACTCGGCCACGCTCGAGAACCACATGCTCCAGCCCGGCCCTCGTCAATTCCTGACTCGTGGCAAGTCCTGCTTGGCCGCCACCGACAATAGCGACAGCAACCGATTCCATCTGAGTCTGAGCTGCGCCGCCCTTGTGGCGAGCAGAGCGTGGCTCCTCCACTTCCGTTCCCACGGCACTTCCGCCACCCTTTTTTGCCCTAGTCTTCGGAGCTGTCTGCTCTGGTCGCGGTCCCATTCCCAGCTTTCAGTACTCGTGGACGTCGACGATCTGCAGGATGCGTGTCGTCGGTGCGCCGACCTTGGCTGGGGCCTTCTCAGGCGACGGCCAGACTTCGGTGCGAAGGGTCTCAAGGAACGCGCCAGCATCCGCCGTCGTGTCGAAGTCAAGATCAAGCATCACTTGGCGGTCGTTGTCAACGGGACGGAAGATCCGGTAGCGACGCATCCCGGAACGCTCCCGTCCGCCGGCGTCCTTGTCGAAAGCGCTCCTCCACAATCCGTAGTCACGAACCTCGAGCTCGACTCGCAACGTTGCCATGGACTTGCTCCTTTCGATTCCGGTATCCACTATTCATTATCTCTATAAGGTAATGAATACTTGATACACTACTCCGATGCAGCCGGTAGTCAAGAGCCGCCGCTACGATTCGCCGCACCGACGGGCGCAAGCACAGGCGACGCGTCAGGCGATCCTCGACGCGGCTCAGCGGCTTTTCGAAGGACACAGCTACTCCGGGACCTCGATGCCAGCCATCGCTGAAGAAGCCGGCGTCGCTCTCAAGACCATCTACGTGTACTTTCCGACCAAAGCCGCCGTGGTACACGCGCTTTGGGACGCCCGCCTCGGCGGTGATGAAGCGGACCTGCCGGTACTGGAACGAGAGTGGTACCGCGCCGTAGCAAACGAGGCCGATCCGGAACGAAAACTCCGTCTCGTCGCCACACAATCGCGCCGGGTCAAGAGCCGCTCGGGCGCACTGCTGGAGATGATCCGTACCGCCGCGCCGGCCGATCCGGAGATCGCGACCCTCTGGCGAGACATCGAGGCCAAACTCCTCGATGTCCAGCGTTCCATCGTCGAGCAGCTCCACGCGACAGGATCGCTGGCCTCATCGCTCGACCTCACCCGGGCGACCGACATTCTGTGGACCCTCAACCATCCCGCCGTCTGGCAACTCTTGGTCGTAGGCCGCGGCTGGACCGACGAACAGTACGAGCGATGGCTCGGTGATGCCTTCTGCTCGCAGCTCCTCGACGGCCGCCGTGTGCCAGCGCAGTGAACGAACGCCGTCGTCAGCCAGGCATGTGTCACAGCCGTTTCGACTGGGAGGGCCGAGGATGATCCTCGTCGTCGGTGGGACAGGTGAGTTGGGTGGCCGAGTGGTGCGTGTGCTGCGCGAACACGGCCACCAGGTGCGGTGCCTGGTCCGGCCTGAGACAGACGATGCAACATTGGGCAGGCTTGGCGCCACTGTGGTTCGCGGGGATCTCACCGAGCCACCCAGTCTGCCACCCGCATGTCAAGGGATCGACACGGTTGTGGCGACTGCCACCGCGCTGGGGCGGCGACTCGGGGGCGCTCATCATGCCTCGATCCGTGAGGTCGACCAGGCTGGCATGTCGGCTCTCATCGATGCCGCCGAGCAGGCAAGGGTCGGGCGGTTCGTCTTTGTCTCCTCCGCTGGCCTGGATACAGCGCGAGGTACGCCGTTCGAGCGCGCCAAGATCGCCAACGAGCGGCGGCTGCGAACATCCTCGATGCAGGCGGTACTCGTGCGACCCGACGCCTTCCAGGAAACCCACTTGACACCACTCGGTCGTTTCGACCTGGCCCACGGGCAGGTCGTTGTGTTCGGCAAAGGAGACAGCCGGACCCGCTGGGTCAGTGCCGACGACGTAGCCGCTCTGATTGCCGCGGTCGCTGCTGAGCCGAACCCTCCCGAACTCATTGAGTTCGGCGGCCCCGAAGCAATCAGCCGTAACGAGGCGATCACCATCGCCGAGCGGCTAACCGGCCGCACCATTAAGCGCCAACATGTCCCCCGGCCGATCCTGCGGCTGGGACAGCACCTGCTGAACCGGCCCAACGACGCGCTCGCCTCATTCCTTGGCCTAATATTGATGCGAGACCTGGCCGACTCAAACTGGGACGACACTCCGCTACGACAGCGAGGCATTACGCCAAGATCGGCCAGCGAATTCCTGGAGGAGCAAGCCAAAAGCCTTCACTAAAACGTCTGGATTGCCTGGCCCGGCGGGATCGGTCACCCAACGATTTACGGATCACAGCGCCCAGCCCGAGACAGTCGGTCTATCAGCAGAGCGACGTGCCGCTGGACGGTCGCTATTTGACCTCGCCACATTCGCCCGCTCCGGAGGATTGTGCAGCAGGGCTCGATGGCAGGCTCATAGGCGTGATAGTCGCCGAGAAGCCTCGGGCATGAACCGGCTGCTGGTTGCCACGAGCTGTGCTGCCCTCGCTGCACAGCGGCCATCGGTGCATAAATCGGCGTGCTCACCGGCAGACTCACGCTCGACTTGGGCCTCGGTCGTCGAACCCGGCCTCTTGGCACCCTCCACGTCGACATCGCCGCGCCCCGCGACACTGTCTTCGCCACCGCTACCGCGCCGTACGCCGATCGGCAGCCGCGGGCCATGCGGGAGAAAGTCGAGATCCTCGAACGTGGTGGGCAGATGGTGCTGGCGGCGCACCGCACCGTCGTGGGGTCCGGTTTGACAGTGTTCACCGTCGAGACCGTCACCCTGGACCCGCCGAACCGGATGGGCTTCCGGTGGCTCCGCGGCTGCGATACCCACCAGATCGTTACCCTGCGACGTCCGGCACCTTTCCGGGCGCGGACTCGCCACCCGAGCCGCCCCGACCAGCCTGGGTTGCGTTCTGGGCGCCCAAGATATTTAATGGCAGTGTTAATTAACGGAAGGGTTAAGTGCAAGCCGACCAGCTCAGCCTCACCTTCGCCGCTCTCGCCGACCCGACGCGCCGCTCGATCCTGACCCGCCTCGCCGAGGGTGAGGCGACCGTGAACGAGCTGGCGGAGCCGTTCTCGGTGAGCCTGCCTGCGATCTCGCGCCACCTCAAGGTGCTCGAGCGCGCGGGATTGATCGTGCGCAGCCGGGAGGCTCAATGGCGGCCGAGCCGGCTGCAGGCCGACGCGCTCGACGATGCGGTGGCGTGGATGCTGTCGCGAAAGGCGACGTGGGAGGCCCGGATGGATCGACTCGGGACGCACCTGCGCAGAACAGGAGAACAGCATGAATGACCCGACACCCGTGGCGACCGCCGATCAACAGGTCCTGATCACGCGCATCTTCGAAGCGCCGCGCGAGCAGGTGTTTAAGGCATGGACCGACCCCGACCAGGTGGCGGCGTGGTACGGCCCCGCGCACTTCGACACGCCGCGCGAGCGGATCCACATCGACCTGCGTGTCGGCGGGCGCTACGAGCTCACCATGGTTCGGCGCGATGGCGGCGGTGAGTTCGCGATTGGCTATGAGATCGTCGCGCTGGTGGAGCCGGAGCTGATCGTCCTACGCTCGGACCCGATGCCCGAGGTGGGCATGCACGATCCCACGATCACGCGCGTTGAGTTCCACGACCACGGCGCCAAGACGCGGATGACGCTCAGCGACGGGCCCTACCCCGCCGGCCGTGACCACGCCGAGGCCGGCTGGACCGCTGCCTTCGACAACCTCGCCGGGCTCGTCGCCAGATAACAACCCCGACTGCACCAGCGCGGACCAGCCCGCGCGCGTGCAGCTGGCCTGCTCTCGGTCGTATCGAGCGGTTACTTCGAGATCGCCGAAGTTCACGTCTATGGCAACACGATTGTCGGGATCAGTAGTTCAACCGCCGGCAATGCCCATAAGAGCGGCGGCGATGCCGATACTTACACCGGCGAAGACCCCGAGGATGGTGCGCGGGGCGGGCTGAAGGTTGGGGCGGGTCGAGCTGGCCGAGGTGGCTCAGCTCAGCGCTGCGGCGATGACAACCAGCACGCCAGGACCGCTGGAGGGTCGCCTTACGACGCGTGCGCCGCTCGGCTTGCGGTAAGGACTAGCGACCGTACCCGGTACTCCCGCCGGCGCCAGGAGGCACGGCGATCAGCGGACGTGCTCTGGACTTTGTCGGCGGCTACGAAGCAGGCCTCAGGTCATGTGATCCGTGGGTCATCCCACGAAAATGCAGAACGGGTGTCCGGCAGGGTCGGCGAATACATACAGCGGCTCATTTGGTCGTCGGTGCGGTCGAGCAGTTCAGTGGCACCGAGAGCTAGCGCCCTATCACGATGGATCTGCAACTCATCGCGGGTCGCCACTACCGTGTCCAGGTGAAGCATCTGCGGCACGGCCGCGTCGGGCCAGGTCGAGGGTCGGACGCCGTCGGTCTGCTGGAACGCCAGCTGTGGTCCGCCATGCGGGTTCCGTAACACGAGCCAGTCACT
>JBKPAB010000075.1:0-17928 GCA_046726195.1 Actinomycetota bacterium
GACCCTCCCGACCACCGGCGGGGGCACAATCTGTGCATAGGACTCCCAGGGGGTCCTGGTTGCAGGAGAGCTCACCCGCCGGCGGCTACCGGCACCGAGTCTGCACCAGAACCGGACCCGGTATCTCTTATTAGGTTGCAAAGTGTGCAGACCGTCAGCAACCTACGTAAACGTAGGCTGCTGACATCGAGCCCTGGGTACGTGGGGGACCGTCAGGCGGCAAGCAGCATGGCGAGCGCGGCAGTGTCGGCGTTCACCTGGGGGTCGATCCCTACTTTGCTGATTAGCTGTGTCACCGTGCCTTCTACGTCCGCCTCGACCCAGGCGGCGCGATGATCGAGTCCGAGGTACGGCAGGCCCGGCAGGAAAACGCATCCCGACGCCACGTTGTACTCCGGAACGCTGGCAAGCGTGCTCGACGGCGGATGCAGCACGATCAATCCCGGTGGCTGATAACCCGCGAAGTGGCCCGGACGAAGGGGATGGTCACCCAGCAGCTGCCCCTCGGCGACCACGAGGCCGACCGCTCCGGGGTGCGGCTCTTCGGGCAGTTCCTCCCGTACGCGAAAGACGGTGCTGGTCGGTAGCAGTCCGGGTACGGCGGCCATTTGCACCGCAAGGACTAAGAATCTAGCCCATTCGACGGTGTCATTGGGCCAGCGCCCTAACAGCATGAATCCATAAAGCGATCCGTCGGCTTGCAGTGGTGCAACCTCGATCGACGATGGATGAAAGCCATCCATGATGACCTCCCAACTCACTGCCCGTTGCAGCGCCTCAGGTGGTACGTCGTTGATCACCGGGCCGAACTTGGCTCAATCGTCTCTACGCAGCAGTTAGCAGACAAGGGGGTGAGAGTGCTAACAGCCACTGTCGGCGCATCGATCGATATCACTTCGTGATCGTCATCGGCTCAGCGACGAGGATTTCGCAAGGGACAGCCCTTGCGCGGGACGCGAAACCTACGTTCACGTAGGTTCTGCACGGTCTGCACAGTTTGCAAGCTGTGTAGACCGTGCGGAACCTGAGTTAACGTAGGTTTCCGACAGGGATGGACCAAGATCATGATTGAGTCGGCTGTGGAGCGTGCAGACCGCCGGACGCGGCGGGATGTTGTCTCGTTCGTGCGGCGCGGAAACCGGATGCGTCCTAATCACCGTCGGGCCTGGGAGCTCTACCGTGAGCGCTTCCTGGTCGAGGTGCCTCGCTTGGAGACCTCCACGTCGGTCCACCCGGCCGCTTCGCTGGATCTTGTGCAGGCGTTTGGCCGGGATGCGGAGCTAATCGTGGAGATCGGGCCTGGCACCGGCGAGTCGCTCATACCGATGGCGAAGGCTCGGCCGCAAGCCAATGTGCTCGCTTTCGAGGTGTACCAGCCGGCGATCGCGCGGATTCTCGCACAGCTCGCGGGGAACGGCTTAGACAATGTCCGTATCGTCGTGGCGGACGCCGTAGCTGCGATGGAGCATCTGGTGCCCGCCCAGTCGATCGCCGAGATCTGGCTGTTCTTTCCCGACCCCTGGCACAAGGCGCGGCACCATAAGCGCCGGCTGCTGACTCGCGAGTTCGCTGCACTGTCGGCATCTCGGATGAAGCCGGGTGCCATATGGCGGATTGCGACCGACTGGGCTGACTATGCGGAGCGGATGCGGCAGGTTCTGGATAACGATCCGTTGTTGGCCAACCTGTATCCGAACGGCTGGGCGCCACGCTGGGATGCCCGGCCTACCACCCAGTTCGAGCAGCGAGGGCTGGACGCCGGACGTCAGATCTTCGACCTCGCCTATCGCCGTGTCGGCTGAGGCTTTCGAACCGTCAAAGGTCCGCTGGCGGCTCGACATCTGCTACGACGGGACGAACTTCTCCGGTTGGGCCGCGCAGCATGGACGACGTACCGTGCAAGGCGAACTCGAAACCTGGATAGCGCGCGTGTTGCGTCTCGACGGGCCGCCGCGATTGGTCTGCGCCGGGCGCACCGATGCCGGCGTGCACGCCCGAGGCCAGGTCGCTCACCTCGACCTGGATCCCATGGTGATCACCGACGGTGGTGATGCGCTGTCCCGACGGCTCAACCGGGTGCTCCGCGGGGATTGCGTGGTGCGACGAATCTCGGCGGCCCCACCTGGATTCGATGCCAGGTTTGCCGCGATCTGGCGGCGCTACGTGTACCGGTTGAGCGACCGGAGCGTGCCGCCGGACCCGCTGTATCGCTATCAGATCGCTCAGGTGCAGGCTCCGGTGGATCTTGATCTGCTTAATCAGGAGGCCGGGAACCTGCTGGGCTTAAGAGACTTTTCGGCTTTCTGCCGGCATCGGGCGGGTGCCAGCACGATCCGTACCCTGCTGGAGCTGTCCGGTCGACGCGTCGCATCTGGCCCGATGGCCGGTGTGATCGAGTTGACAGTACGCGCGGACGCGTTCTGCCACTCAATGGTGCGATCCCTGGTCGGCGCGCTGGTCGCGGTAGCCAGTTGTCAGCGTGATCATGAATGGCTGGCCGCGGTAACCGCGCGGGGGGTTCGTGACTCTTCGATTGTGGTAATGCCGGCCGCCGGACTGACCCTGGAGGAAGTCGGCTACCCGGCTGATCATGAACTGCCAAAGCGCGTACTCGAGGCACGCGCGTCCCGGGATGTTAGCTGAGTATGACGTCCCAGGAGCCCTCGCAGTATTACAGTGAGCAGCCCAGCAGCACCGAGGTACGACGTACCATCACAGCGCAGATCTGGGGGCGAGAGCTGACGTTGATCACTGCCAGCGGGGTCTTCGCTGCCGACGGCCTGGATCGCGGTACGGCCGTGTTGCTGCGGGCCTCGCCGATACCACAGGGCAGTCCGCGGATCCTGGACCTCGGCTGCGGGTACGGGCCGATCGCGCTGGCGATCGCGGTCCACTGTCCGGGCGCGCTTGTCGACGCTGTTGATGTAAACGAGCGGGCACTTGCACTCTGCCGAGACAATGCGCTGGCGCTTGGCGTAGCGGACCGGGTACGGGTGCTGCGGCCAGAAGATGCTGACCCCAATGTCCGTTACGACGAGATCTGGTCCAACCCTCCAATCCGGATCGGCAAGCAAGCGCTGCATGAGCTGCTGCTCACCTGGCTAGCCCGGCTTGCCCCAAACGGTGTGGCACGTCTGGTGGTTGGCAAGAACCTCGGCGCGGACACCCTCCAGCGGTGGCTGGTCGAGCAGGGCTACAGCTGCGAGCGGGTCGGCTCGGCAAAAGGGTTCCGAGTCCTTGTGGTCCGCAGTCAGCGCTGAAAACTTCACCCGAGCTGTGGTCCTCTGCGTCCCAGTACGCTCAGCAGGAGTGACCTCGTGCCGGCTGAAGTGAAGTTTCCAGCGCGAAGTCAGCCCTCCGACTCGCGGGACCCCTCGCCCCGGCCGCGGCAATCCCTCGTCGTAGCATGAGCGTCAGTCTGACTCCCGATCATCATCACGAGCTGAGAGGACCGCGATGGCTGCCTACGAACTGCCCGATCTTCCGTACGACTACGGCGCATTGGAACCCCACATCTCTGGCGAGATCATGGAACTGCATCACTCCAAGCACCACGCGACGTACGTGAAAGGCGTTAACACCGCCTTGGAGCAGCTTGCCGAGGCACGCGACGGGGATTCCTTCGGCAACATCAACAAGCTCGAGAAGGATCTCGCCTTCCACCTTGGCGGCCACATCAACCACTCGGTGTTTTGGCCCAATATGTCCCCTGAAGGCGGTGACCGGCCGGATGGCGATCTGGGAGCTGCGATCGATGAGTATTTCGGCAGCTTCGACAAGTTCCGGGCTCAGTTCTCGGCGAACGCCAACGCAATTCAGGGCTCTGGTTGGTCGATGCTGGTCTACGACGTGCTCGGCGGTCGGCTCAACATCGTGCAGTTGTTCGACCAGCAGGGTAACCTCCCACTTGCCCAGATCCCGATCTTGCTACTGGACATGTGGGAGCACGCCTTCTACCTGCAGTACCGCAATGTGAAAGCTGACTACGTCACGGCCTGGTGGAACATTGTCAACTGGGCCGATGCCCAAGCGCGGTACGCTGCGGCGACCTCACAAACTGCCGGGCTCATCGCCCAGTGATCAACTCCTGAACGAAGCTACGGCGCCAGCCGGGTGCGGATCCACTCCAATCCGGCACGTTGGTAGAGCAGCCGGTCATGCATCCGGCTCGGCTGGCCTTGCCAGAATTCGATCATGCTCGGGATCACCCGGTAGCCGCCCCAATATTCCGGGCAAGGCACGGTAACCCCTCGAAAACGGCGTTCGGCAGCCGCGTACGCGCGGTTCAGATCATCGAGTGAGGCAACCGGCGAAGATTGCTCGGAGGCCCAAGCTCCCAGCTGTGAGTCACGCGGCCGGGTCGCGAAATAGGCTTCCGACTCAGCCCGCGGTACCAGCTCCGCAGTTCCCTCAGCGCGGACCTGACGGTGCAGCGGGTACCAGCCGAAGAGCAGCGCGACGCGCCGGTTGCGGCTCAACTCGCTGCCCTTCCGTGAGTTGTAGTTGGTGAAGAAGGTGAAGCCTTCGCTCGAGACATTCTTGAGCAGCACCGTACGCGCCGACGGCTGCTCGTCGACGCAAGTCGCGATCACCATCGCGGTCGGCTCCGGCAGCAATCCCCGGTCCTTTGCGACAAACGCGTCGGCCAGCCAGGCATCGAACAGTTCGAAGGGATCGGCCGGCGCATGGGATTCCAGCAGGTGCTCGCCCTTGTAGTCGGTTCGCTCCCCGTACAGATCCTGCATGAGAGTCAGTCTGGCGCGTTTTGTTTGGAGCTGCTCGCCCGGTCGAGGGGAGGCTCGCAGCTCCAATTTTGAGCTGCTCGCGCGGTGGATAGGACGCTCGCAGCTCATCAAGGTTTACGGACCAGGGCGACAACAGTTCCGGCAACAAGCGCCACAAAGCCCGCTAACCCGATGGCCAGCAGGGTTCCCTTTTGGTTTTGGATGGCATCGGTTCGGTCCTCGGGAACGTCGGCCTCGGCGCTGGGGTCTTCGCTGGGGGTAGGTGTCGCGCTCACCCCAGTCGGCACCGGGATGGCGTACACGTTGGATCTCTTCCCCTCGCTCCCCACGAGCAGCGACTCTTGATCGAGGCTCAACGTAAGCGATTCCGCCTGCGGCTGCGCCGGAATAGGGGTCTTGCTCAGCACCTCGTAGGTGGACGCGTCAAGCACTCTCACCGAGTCGTAGGTCAGCAGGGCAATCCTGTCCCCGTCTGGCAGGAAGGTCCCGTCGGTGACACCTGATGGCGCGGACCCGACCTTGTTGAGCTCGTTGACGCCTTCGTGGTCCGGGTCGGCCGGAGCCGCGTAGACCGCAGCATTCTCACCTTTGGTCACAATAAACAGCCGACCGGAGTCATCAACGAGCAATGTCTCCGCGTCGTGTGGTCCGTCCGGATAGCTGAAGTCGTACGCGTGATAGGTCACCGTCAGGCCGTTAGCTTGGGGATTGTTGAAGAAAAAGACCCGCACGGAGTCACGCCGCCCGTTGTTGTCCCCGATGTCGGCGATATACAGCCGGTCATCGTGCACCGCTACGGCCTCGACATCCCGCGGTTCGGCGCGGTAGTTGAGTGTGCCCTGGACGGTTCCGTCGAGTCCTATGCCGTACGCGACCGCGCGGTCGCCTGAATCGTTGACGGTCCAGTAAATTTCGCCGCTTGGATCGGCCGCAAGACCGGAGGACTCGGTGATCCGCGCATCATCGATCGTGAACGCCAGGGTGTCCTCTGCTGCGGCGACCGTCGGCATTATTGCGAGCAGCACCCCAACCACTAACAGAGGTCCGACACGGCTCAGCGCGCGGAGCAATACCATCGAGCTCGATCCCTTCGGCAACATCTTCGCGCACTGGAGCGTACGCGACGGCCTTCACCGTAGCCAGTTCCAGGCGGCGGTCACCAGGACGATCAGGACCAAGGCGCCGAGCACGCCGGAGACGATGAGCCGACGCACCCGTGGGTTCATTCGCCCACAATAGGGCGGCCGCAGGCTGGCATCACAAAAGCTCCGCGTCGTACTCCACCCTCGATTACGGTGTCAGTCATGGGTGAACTTCGCTTGTATGCCATTGGCATCGAGGAGGTTCGCGGCATGTTCGGAGCCCCGCCGCAGGTTGCTGAGCACCTCCGTCAGGTGGCGCAACGAGCCTTCGCCCCACCGAGCGTGGAGGCCCGCGGTGGGCTGCTTTCCAAGCTCGGACCGATCTTCAAACGCGTCCCTGCGACCCCACTGATCTCCCCTACCCAGCCGGAGCCGCACGATGTCGAGGTATTGCTGGCCGGTGCGTACGTGCCGCCTGACCGAACTGGTGCCACCTGGCGTCTGCTCGAGGCACTGGTTCAAGGCATCGCCTGGGGATCCACCCGCATGGGCCTGACCGCGCAAGGGCTCGATGATCTTGACTTTGCCCTGGCCCGAGGCGGGGCCTCGGCGTCGGTGGGGCTGCGTCACCTGCTGAACAGCAGCTTGAGTCTCAACCTGGTTCCGGTGAGCGGGCTGACTGTGGGTTGGCAACCACACCAAAAAGCGGTGGCGATGGCGCAGGCCTACCGATCGGCGATGCCGGGAATCAAGACCGACGAGCAGCGAGCACTGATCAACTCGCTGACGATCTGGCTGGATGGTTTCACTCCGTGGGCGCAGGTCGCTGCCTCACTGGGTCGGCCGGTGCCCGATCTGGTTGGTTTCTGGGCCAGTGATGTTGCGCCGGCGCCGTCCTGAGCCCTTCGATAAGCGCCGTCCTGAGCTTGTCGAAGGGCTCAGGACGGCGCTTGTCGAAGGAAGGTCAAACCTCCTCAAGCGTTAGCCGGTGCCGGTAGCGATCACCAACACGAGGTCGCCGCCCTCAACCTGCTGTACGTCGGCGAGCGCGAGCCGCTGTACGACGCCTGCGACAGACGCGGTGATCGCGGCTTCCATCTTCATCGCCTCGATCGTGGCGACGGTGGCACCGACCTGGACCTGATCGCCCTCGTTCACCGTGATCGTGACCACTCCGGCGAAGGGAGCGGCCACGTGACCTGGGTTGTTCGGATCAGCACGTTCTGCGGTCTTGACATCGACCTTGATCGACTTGTCGCGCACCCGAATGGGCCGCAGCTGGCCGTTGATCGTGCACATCACGGTACGCATGCCGCGCTCGTCGGGGTTGCCGATTGCCGACAGTCCCAGGATCAAGCTGACTCCTCTGCCGATCTTGGCGACGTGCTCCTGGCCAGGCTGCAGCCCGTAAAGAAAGTCCAGAGTGTTGAGCCGTCCGACGTCGCCGTAGGTCGCCCGGTTGGCCAGGAACTCCTTGGTCGGCCCAGGAAACAGTAGGCGGTTCAGTGTGTTCTGCCGCACCAGTCCTTTGTCGTCGAGGTTCGCCGAATCCTCTGGCGAGAGTTCAACGTCGCGAACCGGCACGGTACGCCCCTGCAGTGCTTTGGTCCGGAAGGGTTCTGGCCAGCCCCCTGGCGGAACCCCTAGCTCCCCGTTGAGGAAGCCGATCACCGAATCGGGAATGTCGTACTTCTCCGGGTTCTGAGCGAAGTCATCCGGGTCGGCACCCACCGCCACCAGATGCAGCGCAAGATCACCAACCGCCTTCGATGACGGTGTGACCTTGGGTGGCCTGCCCAAAATGCGGCTCGCCGCGGCATACATCGCCTCGATCTGCTCAAACTTCTCGCCCAGTCCCAGCGCAATCGCTTGCTGCCGGAGGTTGGAGAGCTGCCCACCCGGGATCTCGTGGTCGTAGACCCGTCCGGTTGGGCTCGGCAGCCCTGACTCGAACGGCGCGTATATCTTGCGCACCGCCTCCCAGTACGGCTCGAGCTCCATCACCGCGCGTAAGTCGAGATTGGTCGGCCGTTCGGTGTTCGCACAGGCAGCGACCAGGGCTGAGGCAGGCACCTGGCTGGTTGTTCCGGCCATCGGGGCGCTTGCCACGTCGACGGCATCGACTCCGACTTCGATGGCCGCAATCAGAGTCGCAAGCTGACCGCCTGCGGTGTCGTGGGTGTGCAGGTGCACGGGAAGATCGAAATTCTGCCGCAGGGCGGCAACCAGCTTCCGGGCCGCGGGCGGGCGCAGCAGCCCCGCCATGTCCTTGATCGCCAGAATGTGTGCCCCGGCCTCTACCATCTGTTCGCCCAGTCGCAGGTAGTAGTCCAGGGTGTAGAGATCCTCGCTCGGTGAGTTGAGATCGCCGGTGTAGCACAGTGCTACCTCAGCGATGGTGCTGCCGGTCTCCCTTACCGCCTCGATCGCCGGCCGCATCTGCTCAACATCGTTGAGCGCATCGAATATTCGGAAAATGTCGATGCCGACCTCAGCCGCCTCGGCCACGAAGGAGGTCGTGACCTTCGTCGGGTACGGCGTGTAACCGACCGTATTGCGCCCGCGCAGCAGCATCTGCAGGCACAAACCCGGCATGTTGTAGCGCAACGCGGCCAGACGCTCCCAGGGATCCTCGGCAATAAAGCGGAGGGCCACGTCATAGGTCGCACCACCCCAGCACTCAACCGAGAACAGCTGCGGAGTCATGCGGCCCACGTATGGCGAAATCCGCAGTAGGTCCTTGGTGCGGAGCCTGGTGGCGAGCAGCGACTGGTGTGCGTCCCGGAAGGTGGTGTCGGTGACCTCGACCGGGACACGTTGCCGCAGGTCGGCGGCAAAAGCCTCGGGACCAAGATCAAGAAGCCGCTGCCGCGAGCCCTGGGGCGATGGGATGTTGAGATTGATGCCGGTGGGCCGCTTGAGGCCGGGGTCGAGTTGTGTCGGGGCTGGGCCATATGGCTGGTTGACCGTTACCTCGGCCAGCCAGCGCAGCAGTTTGGTGCCACGGTCGGCAGGGGCATGGGCGGTCAGTAGGTCAGGGCGCTCCTCGATGAAGGAGGTCGAGACGTCGCCGGCCATGAAGTCGGGATCCTCCAGCACCGCTTGCAGGAAAGGAATATTGGTGCTGACCCCGCGGATCCGGAATTCGGCAAGCGCGCGTCGAGCCCGGGTTACTGCCGCCTCGAAATTCCAGCCATGGCAGATGAGCTTGACCAGCAAGGAGTCGAAGTACGCGCTGATCTCTACACCGATATCGACAGTGCCACCGTCAATGCGTACCCCCGCTCCCCCGGCGGAACGGTAGGCGGTGATGGTACCCGTATCGGGCCGGAAGTCGTTCGCGGGATCCTCGGTGGTGATGCGGCACTGCAGTGCGGCGCCGTTGATCCGGATCGCGTCCTGGGAGAGACCAAGATCGCGCAAGCTTTCCCCCGCCGCGATGCGCATCTGGGCCTGGACAAGATCAACATCGGTGATTTCCTCGGTGACGGTGTGCTCGACCTGAATCCGCGGATTCATCTCAATGAAGATGTGTTGGCCGGCGCGTTCGCCTTCGGTTTCGACCAGAAACTCGATCGTTCCCGCATTGGAGTAGTTGATCGACTCGGCGAACCGCACGGCATCACGACACAGCGCCTCACGCAACTCGGTCGAGATGTGCGGCGCTGGCGCGATCTCAACGACCTTCTGGTGTCGGCGCTGTATCGAGCAGTCACGCTCGAACAGATGGATCGTGTTGCCATGAGTGTCAGCGAGGACTTGCACCTCAATGTGGCGTGGCCGTCTTATGGCTTGCTCAATGAAAACAGTCGGATCGCCGAAAGCGCCCTCAGCCTCGCGCATCGCGGCTGCGAGAGCTTCCCCGAGCTGGCTGGGGTCATTGACCCGACGCAGGCCGCGACCACCGCCGCCGGCAACCGCCTTGACGAATACCGGGAATCCGATGGCATCGGCCGCGGCGATGAGCTCCTCGGGCACGGCCGAAGCCAGCGTCGAGGAGAGGGTGGGCACCCCTGCAGCCTTAGCTGCCGCGAGAGCGCGGACCTTGTTGCCTGCAAGCTCGAGCACTTCTACGGGAGGACCGATAAAGGTAAAACCAGCTTCGACGCAGGCGCTCGCAAGCTCAGGGTTCTCGCTTAAGAACCCATAGCCCGGATAGATCGCATCGGCATCAGACTCCTTTGCGGCACGGATGATTTCGTTGATATCCAGGTAGGCGCGTACCGGATGGCCACGTTCGCCGATCAGGTACGCCTCATCCGCCTTGATCCGGTGGATAGCGTTGCGGTCTTCGTAAGCGAACACCGCAACGGTCTTGACGCCCAGCTCGTATGCCGCGCGGAAGGCCCGGACGGCAATCTCACCGCGATTGGCGACCAGCACCTTGGCGAACATGGGTCGAATCTAGCGGCAGATTGTTACCGCAGCGAGACAGCGCTTCCAGGGCTCACATTCAAAGGGAGGCGGTCTTCAAACTGAATCGAACGGTCACCTGCCCGGTTACGGTCTGTGTGGCGGGCTCGAACTCGAATGCGCTGTCGTCAGCTTTTTCGGCCATGGCGAACGCGCGCATCTCACGTACGCCAACGAGACCGGTGTTTTGGTCAGACACCTCGACCAAATCAGCCACGGTGGTGCCGAACGCAGCCGCGTAGTCGTCGGCACGACGGCGAGCGTCCGCGATCGCAGCCAGCCGGGCGTCCCGGAACATCTCGTTATCGAGACGCAGCGACCACCAGGGCCCGTCAATTTGGCTGCCGGGTAGCGCGGTTAACGCGAGCACCAACGGGGACAGAGAGTCGAAGTCTGCGACCACGATCTGGGTTGTGAAGGTGCCCTGGTAGCCGGTGATCTTGGATGGGGTGCGTCGGTTGAAGACCGGGTAGACGTGCAGCCCGCTGGTGCTGGATTTCTCGATCGCTGCCTCAAACCGTTGCAGCAGTTCCGAGACGGCGGCGGAGCCTTCGGCAAGCTTGGATCTGGTGCGCTCGGCTGAGTCGCCCGATGCGTGCAGAGTCAGCGCGAGCGTCGCCAGGTCCGGTGGACCTTCCCGCTGCGCCTCGCCACGCACGGTCACCAGCGGAGCCGATCCCATGGGCTCGGTCATGGCTAAGACTTTACGACACCAAGACTTGCCATCCGCACCTCAGTCGGGTCGTACCAAATCCGGAGCAAACTGAGCAAGCGAGGCCTGCTGCGCGGCCGAAATCGTCATCAGCATCGGCTCCCTGCACTTCGCGTCAATTACCCACACCTCGCGCTAGTTGCATGTGACGCGAAGTGTGGGGAACTAACGCGAAGTGCGGTCGAATAGCGCGAAGTACGGCTCACGGAGCCGAAGGCTGGCTCGGGCTCGTCGAGGTTGGCCGCTACAAGGCGAAGATGATCAAGTACGGGCCGGTGCCCTCTCCTCGGCCCGCCGGGAGCGGATTCGCAGCAACGCAACGCTGACAAGCACTCCTACCACGGTCGCCGCGCCACCCCCGATCAGCGCCCATCGTGGCCCCAGGCTTTCCGCGACCCAGCCCAGGATCGGCGAGCCGATGGCTGTGCCACCGAACAGCACCATGATGTAGAGCGCCATCACGCGGCCACGCCGCAGTGCATCTACGCCGAGTTGTACCGAGGCATTGGCGGCAGTGAGGGTAAGCAGCGTGACAAGGCCCAGCACGGGCAGCACCGCGGCGTACGCGACGTAGGTGGGTGCCAGCCCAGAGATCGCCACGACGAACCCGAAGACCAACGACATGCCGACGACGAAACGTGCCGACGGGCGGCTGCGCCGCCGGGCAGCAGTCAAAGCGCCCGCCAACGCCCCGACCGCCAGGAGGGTGACGAGGATCCCGTACGCCTGAGCGTTGCGATGGAACTCTTGCTGCGCCATTAACACACTGGTCATCTGGGAGTTCAAGCCGAACGTGCCAACGAAGAACACCACGCACATCACGAGCACCATGCTCGGCTTGCTGCGGAGGTAAGCCAGGCCCTCGCGGATCTGGCGTCTTGCCCGCGGGCTGGGTGGCGTGGTGCGCAGCAGACTGCTGTCCATCATCAACAGAGCGCCGATAAAAGCCGCGTAGCTGAGGGCATTGACCAAGATCGCCCAGCCCGACCCGACCGCACCGATCATCAGGCCGGCGAGCGCCGGGCCGACGATCCGGCCAGCGTGAAAGGTGGCCGAGTTGAGACCAATCGCGTTTGGCAGATGATCGGGACCGGCGACCTCGGATACAAAGCTCTGCCGCGCAGGGTTGTCAAACGCGGTGCCAAGACCGAACGCGAAAGCGATCACGTAGACCTGCTCGGTGGTCGCGACGCCGGTCACCGCCAACAGCCCGAGCGCGGCCGCGCAGAGCGCCAGCCACGTCTGGGTCACCTTGAGAATCTGCTGCTTGTTGAATCGGTCGGCGATGAGGCCGCCGTACGGAGAAAGCAGCAGCATCGGCAAGAACTGCAGGCCAGTTGTGATGCCGACCGCGAGGCCCGAGCCGCCGGAAAGCTCGAGCACCAGCCAGTCCTGCGCAATGCGCTGCATCCAGGTGCCGATGTTGGAGACAAACGCCCCTGCCAGGTACTTGCGGTAATTCGGCTCTACGAGCGCGGCGAACATGCCGCCTCGTGCCTGCCGCGCGGGCGGAGGCGTCCCGGCGGTGCGATCAGTTCGGGTTGCATCAGCCGGCTGGGTGCCAGTGCTCACCCCTGGTTCACCTTCTCCAGAACGGCGACGGCGCGGCGCAATACCTCCCGCTCGGCCGGATCCAGCCCGGCGATCCGGACAGCCAGCCACTGGTCGCGCCGCCGGCGGTTGGCGAGCAGCACCTGACGGCCGGACTCGGTGAGGGACACCAGGCATTGCCGGTGGTCGCGGGGATCTGGGCGGCGTATGACAAAGCCGCGCGCCTCCAAGCTGTTGACGATGCGGGTCATGGACGGCGGCCGCACTCTCTCCTGTGCGGCAAGCTCCCCCATCAGCTGGTCACCGGAGTTGAGCAGCACGGCCATCGCTGAAAGCTGGTTGGGGTTGAGACCCAGCGATTCGTCCTGCATCTGGCGTAGCCGACGAGCCAGTCGCATCACCGCCGGGCGTAGCGCATTCGCCAGCCCGTTTGCACTTCGGAGATCACCAACACCCACTCGCTGCAGTTTATACTTAGCAATGCTAAATATCAATGCTATGCAGTAGTCGAGAGCCGGCGACGGCGCGAGAGCACAATCACAGTCCCGATCAGCACAGCGCCGGCCGCTACCAGGCCGATCGCGGCACCCACGGCATCGTCAAGGATCTGGTACAGCGACACCGGCCAGATAGTCAGCAAGATCGCGCAGCCGATCACCGCGTAGGCGTACGCGCGCGTCAGCACGAACGCGGTGAGTAGCGCAGCGGAGACCGCTGTTGCGACCACCATCGAGAACCATTCACCATTCGGAGCGTCCACCTGCAGGACGATGCTCGCGACCCAGCCGCTGATACCGGCCAGCGACCAGGCGAGGGTTCGGCTGATCACCAATCCGCTGCCCGCAAGGGCCAATCCGACAAGCAGGAATCCCACCGCCAGCTGTACTGGCACTGCCTCGCTTGCCGGGGCACCACCTGCCGCGTCGTCGAGGACATTGAACACAACAGCGCACACCAGCAACATGGCCCCGGACCAGCCCGAGACCAGGAACGCGCCGGAGCGGAGTACGACTGCGCCAATTGCTGAGGTAAGCACCACAAGCATGGTCGACACGACGAACTTCTGATCTTCGAAAACCACCAGGTACGCGAACCCGGCGGCGTAGCAGGCCAGAGCGAGCAAGATCTTGCCGAGCTCAGGCCGAGCACGACCCTTGATCAGCGCGGCACCTCCGACAGCCGGAACCATCAGGGATGCGACCGCAACCAGCTTGCGTCCGGTGCTGCCAAGGGCATCCCAGAAGAAAGTCCCGAGCATGATCACTGCCCCCAGTACTAGAGCGCCTCCGACGTACCCGAGGACCTCCAACACTGCTGAGCCCTTCGGCATAGATCGTGGCGGCGGCTCGGCCGCCAACGACTGCCTATCCAGCCAGTCGGCGCGGGCCGCCCTGACCAGCTCCTCGGCTTGGGACGCCGAGAGAACGCGCTGCTCAACCAGGCGATCCAGCTCGGTTTCTAGTCTGCTCATCACCACATCCTCGCTTGAAGGTGGAACACCTGGGCTGCGCGCCGCGACATCGGTGGGACACGGATCAGCGATCTCCGCAAAGGAAACGCACGTACACGTTCGCTCCGATCACGATGCACACGTTGCAACGTGTGCATCGCTGCTGGAAGGAACGTGTACGTGAGTTCCTGTCAGCCGCATCACGTCCGCGGCGCACTAGAGTGATTGACATGGAGGAGCCGGCTGAGCACCGCCATTTCTGGGTGCAGGCACCAGTACCGGCACTCGATGTCGACGGCTTGGCCGTAGTCACGGTCGGAACGTTCATCTTCGGTGTGGTGTCGGTGGTAATGGCGCTCAGCTACGACTGGCTGGCAGCGCACGGCCACACCTCGTGGCTTGAGATCAGCGTGGCCGGCTTCGTCCTCGGACTGATCGGTCTGGCGTACTGCTGGAATCGGCGGCGGCGCCGTCGGGCGGCGCGCGATTAAGATCACTTGCGACCCACGCGTGCAGTCCCACAAGCTCTAGAAGCTGAAGCGCTCCTCGTGAAGTTGATGGCGTGGAAACCCACGGTCCAGCAACGATTCACGCACCCGCGCCGCCAACCGGGGTGAGGCGCAGAGGTACACATCATGATCGCTGAGGTCGCCAACAATCCGGTTCAGTGCATGGGCGCTCATGTCGTTTGCGGCGTCGCTAGATGGGCCGACCAGGTAGACCACTCGGGCGCCGGAGCGTTCGGCAATCTCATCGATTTCGTGCCTGAAGAGCAGGTCTTGCTCGCTTGAGGCGCGGTAGACAAGCGTGACGTCCTTGCCCGGCAGGTCAATCACCTCGAACAGAGCGCGCATCGGGGTAATCCCGACGCCGCCAGCGATCAGCAACACCCGCGGGCGGCGGCGTCGCCGCGGCGTCAGCGCGCCGTACGGGCCTTCCGCGAACACCAGCGTGCCGACCGGAATTTCGAAGATCCGCCGCGTCCCGGCGCCCCGCGCCTTGACGGTGATCCGCAGCCGGTCGCGGGTCGGTGGCGCAGACAGGGAGAACGGGTACGCCGAGCGCCAGGTTTGGCGGGTCAGGAACCTCCAGCGAAAGAACTGGCCTGGCTCGGCCCGCAGCTCATCCAGATGATGACCAGACATCAGCACGCTGAAGACGTTGGGAGACTCCTGCCGGACCTCCTCGACCCTGAGCCGATGCCGCCAGAGCTGGAAGAGCGGCTGGAGCACGCGCCAGCGCAGCACCAGCGCGAAGGCGTAGGTGTACAGCAGGCTCCACGCAATCTGCAGCCACCGGCGCCCGGCAAGGTCAGGCCCAGCCAATTGATGGGCGAATCCCAACGCCACAGCCAGATAGGTAAGCAGGTGCAAGAAGTGCCATTGCTCGTACGAGATGCGCCGCCGCAGAGCCGGTAACGAGGCAACGCCGACGAGCCCAAGCATCACCGTGCCGACCAAGGCAGTTGTAAGCCCAGGAAGCTCGAGCACGTCCGTTGCCGCTGCTATCAGGTCGATTGAGGTGAGCTTGGCCCAAGCCAGCACTGCTGCAATAGCGTGCACCACGCTGAGGATGATCACGAGCGGGCCGCCCCAGGAATGCCAATGCGCCAGTCGGTGGGTGCCAACGCCACGCTCCAACCACGGAGACCGTGACATCAAGATCAACATGATGGCTGCCCCGTACCCTGCGGCCATGCCGGTCAGGTGTGCTACCAGTGAAGCTTCGAAGCGGAGCGGCAGCTCTGCACTGAAGAAGCCCTGAAGTACTGCTAGGGCAGCCCCAAGCCACACAAGGACCAGGAGGGTGGTTGCGGTAAGCCTCGGCGGTCGCACGTCGTGGCAGTTCCGCTCACCGGTTCGGCGCTGCCGCGTGGTGGTTGTCCACCGACGTAGCCGGGATTTCTGGGGCACTCATGCCGAGACTTACGCCGAATGCGGTCGCGGCGGCGAAGAGAATCGTGGTGACGATTCGCAGCGTCCAGCGAATCAGCGATGGGGAGACAGCTACCGTGAGCCGCGCAATACGAGGGATCCGGCGCCCAAGCTCGAGAGTCGCACCCGACACGAGATTCTCCTGGTGGTAGGAAGAATCCCCCGAGACTCACGAGTGTGGCGTACACGTCGACCGCGGGGAACCGGTTGTGACGAATGTCACAGTGAAGTAAAGGTGTCATCTCCGTCGTCGTTACATGACGGGGCGCGATCCGGGCGCGATGCGCGAGCGCCCTCAAATCAAAGGGCACCGAGTCTGAGCGGCCGCCCTTTCGCACTGGCTGCTAGTCGAACAGCGAGACCGGTGCCTCCCATTCGATCGTGTCCCACACCGGCGGAGGTAGCTCGTCCGGCTGCTCGTCAGCTTGCACGCTCGAGTGAGCGCCGCAGCCATGGTCAACACTGACGACCGTTCCCTCTGAGACCGAGAAGGCGTTGGCGCACACGCCGAACAAGGTGCCAAGGCTGCCTCGCAGGCGCACGAAGAACCCGCAGGTCTCACACACGTCAGGCGCCAGTCGGCTGAGCAGGTTATCGGGACCACCATCGCCGGCCAGCCAACGTTGTGTCGCCTCGTCTCGGCCTTCCGCCGATAACACGCGCTCCCGGCCCAAACCAAGCTCGCTAACCACGACCCGTACCAGGCTCATCTCGGCGGGTTCCGGGTTCGAGGCATCCTCCCCGCCGGTATAGCCGGGCTCCAGCCGCGGATCATCCCCCGTACTCGGCATCAGCAAGCCGGGTGTTACATCCCGAGGTTGGATTCGCTCGGCCCACGGCACCCAGGGCTTGGCCTGGAGTGCACCTTCACCCGGTAGCAGCACGACCTCGTCAATGGTCACCACTCGGGCGCGCGCCGCCCGGGCGACAGTTACCGACCAGCGCCACCCGCGGTAACCGGGGTGCGGGCAGGCAAAGAAATGACTCACCACGCGGGTGTCCTCGGCCTGTGCGCCGAGATAGTCACCTACCCCGATCGCTCCAGCAGTCTGATCGGCCGCAACGCGCGCAAGATCAACAGCGGCAAGGCAGACCGCGTCGGGCTTGGTGGTACCGATGCTCGAAGCCATGAACCTTATTCTGGCAGCGGCCAGCGTTGCCGTCGCCTGAGGAAGGTGATTCTTATAGCTCGAGTTCGTCCGCCACGGCACGCAGCACAGTGGCGATCTTGGTGCTCGTCTTGCCATCCGGGTAGCGGCCGCGACGGTATCCGTTACCGATTCCGTCGAGCATCTTGATCAAGTCCTCGATGATCACGGTCATCTGCTCCGGCGGCTTGCGATGCGCCTTGGACAGCGACGGTGGCACCTCCACGATGTGTACGGAGAGCGCTTGCTCTCCCTTGCGGCCCTCCACAACGCCGAACTCGACGCGCTGGCCAGCCTTCAGACTCGTTACGCCCGGGGGCAAGGCGTTGGCGCGGACATAGACGTCACCGCCCTCATCCTTGGTCAAGAAGCCGAAGCCCTTCTCGGCGTCGTAAAACCTCACCTTGCCAACAGGCACGTCCAACCTCACTTGCTCTTTCGCCGATTCGCCAGCAGTCATGTTTCTTAGCACGCTCACGCAACCGACGCTTGCAATGCCGAGATACCCCCACAACAGCGCGCTAAGCGTAGCCGTTTCACACATTGCGCCCAACCTCAAGAACAAGCTAGCCAGGATCGCGACACCAGTTGTTCTCCACGGGATGAGTTGCCTAAGGTTCCACGCACGCTGGACAAGTCACCGCCGCGTCTACGATGACTGCATGGCAACCTGGGAGGACGGGCCGGAGTACGCGCCGATCGAGCGTCCCTCCCACTTTCAGAACCCCGATGCACCGCCTCTGACGGCTGCTCCGCAGCGCGCACACGTGGCCGCCTCAGCTCCGAAGAGCCGGCCGGGTTTCGATCACCCCTCAACTCCTGTGAGGCCACTGGCCAGCCTGATCCCGACGGTCCGTGATGAGCCCCGCGACCCGCAGAAGCCATTTGCTGTG
>JBKPAB010000076.1:0-7051 GCA_046726195.1 Actinomycetota bacterium
TGTTTTTGATGGCACGGGCCATGTCCTCACCCCGGGGTTGCTGGACATCCACAACCACGGCGGTGCCGGCGCCTCGTACGGCGAGAGTGCTGAGGCCATCCGGACGGCTAGGCGACTCCACCGTGAGCACGGCACTACTCGTCAGCTGCTGTCTTTGGTGACGGCTTCCCCGGACGTACTGCTCTCCCAAATCCACGTCGCCGCGGCCGAGACCCGGCGCGACCCCACGATCTTAGGGATTCACCTCGAGGGGCCCTTCCTGGCCAGCCAATATTGCGGAGCCCATGATCCGGCTCTACTTCGCGACCCTGATCCCGACCTGGTGGTCCAGCTCCTGAGCGCGGCCGACGGCACTCTGCGCCAGGTCACGATGGCGCCGGAGCGGGCTCATTTCGCTGAGTCAGCGCGGATCTTGTCGGAGGCGGGTGTCGTTGTCGCGGCCGGGCACACGGCGGCGACGTTCGAGCGGGCGCGGGCGGCGATCGAGGAGGGGGCGACCCTCCTCACACACGCCTTCAATGCGATGCCTGGCGTGCATCATCGTGCGCCCGGGCCAGTGCTCGCTTTCGTCGAGCACCCCAGTGGTGGGCTGGAGGTGATCAATGATGGCATCCACGTCCGACCGGAGGTGATTCGGATGCTTTGCCGGCTGGCTCCCGGACGGGTGGTTCTGGTCAGCGATGCCATTGCCGCCGCCGGCGTGGGGGACGGACGATACCGCCTCGGCAATTTGGACGTTGATGTCACCAAAGGCGTCGCGCGGATCATCCGGGGAAAGTCGCTCGCCGGCTCAACCCTCACCTTGGACGTTGCGGTCGCCCGCGCTGTAAAGGAGGTGGGCCTGACCCCCCTCGCGGCAATCGAGGCCGCAACGGCCATCCCGGCCAAGATCCTGGGAGTCGAAGATCGGTTCGGCCGGCTGGAGCCGGGATACGTTGCCGATGCAGTCCTTTTCGACAGCGAATGGCAGGTGCAGGGCGTCTGGATCGACGGGCGGCCAGTAGGGGATCGGGGGTAGTACCGATGGAAGTGGTCATCAGCACGACGCCGAACGAGGCAGGGATGTTGGCCGCCGACGCCCTCGAGGAGCTCCTTCGGCGCCGGCCAGACGCCGTACTGGGCGTAGCGACCGGATCAAGTCCGCTGATCATCTACGACGAACTCGGCCGCCGAGTGGCGGAAGGTTCCGTATCGCTGGCGAAGGCGCGGGCGTTCCTGCTTGACGAATACGTCGGGCTGCCGGCAGACCATCCGCAGCGGTACCGGAACGTGATCCGAGATGAGTTTGTCGAGAAGGTCGATATCGATCCGGCTCAGGTGTTCGGGCCGGACGGGCTGGCTGCTGACCTGGCGAGCGCTTGCGAGGCGTACGAACAAGCGATAGCCGATGCCGGCGGTGTTGATCTACAGATTCTTGGGATCGGCACTGACGGGCATATCGCATTCAACGAGCCCGGTTCCTCGCTGGCCTCCCGAACCCGGATCAAGACGTTAACCAGCCAGACCCGCAGAGACAACGCTCGATTCTTCGGCGGGAACGTCGAGGCAGTGCCGCGGCATTGCCTGACGCAAGGCATCGGTACGATCCTCCAGGCCCGCCATATTGTGCTGGTTGCCTCGGGGCGAGAGAAGGCGGAGGCGGTCCACCAGCTCGTCGAGGGGCCGGTATCGGCGATGTGGCCGGCTACGGCGTTGCAGCTCCATCCACACGCAACGGTGTTGCTGGACACCGCTGCGGCCTCGCGTCTCCAGCTCGCCTCGTATTACATCGAGACCTACCAAGGCAAACCGAGCTGGCAAGGTTTTTAGTGTCGTCCGTCCTGCCTACCCTGCTGCCCGGGTTTGCGGGGGTTGTCCTGCCGGACTGGCTGAGGGACCGGCTGCGGGCTGGTCTGGGCGGTGTCTGCCTTTTCGGCCGGAACATCGCCTCCCCCGTTCAGCTTCGGGACCTGACCGACGCGATCATTGCCGAGAATTCGGACGCGATCATCGCTATCGACGAGGAAGGCGGTGACGTCACGCGGCTCTTCGCGGCTACCGGTGCGCCATTTCCCGGCAACGCTGCGCTGGGTCGGCTCAACGACCTCGACACGACTCGTGAGACCGGGGCCGCGATCGGCTGGTCGCTGCGCCGAGCCGGCTGCACGGTGAACTTCGCTCCCTGCGTCGATGTCAATTCCCGGTCTGACAACCCGGTTATCGGCGTCCGCAGCTTTGGCAGCGATGCTGAGCTGGTGGCACGGCACGGGGCATCCTGGGTCGCTGGCCTGCAGTTGACCGGCGTGGCTGCAACGGCCAAACATTTCCCGGGTCACGGCGACACGGCGCAGGACTCGCACGTCTCCCTGCCCGTCGTCAACCGCTCCCTCAAAGAGCTGCGGCGCCGTGAGATTGTGCCGTTCGCCGCAGCGATCGACGCAGGGTGCCGAGTGATCATGACGTCTCACATCATGTTGCCCCAGCTGGACTCCTACCATCCCGCCACAATGAGTCGAGCTGTCCTGAACGATCTGCTGCGCGAGGAGCTGGGCTTTTCCGGGGTGGTTGTCAGCGACGCCCTCGACATGGCCGGTGCCTCCGGCACACTGGGGATGGCGGGGGCGGCCGTCGCCGCTTTGCGAGCCGGTTGCGATCTGCTCTGCCTCGGGACCGGGAACACCGATGCTCAGCTTGCCGACATCGAACACGCAGTGAGCCGCGCCGTCGCCGAGCGCACCCTTGCTTCCGACAGGGTGCAAGAAGCAACGAACCGGGTGCAAGGGCTCGCAGCTCAGCTGAAGGCCGCGCGGCAGGCAGCCGGGCAGCCTCCTCTGGGTATCGCGCCGAGTGGGCCGAATCTGGAAGTCGAGCTGGTTCACACCTTCGATGTCCAACCTCAGGCAGCCGACTGGCGGCTCAGGGCGCAGGGCCGATACAGCGTCGTTCGGCTTGAAGCCGATCCCAACATCGCGGTGGGTTCCACACCATGGGGACCATTTGCAGCTGGCGCCTTTACGGCGCAGTCGGTGTATCTGATCACTCCCGAGCAATTGGAGCTGCCATCGTTCCAACCTGGCCAACCGATTCTTGTCGTCGGACGTGACATCCATCGGCATCCGTTTGCCAGAGAAGCTGTTGATCAATTGCGCCTGCAGCCCGTTGATCTGCTCGTCGTCGACATGGGTTGGCCGTCAGAGGACCGCCGGTACGCGGACCTTGCCACCTTTGGCGCGTCGCTCCTTATGGGGCGTGCGCTGCTCAAGTGGCTGGCGTTGCCAGGCGATCCGCCAAAGTAGGCACAAGTCGTTGAGTGGTACCATTACTCGTACCACTTCAGGGAATGAGTATTGATGGCTGTTACCGCGAGCGAAGCACGCAAGAACCTTTTCAGGCTCATCGAGCAGGCCAACGACGATCGCATAGCAGTCGAGATCACCTCGCGACGCGGCGACGCCGTCCTACTGTCTCGCGCCGACTACGACGCACTGGAGGAGACGGCACACTTGCTGCGGGTGCCTGCGAACGCCAAGCGACTGATCGAGAGCTTGCAGCAGGCCGTCGCCGGACAGCGTGAAGAGCACGATCTCGTCCGGTGAGGCTCGTCTTCACCCCTCACGGCTGGGAGGACTACACCTACTGGCTTGCCGCGGACCGAGCCACACTCAAGCGCATCAACCGGCTGATCGACGACGCACTCCGCGACCCCGTCGGAGGCATCGGGAAGCCTGAACCACTGCGACATATGTTCGCCGGCGCCTGGTCGCGCCGCATCAGCGAGGAGCACCGCCTCGTATACCTCATCGACGGAGACGACCTCGTGATCCTGCAGGTCCGTTTCCACTACAAGTGATCGCCCCTGACCCGCGCGACTTCTGTCTGGATTCTCCGGAAGAGCGCCTCGTCGACGTCGCGGCCTGCATGTCGTAGAACTAGCACCGCCGCGCCCACCAGGCCGTCCGGAACCGGAATCACCGAATCCTCGCCAGCAGGAGGGACCAGCTCGGCCCGGAGGCCGGGTGGCGCCGCCAACATGCCGCGGACGATGACGCTACCGCCTACCACCACGGTGCCTGTTAGGTCCGGCACCCGGACCGCTGAAAGAAGGTCCGCGAGCGCCGCCGACGCGCCGACGAGAATCGCACGAGCCACTTGGTCGTCGTGGACCGCGAACGGGAGTGGGGCGAAGCTAGCCAGCGAGACGGGTGGTCTGGCATACAAAGCCGAGACCAGTTGTCGCAACGCCTCTCCACGTCCGGCGAGGGTATTCGTGTCGGCCTCGATCCCCACTGCCTCCAATACGAGGCCGGTCAGCGCAGTGTCCTGCCCCTGGCCGTCGAGCGATGCGACCACCGCTCGGGCCACGGCGTGTCCGATCCAGAAGCCGCCGCCAGCGTCACCGAGAAGCCAACCCTTCCCGCCTACTACCCGGTCGAGCCGATCCTCGCGGATTCTGGCCGCGACAGTTCCCGTCCCCGCGATCAGGGCGTATCCGTCTCGCTCGGCAGTCCCAGAGTGGAACATGCCGAGCAGGTCGTGCTCCAGGACGATTTGGCCGACGCCCAGCGCGGCAAGCCGGGCCGAAACGCGCTCTCGAAAGCCGGAGCTCTTCTCGCCAGCCATCGCAACCAATGCCAACGCCGGTCCGCGGGGGCCAGTCGAGCCTGCCAGGGCCTGCTCTGCTGCGACGCCGATAGCGTTCACGGCATTGGTGATGCCTGCCGCCGTCGGATTCCCGCCACCGGCTCGGCCGTAGCCGTACGCCTCACCAGAGGTGTCGAGCACGACCGCGCGGGTGCTGGTGCCACCGGCGTCGACAGCAAGAAAAATGGGCATTTTGATTGGTCTCGGTTCGGTCTCATCGGTTGCAGGGAAGCGCTCCAGACGCTAGCGTAAGAGCGAATTTCAGAGATTCCGAATCAGGGTGATAGCGATTTTCACTCCGGCGCGTGCCGCTCACACTCAGGAACAGAGCCCTGCAGTGCAAGATCGCATCCGGGCCCTCATGCCTGAAATGCCATCTGCGGTGGCACGGGTAGCCGCGTATTTACTGGAGCATCCGCAGGCGCCGCTGACACTGTCCATCGGCGACCTTGCCGCGAAAGCCGGCGCCTCACCCGCAACCGTCACGCGTTTCTGCCGGACCATCGGCTATCCGGGGTATGTCGAGCTTCGAGTTGGCATCGCCACGGACCTTGGCCGCAGTGCCTCACTCGACTCCTGGACTAGCGAGATCGGAGGCGAGTTCGGCCCGGACGACTCCCCGGAGGACCTGCTGCGCATGCTGATCAGCAGCCACACGAAGGCATTAAGAGAGGCGACGTCGGCAATCGATCTGGCCGTCATGACGGAGGTGTCGCGGCGGATCGCGGTGAGCTCGCATGTCGACATATACGGCGTCGTCGGCAGCGCCATGCTTGCCGAGGAATTGCAAGGTCGGCTCTACCGCATCGGCGTTCCCGCGTACGCCTGGGCGGAGGTTCACAGCGGCCTGACCAGTGCAGCCATCCAGGACTCCGACTCAGTGGCGATCGGTATCTCGACCAGTGGACGAACGGACGAGACGATCGAGATGCTGGCGGAGGCGGGTCGTGCCGGCGCGTTCACCGTGGCTGTCACCAACGACCCCACATCGCCGCTAGCCGAACTGGCCGATCGCCGCATTGTGACGTCGATTTATCAGCAGTTCCGACAGCCCGACGATCTGTCAGCCAAGCATGGCCAGCTCCTGGTGCTCGACCTGCTATACCTCCTCGTTGCCCAAGAGAACTTTGACAGGTCAAGCGCTAAGCTGGCTTCCTCCGCTCTCGCCGTCTCCTCACACCGCCGGCCTCGCCGAACACCGACACCGACGGCCGCCGCGCCGAGCGCACTGTCCGACAGAAGCAGTGCTAGTGCGCAACTGCGCCCTTCGACAGGCGCCGTCCTGAGCTCGTCGAAGGGCTCAGGGCACATGCCGACAGGCTCAGGGCACATGCCGACGGGCTCAGGGCGCACGCCGGCAGGCTCAGGGCGCACGCCGGCAGGCTCAGGGCACGTGCCGACGGGCTCAGGGCACATGCCGGCAGGCTCAGGGCACGTGCCGGCAGGCTCAGGGCACGTGCCGACAGGCTCAGGGCGCATACCTGAGGAGGGTGATCGGTGACGGAAAGCGCTGTTGCCCTGGGGGCGACCAATTTCGCGCACGAGGTGAGCCAAAGGCTTGAGCGCCTGGCCACCCTGGCAGCCGACGGCGGCCTGGACGCAGCGCTCGTTCTGATGACCCGGGCCATCGAGGCCGGTGCGGTGATTCAGGCGTTCGGGACCGGCCACTCGGAGGCGTTCGCAATGGAGATCGCGGGGCGGGCCGGCGGCCTCATCCCCACGAACAAGATCGCCCTCCGTGACCTCGTGCTGCGCGGCAGGTTGACGGCGGACACCCTTAATGGATCGAGCCTGGAACGCAACCCCGACATTGTGCCCGCTCTGTGGGAGATTTCGCCGATCCATCCCGGGGACGTTTTCATCATCGCCTCCAACTCCGGGGTGAACGGGTCGGTGGTGGGCATGGCACTGCTGGCCAAGGAGAAGAGCCATGACGTCATCGCGGTGACCTCGCTAGAGCACACTGCGCAGGTACCGCCGAAACATCCCAGTGGCCTGCGGCTGTCGGAGATCGCCGACGTGGTGATCGACAACCTGGCGCCGTTTGGAGACGCGACTCTCGCGCTGCCCGGTGGCGTTGCCGTTGGCTCGGTCTCCTCCATTACGAGCGCGTTCATCGCCCAGCTGCTGACCATTGGAGTTGCCGAGCGACTGAGCAGCGACGGACGAATACCGCCACTCTACCTGTCGGCCAACATCCCAGGCGGAGACGAGCACAACCGGGCGCTTGAGAAGAAATACCAGGGCCGGATCCGACGCAGTTCGTAGCAAATTCACCAAAGAACCAACCAGGGATCGAAAGGAAATCAGATGGACATCAACACCAGGCCGCTTGGGCGACGCGACTTCCTCCGCGGCTCACTCGCCGCGGCGGCCTTAGCCGCCACCGGGTCGCTCGCGTCCTGCGCCACGTCAGGTACGGGCACCACCT
>JBKPAB010000077.1:0-2476 GCA_046726195.1 Actinomycetota bacterium
ATTCTAGACCGATCTACTAGACCGGTCTAGTTTTCACAACCGGCGCGGCGGCAAATAGGGACGTAATGGTCCTAGGCGAGTTCCACTCGAAGGAGAGAAATGACCATTGGCATCGCAGTGATCGGAGCTGGTATGGCGGGCCGGGCGCACGCTGCCGCGTACCGAATCGCTCCATCTCTTTACCAGTCGATCCTGCCCGACCTCCGGTTCGTTTCGATCGGGGACATCAGCCCTGAGCTCGGCTCGCTCGCGGCAAAGCGTTTCGGCTACGAGCGCTCCGACACCTTATGGCAAGCGATTGCCGACGATCCCGACATCAATGTGGTCAGCGTTGTCGTGGCCAACTTCCTGCACCGTGAGATCGTGGAGGGGCTCGTCGCTGCTGGCAAGCACGTGCTCTGCGAGAAGCCGCTGAGCGACAACCTCGAAGATGCCCGTGCTATGGCGGACCTCGCCCGTAGCGCTGACACGGTAGTTCGCATCGGGTTCACTTTCCGCAGAGCGCCGGGTGTCGCTACGCTCCGCGAACTCGTCACATCCGGTGTGCTGGGTCGTATCCTGCACGTTGACGGTCGCTACTGGTGTGACTATGCGAGCGATCCCAAGGGGCCGATCAGCTGGCGATACAAGGGAGCTCCTGGCTCCGGTGCGCTTGCCGACATCGGCAGCCACGTCGCTTACCTTGTCGAGTTCCTCGGTGGCGACATACGTGAGGTGAGCGGCGGACGGTTCGCGACCGTTATCGCGGAGCGACCGGTGCCACTCGGCGCCGTTGTCGGCCACGAGCAAGCCGCGGTCAGCGACACTTACGAGGCAGTCGAGAACGACGACTATGCCAGTTTCAGCGCCCAGTTGGAGGGGACCGTCGGTGTTGTGCAGGTCTCCCGCGTCGCCGCCGGCCACCCAAACCGTCTGGCTCTGGAGGTGTTCGGCGACAAGGGCGCCGCGAAATGGCAGCAGGAGCGTTCTGGCGAGTTCCAGCTCGTGCTGAACGAAGACCCCACGGGCACGCGCGGTTACCGCCGGGTGATCATCGGTCCGGACCACCCATACTTCGCCGGTGGGCTGCCAATGGACGCGCCGAGTGTGGGCGTCGGTCAGAACGATGGGTTCGTCTTCCAGGCACGCGCCTTCCTGGAGGAGGTCGCCGGCATCGACGAGGCCGACTCGCTGAAACGCCTCGTTGACGAAGGCGTACACAACATGGAGATCCTCGCTGCAGTCGCCGAGTCGGCCGCCAACGGTGGCGCCGCGGTAAAGGTAGCGTCACGAGCGGAGGCCAGGCAATGAAATTTGGGGTTTACAACGCGATCCTGCATGACCGGTCACTGCCCGAAGCGATCGAGGCGATCGCCAAGCTCGGCCTCACCGGCATCGAGCTGAACTCGGGCGGCTTCCTGCCACCGGTGCATATCCCCACGTTCGACGACATTCTTTCCTCCGACTCTGCGCGGGACGACTTTCTGGGACTGTTTGAGGGCACAGGTGTGGAGATCGCGGGCCTGAACTGCAACGGCAACCCGCTGCACCCCGATCCCGTGATCGGTTCGAAGCATGCTGAGGATGTGCGGCGCAGCATCCGGCTCGCAAATCGTCTGGGCCAGCACCGCGTCGTCACGATGTCCGGCCTGCCCGCCGGCGAGCCGGGCGGCCGGCGGCCGAACTGGATCGTGAACGCCTGGAACTCTGCCGCACTCGATGTGCTCGACTACCAGTGGAGTGTCGCCGAGGAATTCTGGCGAGAGATCGACCGCGAGGCTGCCGACCTCGACGTCAAGGTGGCGCTCGAGCTGCATCCGCAGAACCTGGTGTTCAATCCGGCCGGTGTCCGCGAGCTCTTGGAGCGCACGGGCGCTACCAATATCGGCGTCGAGCTCGACGCCTCACACCTGTTCTGGCAGTGGATGGACCCAGTGGCCGTGGTCCAGGATCTTGGTCCGCTCGTAGTCCACGCCGCCGCGAAAGATGTGCGCATCAATCCAGCCGCGGCTGTTTACGGAGTGCTCGACAACCGCTTCCGCCGACTGGGCCCGGACGAACCGCGTACGAACCTCGGCGGCGACGAGTGGGCCAACGAATGGCCGAAGGACGCCGCGTGGGACTTCGTCGCACTCGGCCGCGGGCATGACGCTGTCTACTGGTCGACCTGGCTCGCCGCCCTGTACGCCGTCGACCCTGACATGCTCGTCAACATCGAACATGAGGACGTCACGCTGGGCCGCATCGAGGGCCTGGAGGTCGCGACCGCCGTCCTGTTCGACGCAGCCCGCCGTTCCGGTATCAGGAGTTGATTGACAGCGGCGCGTCAGGAAGCTAGGTAAACCCAGGTTGCTGACGGTCTGCACAGACATCCCATGCCGTTTGTTGTCAAGCTGCGTTGGTCAATTCGTGTTGGCTGCGGTGTGACCAGGCGGTTGCTTCGTCGTAGCGGGTGTGGGTTTTGAGGCAGCCATGGAGAATGCCAACGAGCCGGTTC
>JBKPAB010000078.1:0-8387 GCA_046726195.1 Actinomycetota bacterium
GCGTACATGCCGTGCACAGCGTGAATAACCTTGGTACAGCTCGGCGCTTGACGGCCAGTAACCTACTCGAGCGTGGCTCGATTTCCGGAAACCCGTCGGGACGATGTTGTCGAAGTGCTGCACGGAATGCCGATCGCCGACCCGTACCGTTGGCTGGAAGACCCCGAATCACCTGAAACTGCCGAGTGGGTTAAGCGGCAGAACGAGTTCACCGGCGCCTACCTGGAGTCACTGCCCGATCGGCCGTGGTTTCTGGACATCATGCAACAAGTGATGAAGCAGCCTCGCGCAGGCGTACCGTTCAAACGCGCTGGCCACTACTTCGTCACTAGGAACAACGGCACCCAGAACCAGGATGTGACTTATGTCGCATCGTCGATCGAGGAATTGCTGGCGGGAGGGCGCGTGCTGGTCGACCCCAACACCTTCTCCGAGGACGGCACCAGCTCGCTGGCCAGCCTGACGGTTAGTGGCAACGGCCAGTTGGTGGCGTACGGGGTCAGCGAGGCCGGCAGCGATTGGACGACATTCCGGCTGTTGAGCCTTGCCACTTCAGACCCGGTGGACGACGCGCCGATCCATACCAAGTTCTCCGAGGCGGAATGGCTCCCTGACCATCGCTCGTACGTCTATACCCATTTTGATCATGACGGTCACGCCGACGGCACCCAGACCGCCGCGCTCTCGGGACCCAAGCTGCGGCTCCATCGCATCGGCGACTCTCAAGATCAGGACAAGGTGATCATGGAGTTTCCCGAGAACGATCAGTTGATGTTCTGGGGAGAGGTCACCGACGACGACCGATATCTGGTGGTCAGCATTGTGGAAGGGACTGAGAACAAGAACCGACTGTGGGTCTATCCGATCATTGCCGGCGAACGCAGTGAGCTCGGGAATCCGATCAAGATCATCGACGAGGTGATTGCCGAATTCGCGTTCGCCGGCTGCGACGGCTCCACGCTCTACCTTCGAACGGATTTGGACGCCGAGGCCGGCCGGCTGGTTGCCGTTGATCTTGAAGTCTTCATCGATGGCGTAGAGCTCCAATGGCATGACGTGGTCGCTGTGTCCGAGGACACGCTGTTGGACGCGAGGGCTGCCGGCGACGGTTTCGTCCTGGTGTACCTCACCGACGCGCAGCCTCGGATCATTTGGGTGAGCCTGGACGGCCAATCCCCCCAGCAGGTCGACGTTGTTGGGGGTGCGGTGGTTGGGCTAAATGCCAAGCGCGGCGACCCCGAGGCGTTCATTGGACTTTCCTCGGTCGCCTCGCCTACCCACAGCTATGTGATTGCGACCAGCTCAGCCGCAGCGACCTCGCTCGCCGGACTGGTGCAGCCCACCGGCGAAGCCTTTGTCGCCCCACCGACTGTGATGGAGCGTCGTACGGCGATCAGCGAGGACGGCACGCCGGTGCCGTACTTTCTGATTGCTCCCGCCGACGCCGACCGATCCCAGCCGCAGCCGACCTTGCTGTACGGGTATGGCGGGTTCAAGATCCCCATGCTGGCGGACTATCGGCCCGGTTGGCCGTGCTGGCTGGCTGCGGGTGGCCTGCTGGCGATCGCCAACCTGCGAGGTGGGGGAGAATTCGGCACGGCCTGGTACGAGGCGGGCCGCCTGGCTGGAAAGCAGAACGTCTTCGACGACTACGTCGCGGTCGCCGAGCACCTCAAACAGACCGGAGTGACCACCACCCAACTACTTGCGCTGCACGGCCGCAGCAACGGTGGCTTGCTGGTGGGAGCCGTGATGACGCAACATCCCGACCTGGCAGGTGTGGCGTTGCCTGCGGTCGGCGTTTTGGATTTGCTGCGCTTCCATCTGTTCACGATTGGTGCGGCATGGATCTCCGATTACGGGAACCCGGACGACCCTGTGCAGTTTGGCCACGCGCTGGCGTACTCGCCGCTGCACAACGTCCGCGCCGGAACTCACTATCCGGCCACCTTGGTACTCACCGGCGATCATGATGATCGTGTCGTACCCCTGCACAGCCACAAGTTCACCGCCGCGTTGCAGCACGCTCAACCCGGTGATCAGCCGATCCTGACCCGCATCGAGGTCTCAACCGGTCACGGGCTTGGCAAACCGACTGCTCTGATCGCAGCGGAGTGGGCTGACATGCTTGCCTTCGCCGCCCATCACACCGGCTTGCGCCCATAAGCGTCCTTTCCCCTGCAGGAACTCACGTGCACGTTCGCTCCTTGCGCCTTACACACGTTGTGCAACGTGTGCATCGCATCAGGAACGAACGTGTACGTGCGTTCCTGCGAAGAGGAGAGGAAGGCAGCGGCTCCAAAGTGCGATCCGGGCGAGCGGAGCGAGCGGAGGCGCTTTTCCTCTGCGAGCGACGACGAAGTAGGCGGGTTCCACGCGCGATTGCGCGAGCAACTCCCAATAAAAGGTGTCACCGGCACCGGGTAAGTTCGCAGCCATGACTGTTGCCATTGACGACGATGTGTTCGCGTCCCTGGTCGAGCCGTTGCGCCGGGAACTGACCGTCCACTGCTACCGCATGGCGGGCTCGATCCATGATGCGGAAGACCTGGTGCAAGAGACCTATCTGCGAGCCTGGCGCGGCTTTCGCGATTTCGAGAACCGCGCGTCGGTACGCACCTGGATGTATCGGATCGCAACCAACGTCTGCCTTACCGCGCTCGACGGCCGCGCTCGTCGGCCGATGCCGACCGGTCTGGGCCAGCCCAGCTCGGATCCGTACGGTTCCCTGGAGTCTCGACCAGAGGTGCCCTGGCTAGAGCCAGTGCCCGACTCGGTGGTGTGGGGTGGTGGATCCACCGATGACCCTGCTGCCAGAGCCGTGGATCGGGAAAGTGTCCGTCTGGCGTTCATTGCCGCATTGCAGCATCTGACACCGCCGCAGCGGGCAATTCTGATCTTGCGTGACGTCCTCGCTTGGCATGCCAGCGAAGTGGCGGAGCTGCTGAACATGTCAACGGCCGCTGTCAACAGCAGCCTGCAGCGCGCCAGGGCGCAGATGCACAAACTCGACCCGGAGGACCCAACGGAGGCCCTCGACGAGGAGCGTGCAAAGTCCCTGCTCGACGATTATGTGGCTGCCTTCGAGGACTACGACGTGAAGCGAATCGTCGAGCTGCTCGCTGAGGACGCGGTATGGGAGATGCCGCCCTACGTTGGCTGGTACCAGGGCTCTGCGGCGATCGGGCGCCTTATCGGCACACATTGTCCGGCCGAGGGCCCAGGAGATCAGATCATGGTGCCGACGTCTGCGAATGGGCAGCCTGCTTTCGGGCTGTACATGAAGCAGCCAGATGGAAAGCACCATGCCTTCCAGCTTCAGGTGCTGACGCTGACGAACCAGGGCGTTTCGCATGTGAGCGTCTTTTTCGACACCAGCCTCTTCGCCGAGTTCGGGCTCCCTGAGGTGTATCAGCGCGATGAGTGATGAGTAGCCTGGACAGGTGAGCAGTAACCTGCCGATTTCGTCGCCCTACCGGAGCAAGCCCGACGCTCCCGTGACCGATGCTGAACGCGATCGGCTCAACGCCAGGCTCAATGCCGCCTATACGGCCGGAACGCTGAATGAGGAGGAGTATCAAGCTCGGCTGGATCTCCTCTTCGCGGCGCAGCGGCTCGGCGAACTGGTGCCCGTGGTTGAGGGGTTGCCGCCGCTACCGACGCATTCCAGCCCGGCGATCGTCGCCAGCTCAGGTGGCCAGCCGGGGGAACTGTCGCAGTCGCGACCACCGGGACGATTGACCGCGGTCGTCGTTGGCGGAGTGGCTGTCGCGGTGCTCCTCATTGCCATCTTGCTGGTGATTTTGATCTAAAGGCTCGGGGCTCCTCGGCACCCACATATCCGCTGAGCGCTCCGGATATCCGGTGAGCGCTCCGAATGCGGTTCGATTGGCCTCACGACGATTTGGTTTGGCTAACCTAACCTGTTTTAACGTTCACGATGGATATCTAAAATGGCGCTATGCCCCGGCAGTACATCACCCAAAAGAAGATCGCTGAACATGTTCAGCGACTGGGTGAGCTCTACCCGCCTATTCCTTTGGACTCCGTCGATCGAACGATCAAACGGCCCTGGCTTGTGGCCAAGAAGTTTGGCCACGTGATCGATTATCTGGCTCGAGTAGAACTGGAAGTTGATCGCAATGTGCTGGAACTGCTTATGTTGCTGCCGGACGTTGACGACACGAACAAAACCTTCTACGCCGATGTATGGCAACCGCAGGAGATCAGGCATGGGCTGATCTTGGACCGCTTGCAGCAAGATCTGGGCCGGACCGCAGCCACGCCGCACCTCGACGTGTCGTTCGGGATCAAGATCTTGGGTGCGCTGGCGAGCCTGAAGCCGATTCAGGACATCGCCAGGTTGCTGTACTTTCTCACCGGCGCGAGCACCGAACGGCAGGCGGTACTGGCCTATAACAGGATCAACCGCGGGATGCAGGAGCTTGACGAGAGGGCGATCTCGGAGACGATCATCACCCCCATCAAGCAGCAGGAGCCGGGCCACTTCGCCTTCTACCAGATGTCGGCGACAGCAATGATCCAGGACAAGGTGCTCAGGCCATGGCAGTTGTTTCTCACGCGGGTGCTGCGGCAGAGGTCCTACCATCTGGTCGGCACCAACCAGATGGACCAGTACAAAGCCGACATGGGCGGTGTGATGGTCGACCTCGGCCTGGACGATGATCTTGAGGGGTACGCGCGCGAGGTCGGTCGAGTTGAGAACCGGTTGTTGTGGGCTCACAAACAGGGCATGGAGTTTCCGCCGTATATCCTCAAAGCCCTCAAGGAGAGCGTCGACCTCTACCGCGAGCGCCTCGAGCGCGGGCTCAAGTTCGCCTGAGGCGAGGAATTTGGGTACCGGGAAGTCCTGGCGTAAACTCTTCGGCTGGCCATCTTTGGCCGGTCGGTGAAGCGTACGCGGAATCAAGTTAGAGGTCTATGGCGAAGAAAGAGGGCGCACTCGAGCTGGAGGGCACCGTGGTCGAGGCTCTGCCCAATGCGATGTTTCGTGTTGAGCTAGCAAATGGTCACAAAGTGCTCGCCACGATCAGTGGCAAGATGCGGCAGCACTACATCCGCATCCTTCCGGCGGACCGAGTGGTCGTCGAACTCTCGCCGTATGACTTGACCCGCGGCCGCATTGTCTATCGGCACAAGTGACCAACTCGCAAACCATCCACATCGTCGGCTGGATCCCGCCTGCCGACGTTGAGTTCTTCAAAGGAGCTCGATGAAAGTCCAGCCGAGCGTCAAAAGGATCTGCGACAAGTGCAAGGTGATTCGCCGGCACGGTCGCGTGATGGTGATATGCGAAAATCCGCGGCACAAGCAGCGGCAGGGCTAGGCAACGGAAAACCGAGCACGAAGAACAAGCTGCGAGCGTCGGTAATTGCGCGAGCAGCTTCCCAAAAATTCAGAAAGCGTGAATGTAAATCTGGGAAGACTCCCAGATCCACCCTCGGTCGGAGGCCGGGGCCCCCGGTGATCAGGTCGCTGCACCTGATCAAAGGCAGCCGGGGACGCATCACGCCAGACACCTCCGCGATGGCTGACGCCCTTCGACAGGCTCAGGGCACATGACCGTCGACCAGACGAAAGGCAGTACCGCCTGATGGCACGCCTTATTGGTGTTGACCTCCCGCGCGACAAGCGGCTTGAGGTCGCCCTCACCTACATCTATGGCATAGGAAAAACCCGCGCCTTGCAGACTCTGGAAGCCACGCAGATCAGTGGCGACCTTCGGGTCCACCAGCTGAGCGACGAGCACCTCGTTGCGCTTCGCGACTGGATCGAGGCCAATTACCAGATCGAAGGTGACCTCCGCCGCGAGGTGGCCTCCGACATCAGGCGGAAGGTCGAGATCGGTTCCTACCAGGGACGTCGTCACCGCAGCGGCTTGCCCGTACGCGGCCAGCGCACCCGCACCAATGCCCGCTCCCGCAAGGGGGCGCGCAAACCCGTCGCCGGCAAGAAGAAGGCTAAGTAATGGCAACCGCTGGTCGCGGCACCGCCGCCAAGAAGGTGCGTCGTAAAGAGAAGAAGAATGTCGTGGCTGGCCACGCGCACATCAAGAGCACCTTCAACAACACAGTCATTTCGATCACCGACCCGAGCGGCAACGTCATTGCTTGGGCGTCTGCCGGCACGGTGGGTTTCAAGGGTTCTCGCAAGTCCACCCCGTACGCAGCGCAGATGGCCGCCGAGGCCGCTGGTCGCCGCGCGATGGAACACGGCATGAAGCGGGTCGACGTGTTCGTCAAGGGTCCTGGCTCGGGCCGGGAGACCGCCATTCGCTCACTCGGAGCGATCGGCCTCGAGGTCGGGGCGATCTCCGACGTCACACCTGTTCCGCACAACGGCTGTCGTCCGCCCAAGCGGCGTCGCGTCTGATCCCCAGAAGACAAGGACTTATTTCAAACATGGCTCGCTATACCGGTCCCATGACCAAGAAGTCACGTCGGCTGGGTGTTGATCTTGTCGGCGAAGACAAGGCGTTCGAGCGCCGCCCCTACCCGCCCGGCGTACACGGAAAAGGCCGCACCAAGGAGTCGGAGTACTCGCTGCAGCTTCGCGAGAAGCAGAAGGCCCGTTACTCCTATGGCGTCCTAGAGAAGCAGTTCCGGCGCTACTACGAAGAGGCCAACCGGCTGCAGGGCAAGACTGGCGACAACCTGCTCCAGATCCTGGAGTCTCGCCTAGACAACGTGGTCTATCGCGCAGGCCTGGCTCGGACCCGTCGGCAGGCGCGCCAATTCGTGGTACATGGGCACTTCCTGGTCAACGGTCAGAAGGTCGACATCCCCTCCTATCGGGTCAGCCCGCATGACGTCATCGACCTGGCCGAGAAGGTGAAGGACCAGACTCCACACATCATCAATCGCGAGACCCACAACGAGCGCGACATACCGGGCTGGATGCAGGTGTTCCCCGACCGTGGCCGGATCTTGATTCATCAGCTTCCGACGCGGGAGCAGATCGTGGTGGATGTTTCCGAGCAATTAATTGTCGAGCTCTATTCGAAGTAAGCAAGAACCCTGCGCTTCGACAAGCTCAGCGCGCATATGTGCCCTCAGCGGGCATATGTGCCCTGAGCTTGTCGAAGGGCACAAAAGCAGTAAGCCGCTGGCGTCGGATACGTCGGCGGTTCCGCACCATCAAATAGCGGGTGGTGCGGGGAAGGAAGAGAAATGCTGATTGCACAGCGCCCCACCTTGTCGGAAGAGACCGTCGCCGAAAATCGGTCCCGCTTCACAATTGAGCCGTTGGAGCCGGGTTTCGGCTACACCCTCGGCAACTCGCTGCGGCGGACGCTGCTGTCGTCCATTCCGGGCGCGGCCGTGACGAGCATCAAGGTCGACGGCAACCTCCACGAGTTCTCAACGATCGAGGGCGTCGTCGAAGATGTCACCGAGGTGATCTTGAACCTGAAAGGTCTGGTTGTGTCCTCTGAGGAGGACGAGCCGGTCACGATGTATCTGCGGAAGGCAGGCGCCGGTGAGGTGACCGCAGCCGACATTGCCCCGCCGGCTGGGGTCGAGGTGCACAACCCTGACCTGCACATCGCCACGCTCAACGACTCCGGCAGGCTGGAGATGGAGCTGGTTGTGGAGCGCGGCCGTGGCTATGTGTCCGCCGTGCAAAACAAGGCCGCAGACGCTGAGATCGGCCGCATTCCGGTCGATTCGATCTACTCGCCGGTGCTCAAGGTCACCTACAAGGTTGAGGCCACTCGCGTTGAGCAGCGCACCGACTTCGACAAGTTGATCTTGGACGTGGAAACCAAGCCCGCGATTCGTCCGCGCGACGCCGTGGCTTCGGCAGGCCGTACGCTGGTTGAGCTGTTCGGCCTCGCTCGCGAGCTGAATGTGGAGGCCGAGGGCATTGAGATCGGGCCGTCGCCGATTGACGAGCAGCTGGCCGCCGATCTGGCATTGCCGGTCGAGGATCTGAACCTGACCGTCCGGTCGTACAACTGCCTGAAGCGCGAGGGTATCCATACGGTGTCAGAGCTAGTGTCGCGCAGCGAGCAGGACCTGCTGGACATTCGCAACTTCGGCTCGAAGTCGATCGACGAGGTAAAGCTCAAGCTGCACGAGATGGGCTTGTCGCTGAAGGACAGCGCGCCCGGCTTCGATCCGCTGAGCGCCATCAGTCGCTACGACGATCTCGACGAGGACGACGTCGACTTCAGCGAGACCGAGCAGTACTGAGCAAAGGGAGGCAGACATGCCCGCACCCACCAAAGGCACCCGCGTCGGAGGGAGTGCCGCTCACCAGCGGCTCATCTTGGCCAATCTGGCGACTGAGCTGTTCGAACATGGCCGCGTCATGACGACCGAGGCCAAGGCGAAGCGGTTGCGTCCGCTGGCGGAGAAGTTGATCAC
>JBKPAB010000079.1:0-3724 GCA_046726195.1 Actinomycetota bacterium
CGCTGGGAATCTCACCCCTGCCCAGGAACCTGGACGAGGCCATACACACCATGGAGCAATCCGATCTGGTCGCCGAGACCCTCGGCGAGCATGTGTTCGATTTCTTCCTTCGCAACAAGCGCGCTGAGTTCGACGAGTACCGTCGGCAGGTGACACCGCTGGAACTCACCCGCCTGCTCCCAGTGCTCTAACCCCATCGATACGGACAAGTCCGTAACGTCGGTGCCCTTCGACAGGCTCAGGGCACATGTCAGGAGAGCAAGGGGAGTACGGGAGAGAGGTTGGCGCGGAGGCCGGACGCGTGGACCGCGCCGCTAGCGACGGCCTCTGACCAGACAAGTCGGCCGGTCGCCAGCCGCAGGAAGGTCAGCGGGTCTGTCTCGACCACGTTGGGTGGGGTGCCCCGAGTATGGGTCGGCCCGGGGTCGCTTATGGCGCACTGCACGGCGGCGTACGGCGGCACCCTTACCTCTACGGAGCGGCCGGGATGTTGTCCAGCAAGAATGCTGGCGAGTGTGCGGGTACACCGCGCGAGGGCGCTTCGCTGGAGCGTGGCCGGTGACATATCTGGCACTGATCGACTGAGGTCGTCGGTGTGTACGACCAGTTCGACGATTCGGGTTGCGAGGTGGTCCTCGACGGTGACTGGACCACGTCGCGTGCTGATCACCTGAAACAGTCGCAGGCCCGCGTCGATCCTGGTCGCAAGATGGTCGATGGCAGACTCAAGCCGCTCCACGACCTCCCGCCCGGAGAGCCCGGCGGAGGCCTCAAGGGTCGATGATGTGATCATCTCGACGTCGCGTCGGTACCGGGTCACGAACTCATGGATCGGCACTGCGACTTCTGTTGTTGGTTCATCCAGCGCCCTGGCGAGGCCGGTGTGGACAAGGAGGAGATGACCGGCGAGTTGTCGCACGCTCCAGCCCGGCAGCACGCTGGGGCGTTCGTACGCTTCGGTGGGCAGACCGCGCAGCCATGCGAGGACAGTTCGCGACTGCTCAAGCAAGGCCTCCTGCGGCGACAGTCGTGCTCCCATTAACTACGATCTTCTTCCCTCTTGACACGCTCCGCGGCGACGCTACCAGCCACCGAGCCTTGGGACGCCTCGCGTGCAGGGAAGAAATAGCATCGAGCTAATGCGGATCGAGACGACACAGGGCGCGCTGGCGCGGCGGGGCTTTGTCGACGCGGAGGCGGCAGAACGCCGCATCGATCACTGGGACGACGAATATGCGCCTCTGCTGGATTTGCTCGCCCAGTCTGCCGATCCCGACCATGCGCTGGTGGGCCTGGACAGGCTCTGCGATCGGGTGCCAGGCCTGCTCTCGCGGTTGGCTGCCACGCCGGTGCTGGCTCGTCAGCTGATCATGGTCCTGGGTGCCAGTAACAAGTTGGCTCACCACCTGATCGCGCATCCGGAACACATTGACCTGCTCAAGAACCAACTGGTCAAGGTGCCTGCCAGTGCATTGCGCCGGGAGCTGCTGGAGGCGACCGGTGCCGACCCAGAATCCCCCACGCCAATCGCTAGTGACGCCACGGGCAACCAGCTGCGTATTGCCTATCGCGGTGCCTTGTTGCGTATCGCTGCCCGCGACGTGTGTGCGCCCGAGCCACTCGAGGCTCTCGTCGATATTGCTGACGAGCTTTCTGACCTGGCTGACGCCACCTTGGAAGCGGCGCTGTCGATCAGTCGACTCAAGCTCGGCGAGAATGCCGTGAAGACGCGGCTGGCGGTGGTTGGACTCGGCAAGTGCGGTGCCCAGGAACTCAACTACGTCAGCGACGTCGACGTTCTCTTCGTCGCTGAGCCAATGTCGGACTCCGATGGCATGCCGCTGCTCAGCAACGACCAAGCTGTGCAGGTCGCCACCCGCATGGCCGCCGAGATGACCCGGATCTGCTCGGCCCACACGTCGGCGGGGACCATTTGGGAGGTCGATGTTGCCCTTAGGCCCGAGGGCAAAGCCGGCCAGCTGGTGCGCACGCTTGCCAGCCATCGCATTTATTACGAAAAGTGGGCCAAGACCTGGGAGTTCCAGGCGATGCTCAAGGCTCGACCTGCTGCCGGTGATCTTGAACTCGGGCAGGCCTTCGTCGATCTCGTAATGCCCATGGTCTGGCGCGCCGCGGAGCGGGAGAACTTCGTAGCCGATACCCAGGCGATGCGTAAGCGTGTTGTCGCGCACATTCCGGCGCGCGATCAGGGTCGCGAACTCAAGCTCGGCGAGGGTGGCCTGCGCGATGTTGAGTTCTCGGTTCAGCTCCTGCAGCTGGTACACGGCCGGGTGGATGAGCGACTGCGGTCGCGCGCCACTCTGCCAGCGCTCAAAGCCCTGATCGACAACGGCTACGTCGGCCGGGAGGACGGCAAAGGGTTCGCACTGGCCTATCGGTTCCTGCGAACCCTCGAGCATCGCATCCAGCTCTACAACCTCCGGCGTACCCACCTGCTGCCGAACAATGATCATGATCTGCGCCGGCTGGGGCGTTCGCTGGGCTACAAGGACCCGGTGAAAGAGCTACTCAGCACGTGGCGCCACATCACACAGCGGGTACGCCGGCTGCACGAACGCCTCTTCTACTCGCCGCTGCTTGACACGGTGGCCAAGATCCCGTCCAAGGAGCTCCGGTTGACTACCGACGCGGCCGTGGATCGGCTCAAGGCGCTCGGCTACGCCGACCCAACGGCTGCGTTACGCCACATAGCGGCACTCAGCCAGGGTGTCACCAGGCAGGCGGAGATCCAGCGCCAGCTGCTGCCGGCGATGCTCGGCTGGTTTGCGGATGCGCCCAATCCTGATCATGGTTTGCTGGCGTTCCGCCAGGTGTCAGAGGCGCTAGGGACCACCCCGTGGTATCTGCGGGCGCTTCGCGACGAGGGCGCAATGGCCGAGCGGCTGGCTCGGATCCTTGCCTCCAGCCGGTACGCGGTTGAGCTGCTGAAGCGAGCCCCGCAGACCGTGCAGATGCTCGCCGATGATCAACAGCTGCGGCCTCGGTCACTGGCCGAGCTGAAGGCGGAGATGCACGCCGCAGCCAGCAGACAGAGCACCAGCGTGGGAGCGGTCGAGGCGATTCGGGCGATCCGCCGACATGAGCTGTTTCGGGTCGCCGCCGGTGATCTTCTCGGAGAGTACGACGTGGTCGGGGTCGGGGCCGCGCTCACCGACTTAGCATCAGCGACGATCGACGCGACGTTGAAGGTCGCACGCCAGGCTTCCAACGAACCGGCGGCGCGGATCGCGGTCATCGCGATGGGTCGCTGGGGTGGCCGCGAGATGTCGTACGCATCCGACGCGGACGCCATGTTCGTGATGGAGGATGCTGCCGGCACCGACCGCGACCCTACCAAGGTTGCTACCGCGGTGATCAACGAGATGCGGACGTTACTCACGCGACCCAGCGCCGATCCGCCGTTGAGCATCGATGCCGATCTGCGGCCGGAGGGCAAGGGCGGCGCACTGATCCGTTCGCTTACCGCGTATCGCAACTACTACAGCCGTTGGTCGTCCACATGGGAGCTCCAGGCGCTGGTCCGGGCTGACGCGCTCGCGGGTGACGAGGAACTTGGCAAGGCCTTGATGGCCGAGATCGACGCCCACCGCTGGCCAGAAAATGGCTTGAACCAATCGCAGCTGACCGAAATCCGCAAGCTGAAGGCGCGAGTGGAGGCCGAACGTTTGCCGCGGGGTGCAGATCCAGCTAAGCACACCAAACT
>JBKPAB010000080.1:0-13918 GCA_046726195.1 Actinomycetota bacterium
CGACACCCGGGCATATCTGGACAGCCTGGATGCCCGGTCGCTGACCCGCTTCTTGATCGGCGGCCTCGCAACCGATGATCTGCCGTCAGATCTTGGGTCGGCGACCATTAGCTTGGCCCGCGAGGCTCTCGGGGGCCGGGAATACCTGATGCCGCCGCTGCCGAATACGCTCTACACTCGCGACACCACGTGCTGGATCTACGGCGGTGTCACTTTGAATCCGCTGTACTGGCCGGCGCGGCACGACGAGACCCTGTTGATGAAGGCGATCTATGAGTTCCACCCAGACTTCGTGGACTCAAAGGTCTGGTGGGGCGACCCTGAGCTGGACTGGGGCCTGGCCACCTTGGAAGGCGGAGACGTCCTCGTCCCTGGCAATGGTGTTGTGCTGATCGGGATGAGCGAACGCAGCTCCCGCCAGGCGATCGGGCAGGTCGCTGCCAAGCTTTTCGCTGAAGGCGCGGCCGAGCAGGTGATCGTGGCCGGCATGCCTAAGCTGCGGGCGGCGATGCACTTGGACACGATCTTCACCTTTGCCGATCGCGATCGCGTCACTGTCTACCCAGGCATCGTGGACGGCATCCACACCTTCACCCTCCGGCCGAGCGACACCGCGACAGGATTCGAGGTCACGCAAGAGACTCGGCCGTTCCTGGAGGTCGTTCGAACCGCCCTCGGACTGAGCGAGCTGCAGGCCATCGACACCGGCGGGAACGTCTACGACACCGAGCGCCAACAATGGGACAGCGGCAACAATCTGGTCGCGATCGAACCAGGGGTTGTGATCGCGTACGACCGCAATACCACCACGAACTCCCTGCTCCGCAAAGCGGGCATCGAGGTCATTACCATCGTCGGCGCCGAGCTCGGCCGCGGCCGCGGCGGCGGCCACTGCATGACCTGTCCTCTCATTCGCGACGCCGTCGATTACTGACGAATGTGCTGGTGCTGACGAGCTGCGCCCTTATTTCTCAGCCGCGCGACCGGCGTCGCCATCGACTGGGCCGCGTTGGGATGCGGCGAAGCTGGTCCGCGATCGGCCGTCCGAGATAGGTCCCGAGGGTGGCGCCAGCCGCTATGCCCAAAGCGACACCGAGCGCGAGTAACAGAGTTGACCCACCCGCACTTGGATTGGCTGTCTCCGGGGACGTTCCTACCACTTGCAACAGACCGTTGTAGAGGGCGAGGCCGGGTACCAACGGGAGCAGAGCAGCGCTGACCAGGCCGAATCCAGGGATACTTGAGCGGCGGATCAGCAAGGTGGACGCAAGCGCCGCGACGAAAGCGCCTACCGTGTTGGCGGGTACCTCGTTTGCACCGATGTAGATCATCGAGGTATATCCAGCCCAGCCCAGCAGGCCCATCGCGCCCGCGAGCCCGACCGTCGCCAGATCTGCATACGCCCACAGCGCAAAGAATGCAGATGTCAGCGTGGCGCCAGCGAACTGGGCTCCGAGCGGGCCGAGTGCAACGGGATTTGGCGAGATGGACAAAGGTGCCCCGAGACGCGAAGCCAGCTCAAGCGAAGCGACGATCCCCACGACGATCCCAGCCGTACGCATGACGACGTCCAGCAGTCGAGCTGAGGCGGTCACGTAGAACTGGTCGATGGCATCCTGCGCGGCACCGACGATGGCCATACCCGCGACAAGCATGACAATGCCGCCCACGACGACGAGCGTCGGGTCGACGCCGACAAAGAAGCTGACGCCTTGAGCCGCCGCCTCGGTTATCCCCGCAGCGACCAGAGTGATTAATCCTGCCCCGGCAAATTGCTGGAAGAACGGGGGCACGCGCCAGCGCTCCATTGCCGCGAGCATCCGATCCACGATGAGCCCGGTGAGGAATGTGGCCAGGATGATCTTCCACGAGGTGGTGAACAGCATTGCTGCCCCGGCGCTGACGCCAGCGTTCCCGATCATCGCCACCCACTGCGGATATCGGTGGGGAGCCTCCTGGATGCGATGGAATGCCCTCGTGGCGTCGTCGATCGGGAGACCGCCTCGGATCTTCTCCTCCAGCCTGGCTACCTCGCGCACCTTGGTGTAGTCAATCTCATCGGGCTGCACCACTCTGATGCAGGTGATCGGTGGCGCTCCCCGCGCGGGATAGTAGGACGCCGAGATGGATGTGTACGTCACATCGACGTGGACCCGTGTCAGTCTGTAGGCGTCGGTTATCCCAAGCATGGCGACGACGACATCGTTGGCGGACATCCCCGCAGACAGCAGGCAATCCCCAACCTGAATGGCGAGGTTCAACGCGGCGGCAGGTCGTGTGACGGCCATTGGGTCCGGGGTTTGTGCGCCGTCAATTCCACTGGAGGCGGCGAGACTGGAACCGCCCGTCGCAGCCGGGACATCGTTGGTCACTTTGCCACCTCAGGAACGAACCAGGGTGCGGATCGCTCGCAGCGCGACGGACAACTCAGCCAAGTCCCACGTCCCTGTGTCCTCGATCGCGGCAAGGGTGGTGCGCGCCTGCGCCAATCCCTCTGAGTTCTGCTCCTCCCAGCGATCCGCTAGCTCGCTTGGGCTTCCTTGAGCATTCGTCGTTGCGAGCACATCGGAGGTGATGTCGGCGAGTACCGCGTACAGATCGGAGCGCAAGGCCGAACGCGCCATTGACTGCCAGCGGTCAGGCTGCGGCAACGCGGTGATCAAGGTCAGTAGTCGGTCGATATCGAATCGCTCGGAAAGAGTGAAATACAGGGACGCTACCTGTTCGGCAGGCCGATCGGCGGTCTCGGTGATTTCGATAATGTCCAGCAAGGAGAACACATCCACCAGCGCGGCGGCGGTGAGCGCCAGCGGCGCGGGAGTGCCGAGTTTCTCGTGGTCAGCCGCACGCGCACGCAGCCGCTCCCGCTCGAATCCTTGCACAAGTTCGGGAATGCGCGGTGCTAGATCGGCCACCCCGGGCTGGAAGCGAGAGATTTCAGTGACGACATCGAGCTGGGCTTGTCGAGACTGGAGCAGCCACCGTACGGCGCGGTCCAGAAGCCGTCGGCCTTCCAGGTGTAGCGCTGTCGCCGCCGCCACCGGCATACCTGCGGACTCGACGGCCGCCCAGAATCGGGAGAGGCCAAACACTTCCCGTACCACTGTGTATGCCCTGGCGATCTGGTCGGGGCTGGCACCCGTTGCTTCCTGAGTGCGGAAGCTGAAGGTCATGCCGCCACGGTTGATCATGTCGTTAACGACGAATGTGGTGATGATCTCGCGCCGCAGGGGATGATCGTTGAGCTGGTTACCGTAGCGTTCGACCAGTTGCGAAGGGAAATAGGCGCGCAAGACCTGCTCGAACCAGGGCGCCTCGGCGAGGTCACTCTCGAGAAGGTGCGCTGTATTGGTGATCTTCGCGTACGCCAGCAGCACGGATAGCTCTGGAGAGGTCAACCCGTGTTGCGATGCGGCGCGCTCGTCCAGTTCTTCGTCGTCGGGCAAGAATTCCAGCACCCGGTCCAGGTCGCCTTGTCGTTCTAGGTGAGTCATGAGGCGGCGATGGACCGGCAACATTGCTGGCGCTTGGGCTCGGGCGATGCCGAGGGCGACGTTCTGTTCGATGTTGTCCCGCAACACCAGGCGTGCCACTTCATCAGTCATCTCCGCCAGCAGCCGACTTCGATCCTTGTCGGAGAGCGCGCCCGCGCGCACGATGCGGTCTAGCAGGATCTTGATATTGACCTCGTGGTCGGAGGTGTCAACTCCGGCGGAGTTGTCGATCGCGTCGGTGTTGATCCGACCCCCAGCACCATCAGCTCCGACTTTGGCGTACTCGATCCGGCCGAGCTGACTCAAGCCGAGGTTGCCACCCTCTCCGATGACTCGAGCGCGGACATGCGAGCCGTTCAACCGGATCGAGTCGTTGGCTTTGTCACCGATGTCGGGATTGTTTTCAGCGGTTGCCTTGATGTAGGTGCCGATGCCACCGTTCCACAGCAGGTCGACCGGCGCGGCCAGGACGCCGCGGATCAGGTCGGCCGGGGTGAGCGCCTTGATGTTATCCGCCAGTCCTAGCCGCGCGCGTACCTGAGCCGAGATCGGAATCTCCTTGGCAGTGCGCGGATAGACCCCACCGCCCTCCGACAGCAGTTCGGCGTCGTAGTCCGCCCACGATGAGCGTGGCAGCGCGAACAGCCGGCGCCGCTCGGCGTATGAGACGGCTGCGTCAGGGTTGGGATCGAGGAAGATGTGGCGGTGATCGAATGCCGCGACCAGACGGATGTGCTCCGACAGCATCATGCCGTTGCCGAACACATCACCGGACATATCACCGATCCCGACCACGGTGAAGTCCTCGCTCTGAGTGTCGATGCCAAGCTCGCGGAAGTGCCGCTTCACCGATTCCCAGGCGCCTCGCGCCGTGATGCCCATCGCCTTATGGTCATAGCCCACCGAGCCGCCCGAGGCGAAGGCATCCCCGAGCCAGAAGTTGTAGTCCGCGGCGACGCCGTTCGCAATGTCGGAGAAGGTCGCCGTTCCCTTGTCGGCAGCGACGACGAGATAGGGGTCGTCGCTGTCGTGCCGGACAACCCGTTCCGGCGGCACCACTTTCCCGTTGACGAGGTTGTCAGTCAGGTCCAGCAGGCCTCGGATGAAGATCCGATAGCAGTCGACCCCTTCGCGCATCCAGGCCTCGCGGCCGCCCGCGCCCCCAGGCGCTGACTTCACAACGAAACCGCCCTTAGCGCCCACTGGAACGATGACGGCGTTCTTGACCATCTGCGCCTTGACCAGGCCGAGCACCTCGGTACGGAAGTCATCTCGGCGGTCAGACCACCGCAGGCCACCGCGGGCAACAGCACCGAAGCGCAAGTGAACCCCCTCTACCCGAGGCGAGTACACGAAGATCTCGAAGCGGGGCCGCGGTTCCGGCAGCTCGGAAATGGCCTGCGGGTCGAATTTCAGCGCTAGGTACGACTTGCCAGGCGCCCCCGCCTCACCCGGTTGGAAGAAATTGGTGCGAGCTGTCGCGCGGATGAGACCGAGCAGCGAGCGCAGGATGCGGTCCTGGTCCAGGCTGGCTACCTCGTCCAATTTCCCGCGAATCTGCTGGACCAACGCCTCCGCGGCGTCCAGCCGACCTGTCTCGCCCTGGGGATCGAACCGGACCTCGAATAGTCGCACGAGTAGCCGGACGATGTGGACATTTGCCAGCAGGCTGGACTGCAGGTACTCCTCACTGAACGGGGTGCCGATTTGTCGCAGATATTTGGCGTACGCGCGCACCATGACAACCTGTCGCCAGTTCAGCCCGGCATGTAGCACCAGCGCATTGAAGCCATCGCTCTCCGCGGCACCGCTCCACACCGCTGCGAACGCGTCTTCGAACAGCTGGCTCGCCGCATCCGGACTGGTCTCGGCAATTGCCTCGTAGCGCAGCCCGAAGTCGTAGATCCACCGCTGTGCGCCGTTGGCGAGAGTCAACCCGTACGGGCGCTCATCGGTCACCTCAACACCCATGCCCTGCAGGATGGGCGACGCCGTTGACAGCGACACGGGCTCTGTGGAGAAGAGCTTGAGCCGGCGCTGATCCGACGCGGCACCGGCCGGAGCATAGAGGCTTACGGCGTGAGCGTTGTCCGGCTGAAGGGGATCGAGGCGAAGTAGGTCGGTGACTGCGACGTCAGCTGGGTGGTCCTCCTGGTACGCCTGCGGAAAGGCCTCACCGTAGACGCGCAGCAAACGAGTAGCCTCCTCATTGCCCACCTCGGTCCTCAGCGTGTCAGCCAGATCGTCACTCCAGGAACGGATCGCGTCCGCAAGCCGTCGTTCCAGCTCCTCATGGTTGGCCTCGGGAAGTGGTGCCGCGTCGGCATGGCGGACGACGAAGTGCAGTCGGGCCAGAACCGAGTCTGAGACCAGGGTGGTGTACTCGACCCGGTCTGCATCGAACGCATCCCGGAGGATCTGCTCCAACCGCAGGCAGGCGGCTGTGGTGTAGCGGTCCCGCGGCAGGTAGACGAGGGCGGAGACGTAGCGAGCGCGGTGATCGTGACGCAGGAACAGCCGCACCCGTTGGCGTCCCTGAAGATCCAGAATCTCGACGACGGCCTGTTCCAGTTCGTCGAGCGATACCTGCACCAACTCGTCGCGCGGATAGTCCTCGAGAATCTCGATGACGTCTCTGCCGGAGTGGCTGGTCGGGGTGAAGGCCATCCGCTCCAAAAGCGCTGCGACCTTGCGCCGTAGCATCGGGATCCTCAGCACGCTCTCGTGGTAGGCGGCTGGGCTGAACAGGCCGAGGAATTGACGTTCACCGATAGGCCGGCCTTGCACATCGAACACGCCGACGGCGATGTCGTCCAGGTACAGCGGCCGGTGCACTGTGGAGCGCTGACTGGACTTTGTGAGGGTGAGCGGCGCCACGTCGCCTGGTTCGGCTGCGGCGTTGCCGAGGAGCCGGCTGGCCTGCGGCTGCTCCGGCCGCAACAGACCTAGCCCGCTGTCGGGCACCGGCGCCAGTTTGTCGTTCCCGCCGGTATCGCCGTCTGGCAGACGGCGAAACTCGGTATAGCCGAGAAACGTGAAGCGCTCATCGCAGAGCCAGTCGAGGTACTCCAGTGCCTCCTCGACATCAACCTGTTCCACTCCCGCTGGCGGATGAGCCCGCAAGTCAGCGGTCGCCTGCAACGCCTGGTCGCGCATCGCTGGCGCGTCGTCTACGGCAACCCGGACATCCGCCAAGACCTGCCGAACACTGCGGGCCAGCTGCTCTGCCGCTTCGTCGGGGCTTTCACGGTCGATCTCCACCGAGATCCAGGACTCGGCAATCCAGTCTGATGAAAAGGATGCGTTCTCGTCGGTGATCACTTCGAGGAGATGCCCCATCGGGTCGCGGCGTACGTGCAGCTGGGGATGAATGACAAGGTGGATGGCTCTGCCCTGCCGAGTCAGTTCGGCGGTTACCGAGGTCACGAGGAACGGCATGTCGTCCGTGACGATCTGGACGAGGCGGCGCGGTGCCGGCCAACCATCCGCCTCTGATGTAGGGGTGTGGACCCGGACCAGGGTGCTGCCAGTCGGACGCTCCGCGGCCAGTCGGCGATGCCCGAACGCGAAGTCGGAGAGCTGCGACGGATCGCGGGCCAGAATGTCCTCAGCCGCGACATGGGCGTAGTACGCCGCTAGGAAGGCGTCAGGCGGCTCGCCCCAGCCGCTGCCGGCGGCTTCTCGCTCGTTGAACCGCGCCGCGGCCTCTGCCGCTCGAGCGAGACGCTCTCTTTTGGCGTCGTTCGGGTTGCTCATCATGCTTCTTGGCACCTTTCATGCGGGGATAGCGCCAGTCAGCCCCCGCGTCAGAAACCTGGGTTAACCCAGGTTTCTTACGCTCTGCACAGTCTGCTACCTGTGCAGAGTGACCGAAACCTGGGTTAACCCAGGTTTCTGCAAAGACGGCCTCAGTGTGATGTGGCTTCGTCCAGGCGCAGTTCGTACATGTTGAAGATGCGCGACAGCCGGTAACCCAGAGCCTCGTTCACGTTGATCATGAAGCTGTTGTCGACGTTGTTCCAGGTCTCGATGATCTTCAGCTGTGGTTCCACCTCGGCTAGCCAGCGCAGCATGTCGATCTTGAGCAACAGACCGAGCCGGTGGCCTCGGTGGTGGCGTGCGACGGCGGTGTCCCCTTGGCCGCCGATCTCTGGCTGCAGCGGATGAGTGAGGACGACCGTGTGGCCGCCGACCTCACCAGTGGTGCGGTGCCGCGCGATGACTCGATACACACGATCCCCACGACCCCGCGCCGCCGTTTCCAGGTCGCGAAGCCGCTGTAGATCAAACTTTTCGTCCTCATACGTCAACTCGCCCATGGGCGCGTCGTTGATAGCCGCGGTCACTCCGACCAGCTCGCTCAAGACCTCGTCATCGATAGGTGGCCGCAGCCGCTCGAGACGGTAGTCCGAGGCCGCCACCTCGGCCATTTCCCACAGCCGCTGGATTTCGAACTGATCAACCTCGGCCAGCACCTGGCGCCTCCGAGCATCGTGGCTGGCATATCTGAAACCAAAGCCCTCGACGAATTCGCGCGCACCTTGATCATCTTCAGCTGTCCCGGCCCAGACCGTACTGCGCCCGGCCTCCCGAGCGATCCGCAATGCCTCGTTCATGATCAGCGAACCATGGCCGCGGCGGCGATGATCAGGATGGACCACGATGCTGGCCCATACCAGATGTAAGTTGTCGCGAGTCGGAAGCTCGACCGCGAGCACCCCGAGAGGGCCGGAGGCGTTCTCGGGGACGTAGAGGTTCTCGGGGACGTAGAGGTAGTGCTCTGGGGGCTCGAGGTCCCAGCCATAACGCATCTGCCCGGCCAGCATCTCCGGAATCGTTGGGAATGCCTCGGGGTCGTCAACCTGACGCGCCGCCTCCTCAATAGAGGCGACCGTGGTGACCTGAGTCATGTCATCAGGCTTGACGCGTACGAAAGGCACCAGACCAGGGTGCCCTACTCGGCCCCTGTCAGGCCACGGGTTTTCGAGACAAGGTTTGACCCTCGACTGATCCCCGATGTTAGAGTGACGCCGTGGCAAGCACCCAGCGCCTTTTCGCGCTGCTCCTCCTCGGCTGCCGCAGCGAGGCCCAGTAGGGGCCGGCATCCTCGCTGCGGAGTTTGACGTGCTTCCGGTCCGCTCCACATCTACCAGCGAGGAATCATGTCAGACAACGCCACATCCGCTGTTTCCATCGGCTCCAATTCATTTGGCACGAAGGCGCAAAAGGTACCGGTACAGCAGCCCGGCCCGATGCCGTTCCACCGCTACCGGCCGTTTACTCCAATTGATCTTCCTGATCGCACTTGGCCGTCGAATGTGATCACGAAGGCGCCGCGTTGGTTGTCAACCGATCTTCGCGACGGCAATCAGGCACTAATTGATCCGATGACTCCAGCACGTAAGCACAAGATGTTTGAGCTGCTGGTGAGCATGGGCTACAAGGAGATCGAGATCGGGTTTCCGTCCGCTAGCCAGACCGACTTCGACTTCGTCCGGCAACTGATCGAGCAGGACAAGATCCCCGACGACGTGACTGTCTCGGTGCTGACCCAGGCACGAGAAGACCTCATCGAGCGCACAGCCGAGTCGATTGTCGGTGCCAAGACCGCGACCATCCACATGTACAACGCCACGGCGCCGCTCTTTCGTCGTGTGGTCTTCCATGTCGACAAGGCCGAATGCATCGCCATGGCGACGCGGGGTACCGAGCTGGTCATGAAGTACGCCGAGCAGTACCTGGGCGATGTGGAGTTCGGCTACGAATACTCGCCGGAGATCTTTACCGGTACCGAGATGGAGTTTGCCGTCGAAGTCTGCAATGCGGTGATGGATGTCTGGCAGCCGTCGGACGGCCGCGAGATCATCTTGAACCTGCCAGCCACGGTCGAGATGGCGACACCGAACGTCTACGCCGACCAGATCGAGTGGTTCAGCCGGCATGTGCACAACCGGGAGCATGTGGCGATTTCGCTGCACCCGCACAACGACCGCGGCACCGCCACCGCAGCGACCGAGCTGGCTCTGATGGCCGGAGCCGACCGCGTCGAAGGTTGTCTGTTCGGCCACGGCGAACGCACCGGCAACGTGGACTTGGTCACTTTGGGTATGAACCTGTTCTCACAAGGAATAGATCCCAAGATCGACTTCTCCAAGATCGACGAGATCCGTCGCACGGTGGAGTACTGCACCAACCTGCCGGTCCACCCGCGCCACCCCTATGCGGGCGATCTGGTCTACACCGCCTTCTCCGGTAGTCACCAAGACGCGATCAAGAAAGGTCTGGAGGATCTAGAAAAGCGGGCAGCGGCGCAAGGCATCAGCGCCCGCGAGATCGCCTGGGAAGCGCCTTATCTGCCGATCGATCCCTTCGACGTGGGCCGCACCTACGAAGCGGTGATCCGGGTGAACTCCCAGTCCGGGAAGGGCGGAGTCGCTTACATCATGAAGTCCGAGCACAACATGGACTTGCCGCGACGGCTGCAGATCGAGTTCTCCAAGGTTGTGCAGGCACACACCGACTCCGATGGCGGGGAGGTCAGTCCGAGCCGGCTGTGGGAGATCTTCCAGTTCTCCTACCTCGAGCCGAACACCCCGCTGCGGCTGGTAAGCGTCTCGACAACCGCGGCAGAGAGCGGCCAGACGTCACTAACGGCTCACGTCGTGACCCGCGGCTCATTGGAGACGATCGCTGGCGAAGGGAATGGCCCGGTATCGGCCTTCGTCGACGCCATCTCCACACTAGGCCACCGCGTACGCGTGCTCGACTACACCGAGCATGCGCTCTCTGCGGGGGGTGACGCGCTCGCTGCAGCGTACGTGGAATGCGAGGTCGGAGAAGGTGAGGGCGCCGTGGTCGTGTGGGGAGTTGGTATGGACGCGAACATCGTCACTGCCTCGCTCACGGCCGTTACCTCGGCTATCAACCGAGTGGGCTGAAGAGGGCTCCCTCGACCGGAATGCGCGCTGAGCGACAAGCTCAGGGCACAAAACCACTGCTGACGCCCCCTAAACCAGTCGGTGGGGCGTCAGCACGAACCATCAAGATCGGTTTAGCGAAAGCCGTTGGCTGCGGTCCGCGCCGGCGCGGTCGGAGAATAGATCCAGGCCTGGAAGAAGGGCCCAAGATCAACTGTGGTGTACGACTGCGCGGTCGCCATCCATTCCTCGAGCGTACGGCTCCCCGGATCCTGAGCCCAATCCCTGGCCAACTTGAAGAATGCCTCGTCACCGATCACGTTGCGTAGCGCCTGAAGCGCCATGGGACCGCGCGCGTAGACCGCGTCGAACAGGTGCGCCCTGCCGGGATCGATCATGGTGATCTTCCAGAATTCGTCGTTGTCCTTGAGCCGCTCATACGCGTTGTTCAAAGCGTCATTGGCCTTGCGGCCACCCGTCCGTTCGGCGGCTCCCCACTGTGCCCAAGACGCGTAACCTTCGGTGATGAAGATGTCGTTCCATTGCCGAACGGTTACGTTGTCGCCGAACCACATATGGGCTAGCTCATGATTGAGCAGGGTTGCCGCGAAGTTACGGTTCAGGATGGACCTCGCGTTATAGATCGGCCGGGTCTGGGTCTCTAAGCCGCCGAACCATAGCCGGTGTGCCGGAACGATCCCCCCAAGCTCGCTGAAGGGGTACGGGCCAAACATCGTCTCCAGAGTCCGAATCCGCTCGCCTGAGGTCAGCAGCGCAGCAAAAGCCGCCTTCCGCTCCTCGGAGGAGAGCTTCTCGGAGACCGCATAGACATAAGGCACGCCATGATCGATGCCCCGCCGGAGCTCGTACTGACCGATAGTGAGGAAATTCAGGTAAGACGGCATCGGCTGCCGGGCGATCCAGTGCCAGGTGTCGAATTCTTTTTCGTTGCTGGTGTCGGTCGATTCAAGTCGGCCTACGCTAATGGCCTCCATGCCAGCCGGTACCCGGATCGAGACATCCATCAGGGCAGGATCCGATGGGTGATCATTAGCTGGGTACCACCATGCTGAGCTCTCCGGCTCACCGGCTGCCGTCCACTCACCGTCGGTGGCAAACCATGGTTGCAGGTCGCCCTGCTTGTGCTCGCTCGGTTTGCCCGAGTAGTCGACAACCACCTGAAAGCTGCTGCCGGCCGCGATCGGGTGTTCGGGCTTGACATAAACGTCGGAGAAGCCATTCTGGGCGAATTCGGCGGGTGCACCATTCACAGTGACCCGATCGGTGTGCAGCACGAGGTCGAAGTAGAACGAGTTGAGCTGATGAACAGCCCGGGCGCTGAAGGTGGTCGTTGACTCCATGGACTCGGTTGCCGGATCCCAGTTGATCACGATCTGGTATTTGGTCACCTCGTAGCCGCTGTTGCCTGCTAGTGGGTAGTAAGGGTCCCCGAGGCCGGGCTCTCCGTCAGTAGCGTTGAGGTTCTGCGGCGGTGGCGTTGTCACGCTGCTGGGTGACTGCCGAAGCCGGCCGATCGCCCAGGCCACACCCAGCGGCGCTGCGATGACGGCAAGCAACACTACCGGCATGATCACGGCGAGGACGTACGCGATCCGATGCGGTCGCTGCGGCGCTGGCTTAGTCGGAGTGGGCGGCTGCGGAGGCGCGGCAAAGTACGCCTGAGACTCCTGCGGCGGCGGCCACCTTGGGTCAACGCTCGACATGCGCCAGGGATCTGAGGTTGCGGTCCAGGTGCCAGGCTACGAAGGCGCCTGTGATGCCACTGACCTCCCGCGCCACGCGATCAGATACCTGACGTGTGTCGCTCCACCGGCCTTCGAGCAGCGCACCCAGCAAGGCTAGGGTTTCCGGAGCCGGCCGCGCTGCTCCGGCGGGACGGCAGCGCTCGCAGACGGCCCCGCCCAGTGCCGGGGAGAATGCCCGATGCGGCCCAGCAACACCACAGCGCGCGCAATCGGAGAATGAGGGCGCGTAGCCGGCTACCGCCATCGCCCGCATCAGGTAAGAGTCCAAGATCAACGTTGCTGGCCGTCGCCCATCCGAGGTGCCATGGTTAAGGGCCCGCAAGGCCCCAAGGAGGAGCAGGTACTGCTGAAGTGCGGGCTCGGATTCCTCAACCACCAAGCGGTCGGCCGTCTCCAGCATCACCTGGCCGGCCGTGTACGCGGGATAGTCATCAACCAGCGGTTCCCCAAAAGCATCGAGCGATTCGACCTGAGTGATCACATCAAGCGTGTGCCCTACGGCGAGCTGCAGGTCAACATGGGAAAACGGCTCAAGCCGAGCGCCGAACTTCGAGGTGGTACGCCGTACCCCTTTCGCTACCGCCCGAATCTTTCCGTGGCGCCGGCTCAGCATGGTGATGATCCGATCGGCCTCGCCGAGCTTGTGCGTCCGAAGAACTACTGCTTCGTCACGATAAGTCGGCACCTCGATATTGTCCCTGACATGGCCAAGCTTTCGAGGATTGCGCCGCGCCCAGCAGCGCCTCGCAGCAGAAACACAAGGCCGGAACCTGGTGCTGAGCAGCCACGTCCGCCCACCCCACATCCCAGCGGTGCACGCCCACCGCCGATACCCCACGATCGGCTGCCGACCCATGTGGCGATCGTGATGGACGGGAATGGGCGCTGGGCGAAGGCGCGCAACCTACCGCGGACCGAGGGTCACGCCCGCGGTGAAGCCTCGCTGTTCGACGTGATCGAGGGCGCTATCGAGGTCGGGGTGAAGTACCTCTCGGCGTACGCGTTCTCCACTGAGAACTGGAACCGTTCGCCCGATGAGGTTCGCTGGCTGATGGGCTTCAACCGTGACGTGATCAGAAGGCGGCGGGACCAACTCGCTGCGATGGGTGTCCGGGTGCGCTGGGCCGGCCGATCGCCTCGGCTGTGGCGGAGTGTGATCACCGAGCTGCAAGACGCCGAGCGTCGTACGGTAGGCAACGACGTACTGACTTTGCAGTTCTGCGTGAACTACGGCGGGCGAGCCGAGATCGTTGATGCGACTCGCCGGATCGCGCAGCTCGCGGCGGAAGGGCGACTCGATCCGCGCAGGCTCACTGAGGAGCGATTCCGGCAATTCCTCGACGAGCCCGACATTCCCGACGTCGATCTCTTCATTCGCTCCTCGGGTGAGCAGCGAACGTCTAACTTTCTGCTCTGGCAAATCGCGTACGCGGAGCTGGTGTTTCTTGATCGATTGTGGCCGGATTTCGATCGCCGTGATCTTTGGAAGGCGATCGAGGTGTACGCCCAGCGGGACCGGCGTTATGGCGGAGCTGTGCCCAATGTGGTGACCGGGGAGGGCAGTAACACCTGATGCCATGTCCTCCGAAGGTCTATCGATGGCCCTCGGGGATCTGCGTTTCCCATTTTGAGGGGCTGTTTCAAAATGCAAAGGGCCGTCGAGAAATCCCTGCACAAGCGCAAGACTCAGTATGTTTTGCGGTCTATCGCTGCCCGAACGGCAAAGTCTTCCGTTCTCGGC
>JBKPAB010000081.1:0-10938 GCA_046726195.1 Actinomycetota bacterium
AGGTGACCTCAGTGAGAACGGGGGCTACCACGCCGCGCGTGAGGAGCAGGCGCACCAAGAGGCTCGCATCCGCCAGCTGACCGACATGCTGAACCGGGCCCAGGTCGGTGAGTCACCGGCTAACGCCGACGAAGTCGCTCCGGGGACCCGGGTGACGATCGCCTTTGATGGCGATGAGTCTGATACCGACACCTTCCTGCTGGGGTCACGTGAGTTGCTCGGACTCGACAACAGCGTGGATGCAACCAATGTCTACAGCCCGCAGTCGCCGTTGGGCACAGCCATCCTCGGCAAGAAGATGGGCGACGTGGTGTCTTATGTCGCACCCAACGGACGCTCGATCAACGTCACCGTTGTGAAAGTTGAGGCATTTGGAGCCTGATCAGACGGCTCGGGCGTCGCCCTACAGCCGATTGATCAACTCCTGCGCCTCGGCTGGGCTCAGTGCCCCCGAGGCCACCTCGGAAAGAATCTGATCCCTGGTCAACGCTGCCTCAGGCGCGGCTGCCTCGCCAAGGCCGAGCTTCTCCAGTAACTCCGCGAAACGCTGCCGTGCGGTGGGATAAGAGACGCCAAGATGCTTTTCCACCTCGCGGAGATTGCCACGCGAGGAGAGAAACACACGGAGCATCTCAGTCTCCTTTTCGTTGAGCGCGCAGAACTCACACGGCCGGAAGACCCCCGCGAGTTCGCTGCCACACGAGGTGCAACCGAGCCGGATGACCGCGAGCTCCGCACCGCACACCGGGCAGTCGCTCGGTGGGCGGTGCTCAATTCGCTCTTGCGGCCTGCGGGGGCGCTCCATCAACCGACACCGGCTTCGCTGGCCAGATCGGAGCCTACGCGAACCTGGGCATGACCCATCACAACCTCGATCTCGAGCTTCGCGCTGCCGTTGCCCATAACCACCTCGTCGCCAGCACCGTTGTGCCCACCAGCCCAGCTGATCTTGCCGAGCTGAGCCTCACCCGTAACAGTGACGTCTGAGTCGTCAGTCAGCGTGATGGACAACGTTCCCGACTCAGCACGGACCCGGTTGCGGCCGGTCTTGATCGTGCCCTTGATCGTTGCTTGCCCAGCTTGCACGAGGCTGTCATTGATCTCGGTGACATCAAGCAGCTTCGCGGCTCCGGCAGTCACTCGCACTTTGCCCAGATGCGGGACTCGCTCGGTGTTCAGACTGCCCGCCGTGACCTCGACGTCGATGATCAGATTCGGGTTGACCCGGAGGAACAGCTCCTTGCCCAGGCCGAGTGCGCGGAAGTCATCGAGGCTGCGCGGGGCACCCCGCAGGATGCTGAAGCCGTCAAGCGAGGCACCAAGCTCACCATCGCTGGACACCTCAAGGACCGGGCCGTTACGACGTAGCACGTGGGGTCCGTCGGCGGACAGGGTCGCCACCGATGTTTCGCCGATGATGCGAACCCGTCGCCCGACCGCCCGGACCGAGATGCGTTCCACGCCGCCGGTATTAACTGGCTTCGCTCGTACAGGCTCCTCGCCGGGGGCCTCGGACTGTGGAGAGCTCGACGCTGAGCCGGCTTGGCCCGGCTGGTCGGTGACAGCTGCCCAAGCGTCTGCGTCCGCCGCCGATCCTGCTAGCTGCTCATTGGTTGGTTCGGAAGAGGGCGGTTCTGATGCCGACTGAGACGCCTTCAAGGCGTCGATGCGGCGGGCTGCCTCCGCTGGGTCAATGCGTCCTGCCGCAAGTTCCTCAAGGATGTGGGTCATGTCTGGAGTGGTCATGGCGCGAATGTAAACCTCAACTTTCGAGAAAAGAAGGTTCGCTTTACATTCTTAGGGCTTTATGGGTCTAAACCCGGATAGGACGCCCAAGGCCGCCTCCAGAGCCGCTAGCCGGTCCAACAATTGTGTGCAGCATGCAACTAGTTATATGGTTGTTGCTTGCAAGTTTCCACGGAATCTGCGCCATCGACACGTACCGCATCGATGAACTCCCTCATGCATGCCTTGCTGAGCATAGGAAGGCTCATGCGGCAGCGTGGCCATGGCGACACCCTCGATTCCGGATCCTTCTGGTTGCTGAGAACCCTCGCCGCATCCGGCCCACAACGCGTCACAGAACTGGCCGTATGTGCAGGCCTGGATGCTTCAACCGTTTCTCGACACGTTGCTCAGCTGGATAACGCTGGGCTGATAGAGCGGGCGCCCGATCCAGCCGATGGCCGGGCCCAACGTGTGAAATTGAGCACCGCAGGGGCGGCCCGCCTCGATGCCGCGCTTAGAGCTCGCCGGGCTCTGCTCGAGAAGTGCCTCGAATCATGGCAGCCCAATGAGCTTGAAGAACTTGACAGGCTCCTGACCCGTTTCGCTGCCGATGTCGAGGCTTATGCCCAACCCGTGGAGAAGGCATGACCATGGGCGAAGCGTCGCGCTCCGTCGTGGCGACCAGCCAAGGCGGTGATTACCTGAGCCACCGCCAGATTCTGGGCGTGATGGGCGGGTTGATGACCGGCATGTTCCTTGCCGCCCTCGACCAGAGCATTGTTGCTGTGGCACTGCCCAAGATCACTTCGGAGTTGGGCGGGCTGGACAAGCTGTCCTGGGTGGTGACGGCGTACCTGCTGACCTCGACCGCAGCTACCCCGTTGTGGGGCAAGATCTCCGACCTCCGCGGTCGGCGCCCGATCTTCCAAGCTGCGATCGTCGTCTTTCTGATTGGTTCGGTGATATGCGGCTTCGCTCCCGATATCGCCGACTTCTTCAACGTCTCCGGAATGAGCGTCATGATCGCGGGCCGAGCCGTGCAAGGCCTCGGCGCAGGTGGTCTGATCTCGCTCTCCCTCGCGGTCATTGGTGATGTAATCCCACCCCGCGAGCGAGGAAAATATCAGGGTTTTATCGCCGCCGTGTTCGGCGTCTCATCCGTCGCTGGTCCGCTGCTGGGCGGTTGGTTCACCGACCATCTTGGCTGGGAATGGATCTTCTTCATCAACATCCCGATCGGCATCGCTGCGCTGGTTGTGACCTCGCTGGCACTGAAGCTGCATCAGGTACGCCGCCTAGTCTCGGTCGATTATCTGGGCGCGGCGACCATCGTCGGCTCGGTGACCTGCTTTGTGCTCTACCTCAGCTGGGCAGGTCCGGACCAAGGTTGGGCAGCAGCGACCGGCATCTGGCTGCTCGTCGGCACCCTCGTTCTAGGAGGGTTGTTCGTGCTGGTGGAGTCAAGAGCCAAAGAGCCGATCATCCCTCTAGAACTCTTCAAGCATTGGACATTTACCTCCAACATCATCTTCGCGATGATCATGGGCATCGGCATGTTCGGCGGCTTGATCTTCCTGCCGATCTACCTGCAAGCCGTGAAGGGGATGACCGCGACCAACTCAGGCCTGGCGATCTTGCCGCTCGTCATCGGCATCTTCACTACCTCGATCGGCGGCGGTCAAATCATGGCGCGAACCGGCCGCTATAAATGGATGCCGATCACCGGTGCACTAGTGGTTGGAAGCGCGCTCTTCGCATTCTCAAGGCTCCAGGTTGACACCCCGTATTACGTCGTAGCGTTGATCATGTACGGGTTCGGCATGGGGCTTGGCTTCACGATGCAGGTCGTGGTCACCGCCGTGCAAAACAGTGTGGATCGGCGAAACATGGGTGTGGCCACAGCGTCTGTAGCTTTCTTCCGCTCGATGGGCGGGGCCATCGGCACCGCGCTGCTAGGTGCGATCTTGAACATCCGACTCGAGCACCACCTCAGCGAAATTGTCGGACCAGCCCAGGGCAGCGCAGCAGGAGGCGCGATCAACACCAACGATGTGACCGCCATCCAGGCTCTGCCGCAACCAATCAAGAGTTGGGTGCTCGAAGCCTTCACGCGCGCCATGGACGATGTGTTCCTGGTCGCGGTGCCGTTCATGGCAGTCGCGTTCCTGATCGCAATCACCATGCAGGAGAAGCCTTTGAGAGGCCGGGGCCATTCCGATTCTGCAACGGCAGGCGCGTCGGCAGATTCAGAGCTCGCCTCGATGGCACCTTAGATGGCACCTTAGGACAATTAGGAGACGCCACCCGCGGATGGCACATTGGCACGGGATGTCCATGCAGATCAGGCGCAGGTTGTTTGGGGCTGCCGGAGCAGTCTTACTGGCAACTGCCCTGGCCGCCTGTGGGGGAACTTCTACCGAGCCCGTAGGGATTAGCTCACGGCAACCGAGCGCTGCCGCCTCAACCGAGCCAGCACCCCCGCCCATGCCAAAGCCAAATCCGGTCACGTTCACGTCCAACATCAAGAAGGGCTCAAGCAACGTCAAGGTCGACACTGTTGTCATCGTCAAGACCAACTGGGGGACCTTGACGAAGGTCAAACTGTCATACACCAACACCGATCGCCAGGGCCGTAAGCAGCACGGCACGGTCCCAGGAAAGATCAGCAAGGATCGTACTCAGTGGACAGCTAGCGATCGGCTCGAGCCGGGTGCCGCGTACAAGTTGATCTCTGTAGGCAAGAATTGGGTCAACCAGCCCAAGACCAACACTTCGAGCTTCCGTACCCAGAACTTGACTCTGGATGAGCAGACCTATCCGACGATCTATCCCCGCACGGGCAGCCATGTCGGAATAGGAATGCCAGTGATTGTGACCTTCGATATACCGGTGAGGAACAAACGCGAGTTCGAGAAAAACCTGCACGTCACCTCTTCCCCGGCTCAAGAAGGCAGCTGGCACTGGTACTCCAGCAGGGAGGTGCGGTTCCGGCCCAAGAACTACTGGAAGCCAGGCACCAAGGTGACGGTAGCGGCGAATTTCAACGGCCTGAACGCCGGCGGCGGCATCTACGGCCAGCTGTCGAGGAAAACCTCCTTCACCGTAGGTCGATCGATGATCACCAAGATCAACCTGTCCACCGATGTGGCCAAGGTATATCGAAACGGCAAGTTGGTCCGCCGCATCTACGTCAGCGGCGGTAAGCCGGGCTGGCAGACCCGCAGTGGCATAAAGCTGATCATGGACAAGCTTTACACGACGCGAATGACAAACCAGATGATCGGCGCCCAAGAGGAGTACGACTTCAGAGTGAAGTACGCGATGCGGATCACAATCTCCGGTGAGTTCCTGCACGCCGCGCCGTGGAACGCCGGGCACTTTGGTCGCCGGAATGCTAGTCACGGGTGCGTCGGAATGAGCACGGCGGATGCGGCCTGGCTGTTCCACCGCAGCCTGATCGGAGATCCGGTGATCACCACTGGCACCAGCCGCGGCATGGAGTACGGCAATGGCTACAGCGACTGGAACATGTCCTACGCCCAGTACAAGAAGGGCTCCTCGCTCTAGGCTCAAGCCCTAGGCGCCGGCCTCGCCTGTCCTCGATCCTTGCCGGCGATGCAGCGGTAAAGCCGGGGGATACGCCCTGCCTAAAGGTGGCTCCGCTGCCCCAGCCAGCGACAGGATGAAGGACTTGGTGAAGGCCAACAGCGGTACTGCTAGCAGGGCACCCACGATGCCACCAACGATGATGCCGATCGCAATCGAGACCAGAATGGCCAGCGGATGCAACTTGACTGCCCGTCCCAGCAGGAACGGCTGCAGCACATGGCCCTCCAACTGCATCACCAAGATGACGCCACCAAGCATGATCAGGGCCTCTATCCAGCCGAGAGCTACCAGGGCAACAAGGACAGCAACCGAACCCGAGATCAGCGCTCCGACAATCGGGATGAAGGCACCGATGAAGACCAACGCCGCCAATGCCGGTGCCACTGGTACACCCAGGATCAGTGCCACGATGAGCACACCGACGCTGTCAACGAGTGCGACCAGAATTGTGGCCCGCACGTACGACGATAGGGATCGCCAGCCCTTCAGTGCCGCCTGATCCACCCGATCCCGCCCGGATCTGGGAAAGAACTTCAATAAGAAAGTCCAGATGCCGCGGCCGTCGTAGATGAAATAGAAAAGAGCGAAGAGGGCAAGCGCGAGGCCAGCCAGGAAATGCCCTACCTGGGCACCGAATTCGGCCACGTACGTCGCGATCTGGCTGCCGCTTGTGCTCAAAAAGTCGGTGAGCCTCGATACCCATGTTGACGAATCCAGCCATGCCGCGTCCAGATGCAGCGGGCCGTTGCGGAGCCAGTTGGTCAGCGGGCCATTGTTCAGCCAGTCGCTCAACTTATTAAAGCCATTCACAACGTTGGCTGACAGTTCTGCGCCTTGGCCGGCAATCTGTCCGCCGATCACGATGAGAGCGGCGACGATCGAGGCGATCGCGCCGAGCACCGTAATTGCCGTCGCAGCTGCTCGCGGCAAGCCCCATCGTCCTCTCTTGAGGGCCTCGGCCACCGGCAACATGAGTGCAGTCAGCAAGATTGCGACCCCAATCGGAATAACGACTTCGGAGAGATAACGCGCCAGCCAGATAATGCCCCCAATAAGAGTGACCACGAGGATCACCCGCCAGGACCAGGCAGCCGCGACCTGCAGGCCCCGAGGCACACTGGCGCTCAGGTCAGCAGTGTTGGTAGTGGCCGGAGGCTCGGTTTGCGGCGTTGGCTCCACTACCGTTTGGGCGTGATCATCGTTATGCCCCCCAGCGAGTACTGGCAGCGTGCGGCGGGTCCGACGTGCCGATGACCGTGGCCCGTTCCGAACCGATGATCCCATTCGGCGCCTCCTTGGTCTTACTCTCGAGCTCCTCCACCCTAGTGTGTGCTGAAGAGCAACGAGGGGACACGTCTTTCGTCCCCGAGTGACGACGAAGTAGCCCGGCTACCCAGCGTGATCCTCCTCAGGGGCGACCGCGTGTTGATTGCGCGCGCCTCCTGACGCCACTTGGCACCACTTACGTGGACGTGGCGCTAGCTGCAGATGGTGCGGAGTCCAACCAACTGAAGCGGAGTTGATGACAATCAAATACGGCAGACTGACCCGGTGGGTAGGCTCCGGGCCGCGCGGGTATGGGTCGGTGCGCGGAGTTCACTCCCCCGTGAGGTCTACGTGCTCGGCCTCGTCGCTTTCTGCGTTGCGGTCGGCTTCGGGGTCTTGGTACCCGTGCTTCCGGTATTCGCCCGAAGCTTCGGGGTCGGAAACACCGAGGTGGGCGCGGTCATTTCGGCATTCGCGCTGATGCGCCTGGTCTCCAGCCCTTTCTGCGGCTGGCTGATCAAGATCTTCACTGAGCGGATCATCATGGCCACGGGCATCTTCATCGTCGCGATCTCCAGCGGCTTGGCGGGCATCTCCCGCAGCTACGTTCAGCTGCTTGTGCTCCGCGGTGTCGGTGGAATCGGCTCCGCAATGTTCACAGTGGCCGCGTTTACCTTGCTGCTGACCTCGGTGGAGGCGGGCGTACGCGGTCGCGCAGCCGGGTTCTTCCAAGCTGGCTTCCTGATCGGCAGCATCGCCGGGCCCGCGTTGGGCGGCGCCCTCGCGGCCATATCGCTCACAGCCCCGTTCTTCTTCTACGCCGGCACGCTTGCCGTCGCCGGGACGGTAGGACTGGTGTTGCTGCGGCGACGCAGCCAAAAGCCAGCAGAAGAGACCGCTGAGTCGCCCGTAACCTTTCGAGCCGTGGTACGCGACGCTCGCTATCAGGCCGCCTGCGTGACAAACCTCGCCCAGGGCTGGACCTCGTTCGGAGTGCGATCATCACTCGTGCCCGTGCTGGTGGTGGAGTTGCTGCACCGGCCCGCGTCATGGACCGGTATCGCTTTCGCGTGTGCCGCCGTCGTCCAGACAATTGCTGTCGGACCAGCTGGTCGATTCACCGACACAGTGGGTCGCCGACCTGCCATGATTCTGGGTGGCACGCTCGCGACGGTGTCGATCATGGCGGTCCCGTTCGCACCGAACATCTGGCTGCTGATCGTCGTGCTCTGCCTTTTCGGCGTCGCCTCTGCCTTCCTGGGCACCGCACCTGCCGCAGCTGTCGGCGATGCGGCGGGAAGTCGGAGCGGCACGGCGGTCGCGGTCTTCTCGATGTGTGCGGACATCGGGGCGATCATCGGACCGCTCGTGGCCGGTTTCCTCGCCGACACCTGGTCGTATCCAGCCGCGTTCGGTGCCGGAGCTGCGCTAATGCTCGTCGCGACCGGGCTGTCCTGGCGGATGCCTCGAGATCGGACGGCGGCATCCAAGAGTGGGCCATCGAAGGGGGATATGCATGAGTCCACGTCCATTGAGTGAGCTGGTGAGCCCAGACTGGGCTGAGGCGCTGCAGCCGGTTGCCGCGACGATCGCGGCGATGGGAGCTTTCCTGCGTGCCGAGCTAGCTGCTGGCCGGCAGTACCTGCCAGCGGGTGACCATGTGCTGCGTGCCTTCACCAAGCCGCTCCGCCAGGTGAAGATCTTGATCGTTGGGCAAGATCCTTATCCCACCCCGGGCCACCCAGTGGGCCTGTCGTTCTCCGTGGCATCCCATGTTCGACCCATTCCCCGGTCGCTGCAGAACATCTATGCCGAACTGCACGCAGACCTTGGCATCCGGCCAGCTGCCAGCGGCGATCTCACACCTTGGTTTGAGCAAGGAGTACTGCTGCTCAATCGAGTGCTGACAGTGCAACCCGGTCGTCCCGGATCACATCGAGGGAAGGGCTGGGAGCAGGTGACACAACGGGCCATCGAGGCGCTGGCTGCGCGCGGCGGACCACTGGTTGCCATTTTGTGGGGGCGTGATGCGCAGTCGCTGATCCCCATGCTGCGCTCGGTGCCGTACGTGGCCAGCGCGCACCCCTCGCCGCTCTCGGCGGCAGCAGGGTTCTTCGGATCGCGTCCCTTCAGCCGAGCCAACGAACTCCTCGTCCGGACGGGCGGGGAGCCAGTCGACTGGGCGCTAGAACCAGCCGGCTCTGATCTTCAGGCGAGCGCTTTGTCCAGGTCAGCGATGAGATCCTCGATGTCCTCGATACCCACGCTCAGTCGGATGAGATCGCCGGGCACCTCCAATTGAGTCCCAGCCACAGACGCATGGGTCATCGTGTGGGGATGCTCGATCAAGGACTCCACTCCGCCGAGAGACTCACCCAGAATGATCACTGAGGTGCCTTCGCACACCCGTAGCGCCGCCTGTTCGCCGCCAACCACTCGGAAGCTCACCATCCCGCCGTATCGACGCATCTGCCGCTTGGCCAAGTCATGCCCGGGATGCGCGTCCAAACCTGGAAAGTAGACCTCCGCGATCCGGGCATGATCATCGAGGAAGGCGGCCACCTGTTCGGCGTTATCACAATGTCGGTCCATCCGTACCGCCAAGGTCCGTAAGCCCCGCAGGACCAACCAGGAATCGAACGGACTCGCCACTCCACCAATGGCGTTTTGATGGAACCTCAGCTGCTCGGCCAATTCGTCATCATTGAGCACAAGCGCACCGCCGATGATGTCGGAGCGCCCGCCGCAGTACTTCGTCGTGGAATGCACCACGATGTCTGCACCGAGCTCGAGCGGCTGCTGAAGGTACGGCGTTGCGAAGGTGTTGTCGACGATCACCAGGGCATTCGCGGCATGAGCCAGGTCGGCGATCGCTGCAATGTCGGCAATGTTCAGTAGTGGATTCGTGGGCGTCTCGATCCAGACGGCCTTGGTCTCCCCCGGCGTAATGGCTGCAGCAACCGAGTCGAGGTTGGTCAGGTGCGCGGGATCGGCCGCCACACCCCAACGCCGGTGTACCTGCACAAACAGCCGATAAGTGCCGCCGTACGCGTCGTCCGGCACCACGAAATGGCTTCCGGGTGAGGCGATGGCCCGTAGCAGGGTGTCTTCCGCCGCGAGACCGCTCGCGAACGCTAAGCCGTGCTTGCCTCCTTCGAGCGCCGCGATGCACTCTTCCAGGGCCGTTCGCGTCGGATTGGAGGAGCGGGAGTACTCATATCCGCCACGCGCCTGGCCGACCTTGTCCTGGATGAATGTGGACGTGGCGTAGATGGGCGGAACCACCGAGCCGACCGCAGAATCTGGAGTCTGTCCGGCACGGATCGCCCGAGTTGAAAAGCCTTGCGCCGCTGTCACGAGGCTTCAGCCTACGCGCCGCGTTCCTGGGCCGCGGTGGAACAGTCCAAGGTGGGTCAGCGTTGCGTAAGTGCAACTACCGTTCGTAAACGGTGGTGCAGAAAGGCGGACTGAATTACATGTTGTTCTCACGCATGAAGACAACGCTTGTCGAGCCGGATCAGGCACTTCGCGGCCGCAGCACTCCCGTCCTCGTCAACCCCACCTTCCACGAGATCTTTGGCATCCCGGTACAACAGGTGCCGGAAGGGTCGGAGGTCGCCTACTTCGCTCTTGGGTGCTTCTGGGGTGCTGAGAAATTGTTCTGGAACACCCCCGGAGTCACCAACACCGCGGTCGGCTATGCGGGCGGCTATACCCCCAACGCGACATATGAGGAGGTCTGTAGCGCGCGCACTGGTCATGCCGAGGTCGTGAAAGTGTGTTACGACCCTGCCAAGATCAGCTACGAAAAGCTGTTAAAGATCTTCTTTGAGGACCACGACCCTACCCAGGGGATGCGGCAAGGCAATGATGTCGGCACCCAGTACCGGTCGGCGATCTACACCACCTCACCGGAACAACTGGAGATTGCACAGCGAGTCCGGGACCAGTTCCAGGTTGAATTCAGCCGCGCTGGCTACGGACGGATCACGACCGAGATTGCATCGGCCGGAGACTTCTACTACGCAGAGGAATACCACCAGCAATACCTGGACAAGAACCCGTTCGGCTATTGCCCGGTGCATGCCACCGGAGTGACCTGCAACTGAGATCGCGCCGAGCTCGTCGAAGTCTTTAGCTGTGCCCTTCGACAGGCGTCGTCCTGAGCTGAGCTTGTCGAAGGGCGCCGTCCTGAGCCTGGATCCACCGGTTGGGTTTGTGTTGCTGGGTAGTTGATCTTGGTCGCGGGCTGCAGCGGGCTGGGCGTGCTGGATCGGCCGGTCTGCCCGGCGTTTCCACTGTGGGTTCTCCTGGTTGGGGTGGTCGCTGGGATGG
>JBKPAB010000082.1:0-5106 GCA_046726195.1 Actinomycetota bacterium
CCCGATTCCCAGCGACGCTACTCACCCGGCTTTTAGTCCGCGAGTTGGTGACGGATTCATCCGGCTCGACCCCGCCGGGGATGTGACCTACGCCAGCCCGAACGCGCTGAGCGCCTACCGTCGGCTCGGGCTGCGTGGCGATCTGATTGGTGAGAACCTGGCGACCCTGACAGCACAGTTGCTACCAATCGGATCGGATCCCGTGGATGACTCGGTGCAATCGGTGTTGTCGGGCCGTACGGCACGCCGGGCCGAGCTGGTATCGGGAGAGGCGCATTTGATGATCCGCGTGCTGCCGCTGACCGACGGCCGGGAACGAGTCGGCACCGTAGTGCTGTGCCGCGACGTGAGCGATTTGCGAAGCAAGGAGCGCGAGCTGATCACCAAAGATGCCACCATTCGCGAGATCCACCATCGGGTCAAGAACAACCTGCAGACGGTCGCCGCGCTGCTGCGGATGCAGGCACGCCGGATGGAGTCTGCTGAGGCAAGGGTTGCGCTGACAGACGCGATGTCTCGGGTCGCCTCGATCGCCATCGTGCATGAGACGCTGTCGCAGGCTTTCGATGAGATTGTCGAGTTCGACCAGGTGGCGGACGAGTTGCTTCGGATGGTCGGCGACGTCGCCGCCTCCTGGGGTGGGGTATCGGCGATCCGCCAGGGGAGCTTCGGCATGCTGTCAGCAGACGTCGCGACCAGCCTCGCGATGATCATCAGTGAGCTCTGCCAGAACGCTGTTGAGCATGGCCTTGCGCACCAATCAGGCGAAGTGCGCGTGGTGCCAAGCCGGTACGACGGCCGACTCCGGATGGAGATCAGTGATGACGGCCGCGGGTTGCCGTCCGGCTTTGACTGGCGGGAATCGCGCAGCCTGGGGCTGTCGATTGTCAATACTCTAGTGGCCGAGATGGAGGGTTCTTTCCAGCTCGGGCCCCGCCAGGCTGGATCTGGAACCCGAGCAGTTGTGGAGATTCCCCTGTAGGCCCGGGAATTCTGCGCTTTACTTCATCCCGACACGCCCGGCTGGAGCGTTGACTTTCCTCCACCGCACCGATTCGCTGGGCCAGACCTTCATCGTCCTCAGTGCGGAGGCGGCATGTTCGCGCGTCGCGTTTCTCTTGCCCTGCTGGCTGCTGCTCTGACCGCCGTAGCCGCGAGTGCACCTGTTACCGCTGGTGCCGTGCCAACAGCTGGCCCGCTCAAAGGCAAGCACTCGCTGCGAGCTCCAGTGACCGATGAGACGTTCTACTTTGTCATGGCTGACAGGTTCGCCAACGGCTCCAGGGACAATGACACCGGCGGCATCCCCGGTGGCCCGAACGACCACGGCTTCGATCCCACGAAGAGGGGCTACTACCAGGGCGGCGACCTCAAGGGCCTGCTGGATCACAGCGACTACATCCAAGGCCTAGGCACCACATCGATCTGGCTGACGCCGAGCTTCAAGAACAAGGCCGTGCAACTGGAGGACGGTCCGTCGGCGGGTTATCACGGCTACTGGGTCACCGACTTCACCCAGATCGACCCGCATCTGGGCACCAACGAGGAGCTCCGCGCGCTTGTCGACGCGGCGCACGCGCGCGGCATGAAGGTCTACTTCGACATCATCACCAACCACACTGCGGACGTGATCGGCTATGAGGAAGGCGCGCGTACGGCGTACGTCCCAAAGGACAAGGAGCCATACCAGACTGCCGCCGGCACTGCGTTCGACGACCGCGACTACGCAGGGACCCTAAGCTTCCCGCCACTGAGCCGGACCGAGTCGTTCCCGTATACCCCGGTGCTTGATCCCGACGAGACGACCCTCAAGGTCCCTAACTGGCTCAATGACGTCACCCTCTACCACAACCGCGGCAACACCACGTTCACCGGTGAGGACTCCTACTACGGCGACTTCTTCGGTCTCGATGATCTGTTCACCGAGCACCCCAGAGTGGTAGACGGGATGATCGAGATCTACAAGACCTGGATCGGCGAGCTAGGCATCGACGGGTTCCGGATCGACACCATGAAACACGTCAACGACGAGTTCTGGCAGAAGTTCGGCCCAGAGGTGCTCGCGTACGCGAGGAGCCAGGGCAAAGATGAGTTCTTCATGTTCGGCGAGGTCTTCGACCTCTCCCGGCCGTTTACCTCGACGTTCACCACTCGCAACAAGATGCAGGCCGTCCTGGACTTCCCCTTCCAAGACGCTGCCCGCAATTTCGCATCGAAAGGCACGCCCGCCGGCGATCTGCGCGCGTTCTTCGGAAATGACGACTGGTATATCGACGCTGATTCAAACGTCTACCAGCTGCCGACCTTCCTTGGAAACCACGACATGGGGCGGATCGGCTTCTTCGTGAACGCTGACAATGCCGGCGCGGGCGAGGGCGAGCTCCTCGCGCGAGACCGACTGGCGCACGAGCTGATGTACTTCTCGCGCGGTAATCCGGTGATCTACTACGGCGATGAGCAGGGTTTCACTGGCGCCGGCGGTGACCAGCTGGCCAGGCAGACCATGTTCGCCAGCCAGGTTACCGATTACTTGGACGACGATTTGCTCGGCACTGACAACACCCACGCGCAGGACAACTTCAACCCCAGCCACCAGCTGTATCAGCGGATTAGCCAGCTCGCCGCGCTCACCAAGCACCATCCAGCACTGCGGAATGGCGCACAGCAAGATCGTTACGCGAGTAGCGCAGCCGGGGTCTACGCATTCTCGCGGCTGGACCGCGGACAGGAGCGCGAGTATGTGGTAGCGCTCAACAACAGCGAGTCAGAGAAGACTGCTGTGATTCCGACTTATGTCCAAAATGGAACCTTCATCAAGGTGTACGGGTCTGGACCCCAGCAGCTCACTTCAAATGACAACCAAGAGCTGAACGTGGTCGTTCCAGCGCTGTCGACCGTGGTATACCAGTCGGCGCACCGGATCCCACGATCTGATGCGGCGCCGCAGATCTCGCTCGACAATCCGACCATCTCGACCGAAAGCAACTCACGGATGCTAGTGTCGGCCAACGTTGGCGGTTCCTCGTTCAACGAGGTGACCTTCTACGCCAAGGTCGGCAACGGCAATTGGACCTCGATCGGCACCGATGACACGCGGCCGTATCGCGTGTTCCACGACGTCAGCTCAATCCCAGATGGGACGCAGGTGTCCTATCGCGCGGTGGTACGCGATAACGCCAACCATGAGCGAACCAGCGATCCGCAAGACGCGGTGGTTCCGCCGCCAAAGCTGACTATCGAATCGCCGACCGAAGGTGCTGGAGTGTTCGGCACCATCGAGATCCGGGCCACCGCCGATCCCGAACGTGCCAGCCACGTTGTACGGATTCAACGCAAGCTACCCACTGACGCTGATTGGGTGACTTTAAAGACCGATGACTCATCGCCGGTGTATACCTACTACGACAATCTGTCGGCGGCGCCACTAGGCTCTCAGATCCAGTACCGGGCGGTTCTGGACGAGCCTGACGGCACCCAGGTCATCAGTCCCATCCGCACAGTCACCCGGACCGCGCCGACGCCCCTGGTAACCAGCGTGACTGTCGCCGGCTCGCTCCAATCCGAGATCGGCTGCGGGACTGACTGGGATCCGGCCTGCGCAGCCAGCCATCTCACGTTCAAAGCCATCAATGGCGGAGTGTGGGAAGGCACCTTCCAGCTCCCTGCGGGTGACTACGAATACAAGGTGGCGATCGACGACTCTTGGAACGTCAATTACGGGGCTGGGGGAGCCGCGAACGGCTCCAACATTCCGATAACCGTTCCACCGGGTGGCGCCAGCGTGACTTTCGTGTGGGATCAGGTCTCACACATCGTGACCCACACACTCGACAACTGAAGCTCCCACGGGATGGGCAAGTTGTGGCTGCACGTGGGCACATAATCGTGTGCAGCCAACAACTCCCGCAGGACGGAGGGCGATATCGTAGTTTGCCGTCTCCAGAGGTCTAACGGGTGTCAGCCCGGCATCTGCAGCACTCGCCAGCCATCTCAGGACGGCTAACGTGGTCGGAGATGGAGAGGGACAGAGTTCCGCGAGGTGATGGCATGCAAAACGCCGGGGGATTTTCCCCGGCGTTCTTGCTGATGGACGAAGCCGTGGCTATGCGGTGCGGATTCGCGCGCGCGCGGCGCGCCGCTTCAACGCTCGCCGCTCATCTTCGCTGAGGCCACCCCAGACACCATGATCTTGACCCGCTTCCAGCGCCCATTGCAGGCATGCGTCCCTGACTTCGCATCGCCGACAGACCTGCTTGGCCTCTTCTATCTGGAGCAGGGCGGGGCCGGTATTCCCGATTGGGAAGAACAGCTCCGGGTCCTCATCCAGACAGGCAGCCTTGTGGCGCCAATCCATGGCGTAACACTCCTAACTATTTGCGCTGGGTCCCTGGCGTCGGACCCCGCAGGACGGGGAAGCCACGAGTCATCTACACTGAGCCTTGACTCGCGCCAACCAAGACTTTCAAGTATTGAGAGGCAATACAAGACTTTCGAGCGTTTGATGCCTCACATTTCGGTCCTGTTACGGTCTCTGGGGTACTTTCAACCGGTTGTACCCCTTCGCTTCGGCTCAAAACATCGCTGATGACCGAGGCAAGCACAACACCCTTAGGCCATCGCCCGCTCACCCTCGTAGCGGCAGCAATGCTGGTAGCGATTGAGGCGCTTATAGCCGTCGGATACGCGGCGACCGAGATTGGACAGATCCACATGTCGCGCGCTGCTTTGGGGGTTGGCGTCGCGGTCCTGATGGCCTGTTTTGGGTTGTTACTCCTTCTGGTGGCTCGAGGGGTGTACATGGGCAGGCGGTGGAGCAGGGGACCTGCGGTCGCTACACAGTTGATCTTGTTGCCGATCGCTTGGAGCTTCCGGGGAGGCGCGACAACTTGGGTATCCATCACCCTTGCCGTGTTGGCGATTGCGGTCCTGGTCGGGGTGTTGCACCCGCGTTCAACCGCGGCTTTCGTCGGGCCTCCTGCGGGCGAGCGCTAGTCGCCAATCACCTCCAGCGTCTGGATCAACTCTTCATCGTGTGCAGCCTCAGCTTCGGCCTGCTGCTTGACCCGACGAAGGAATGACTTGGTGCGCTCCTCCTTGGGATTCAGC
>JBKPAB010000083.1:0-2423 GCA_046726195.1 Actinomycetota bacterium
GTAGACCATTACCGGACCAAGATCAGATCCACCGATCCCGATGTTCACCACCGTGGCGATCGGTTTGCCGGTGACGCCTAACCACTCGCCGCTGCGTACCTTGTCGGCAAAGGCATACATCTTGGCGAGCACACTGTGCACCTCCGGGATCACATCGACGCCGTCCACGACCAGGCTCGACCCTTCCGGGGTACGCAGTGCGGTGTGCAGCACTGCTCGATCTTCGGTGACGTTGATGTGTTCACCGGCGAACATGGCATCTCGGCGAGCTGCCAGGCCGACCTGGTCAGCAAGATCAACGAGTGCGCTCAGAATCTCGGAGTTGATCAAGTTCTTGGAGAGATCCACGTAGAGATCGCCTGCTATGAACGTCAAGGACTTCGCCCGCGATGAATCGGCGGCAAACCAGCCTCGCAGATCGGGCTGCAAGGACTCGTACAGCGCCGTCAACTTTGCCCAGGCCGGGGTTGTCGTCGGATCTACGGGCTGGGTCATGGGTCCCCCTCGTCGTCGGCTGGTACCACGTCACACTACTGAGCCGGGCTCACTCACCTCAATCACCGGCGCCACTGGGATCCGCGCTCCGGACAGTTCGGTAGCGTGCGGGCCATGGATGCCCGGCTGGCCAGGTCACGACCGGAGCCCGACCGTCCCCACGCCCCTGGCGAGTCCGAGTTTCGTGTTGATCTGGAACGGATCCGGTTTGCCACCGCCTTCGCCCGGCTTTCCGACGTAACCCAGGTGGTCACCTCGATGGCGACCAGCGGCGTCGTGCACAACCGCCTCACCCACACCATCAAGGTGACGGCTGTGGCTCGCGCGATCGCGGTACGTCTGCTCCATACGCAAGATCACGACCTACTCGACGATCTTGGCGGTCTTGATCATGTCGTAGTGCAAGCGGCGGCGAATGCTCATGATCTTGGCCACGCTCCGTTCGGTCACTTGGGTGAGCGCGTTCTTGATCGGTTGGCACGGGAGCAGTTCGGCCTGGCGGACGGCTTCGAGGGAAACGCGCAGACATTCCGGGTACTCACCGAGCTGGAGGCGCTGGGACCAGGCGACCAAGGGCTCAATCTCACCGCAGCGACTCGTGCTGCGGTGCTGAAGTATCCCTGGGCCTGCTTTGCTTATCCCGATCCGCACCCCACCGACTGGCCCATCCCCCCGCGTGGCGCCGGACACTCGCGCGGCAGCGGTGCAGCGAAGTTCTCTGCCTACATCATCGACCTGCCGCAGATGCTCGACGCGCTTTCGGCATTTCCCAAATTGCCGCCCGGCCGGCAAACGCTGGAATGCTCGGTGATGGATCTCGCAGATGACATCGCGTACTCCCTGCACGACCTCGAGGACTTTCATCGTTCCGGCGTGCTGCAGTTCTCTCCGGTGTCCGCAGAGTTTCGATCATGGGAGAGCAGACGAGCCGCCTTTGCTGATCTCGACGACGGCGATCTGATGCGAGCGCGGAGGCGACCAGGAGCTGGCCTGGAGCGGTTGCGACGAGAACTGAAAACAAGTGACGGCTGGATCTTCGACGAGGACACCTTTGCGACCGCAGTTCAGAAGATCGGTGAGGAGTTCGTCGACGGCGTCCTTGCCACCCCGTACGACGGCTCAATTGCAGCCGACCGTGCCATCTCCGGGTTCACGTCGCGCTGGATCGAGCAGTTGATCAGCTCGGTCAGTCCCGACCCCGATCCTGCGGTCCGCTCCGGCTATGTCTCGATGGATTCCCAGGCATGGCACGAGGTGTCGGTGCTGAAGTTCGTCAACCAGTACTTCATCTTGGAACGGCCCGACCTCGCGATGTTCCAGCGCGGGCAGGAGCAGACTGTGGAGCACCTCGTCCTCGCCTTTGACAATTGGCTCTCAGACAGGATCGACGCCAGTCGGGCACCGCGACGGCTGCTGGATCTGGTGACCGCGGCGACGTACGGGTACCAGACGGTCGCGAGAGAGCATCCGGAGTGGCTCAGCGGAAACGTCTCCGACGCCGAACTGGCACGCATGGGCAGAGGCCGCGGCATCATCGACTTCGTCAGTAGCCTCACCGACGCCCAGACCATCGCCTTCGGGACGCGGCTCAGCGGAGCGTCAGGTCTGCTGTGGAGCAGCAGCCTGTGAGGGTCAGCGCGCTATCGGCGATGCTTGAGGGGTGGAGCAGATCGGGGAGGTCTTGCGTCGGGCGTTTGCCGTCCAGCCTCCCCCAGCGCCCCTCGTCGTCGCGCTGACAGCCCTCATTGCCGCAGCGTTCGTGCTGCCTCGCGCAATCTGGCCGTACACCCGGATGCTCGTCACAATCACCCACGAAGGTGCCCATGGTGTCGCAGCGTTGTTGACCGGTCGCCGGCTACAGGGCATCCGGCTGCACTCCGACAGCTCGGGATTGACAGTTTCCAGTGGCCGAACGAGCGGGCCTGGCA
>JBKPAB010000084.1:0-8305 GCA_046726195.1 Actinomycetota bacterium
CATTAGCGCTGCCAGGACCAAGATCGCTAGGCCCACAGAGATCAAGAACTCCGCACCCATGAGGTTCAGCGGGAAGCCAAACGCCTGTGCGAACGTGTCCACGGTCAAGTCCACGCCACGTCGTTCACTAACCGCCCGCCAGGGGGAGAACGCTCCGACGATCATCGCCAGGGCACCGAACAGGGTGAGCAATACGCGAGCCAGCGGCCGGCGCTCGGCCGAGGATTGGATCAGGCTGCCCTCAGCCTGGACCTCAGAGCGACCATCGGATGCCAGTACGGCGAACGGACGGGTTACCTGTTGACCAGCTGGCGCACGCGGTGCAGTGATCGTCACCTTGCTGCTAGCGACTTGACCCGGTTGGATATCGAGAACGCTTGGGACAAATGCAATGCGCACGATGTTCTCAGGATCGTCACCTCTCAGGGCAACCCGGATCGGCTGAGCACCGTTGCGGTTGTCGATCATGGCTCTCAGCACGCCACGTCGCCCGGACAGCCGTAAAACACTGGGGTCGAGCCGTACGCCAAGCACTTCGATCGCCGCCCGTGAGGATGCCTGTGCGAGGGAGCCGGAAGCATCCACAGACGTGTAACCGTCGCTGGCCGTAACGGTGAACTGACGAGTCAATTCCTGGCCTGGCGGTGGACGCCAGGAATCCAGCCGCAGAGAGACCGCCTGGATCTGCCCAGGGCCCAGATCCAGAACCGGCGGCGAGAACGTGAACCCGATGGCACGTTCAGGATCGCCGCCATTCAGAAAGAGGCGTACGCCGGATCGTCCGCGCCGGTTGTCCAGCGTGACCTGCACGGTGGCGCTGTCGGCGTCTTGCATGCGTACGATGCTGGGCTCGATCCGGATTGCCAAAGTCGACATCGGCGAGACACTCGTCGACTGCTGGAAAGTGATCATTGTGTCGACTCGTCGGCTGCCGTCGAGAGCTGTCACGGTTAGTTGCCGCGTGGCCTCCTGCCCCGGTTCCGGCCTTGGTGCGGTGACAGCGACAACTACCGAACCGGATGACGCGGGCCCGACCTCGAGCACGGGAGGTTCGAACCTGAAACGGACGGCCAGTTCGGGATCGGTACCGGTGAACCGGAGCTGCACCGGCCGGTTGCTGTTGGAGTTGTCGACGCTGATGGTGCATTCGGCCGTGTCTCGGTCCCGTACCCGCAGCAGGCGCGGCTGCGGGTCGAGCCGTACGGGCACATCCATCACAGGCACGATGACCAGGACAGGCACATCTGCCTGCGCCGGCGCTTGACTCATGGACCGGATGCGCAAAAGGAGATGGAGCCGTTGGGCAGGCACCAAGGTCGCCGAGGTAACCCGCATCCTCACCGGCAGCGCATCCTCGACACCCGGAAGCATCCGGACCTGGCTTGACTCCACGGTCAGCCACTCCGGAGCACTCGGAGCATCCACCACGTAGCCATCGACTATCGCCGAGGTGTTCATGACTCGCAGCGGCAGTGGTGCAGGTTCCCCGGTCGCCGGTACGGTGACTTCGCGCTGTTCAGCCGTTATCCGGAAAAGGCCCTGGGTGCTGTCGGACGGAACACCCGTCTGTGTGCTAGCCGTGGCAGGAACGCGGATCTGCGGCATGACCCTGGTCTCGACATTCTGCTCCGACGGTGGGTGCGGCTCACCCTCCACCTGGTCCCAGGCGAGGAATGCGTGACAGTTGACGCAGAAAACGGTTCCAACCGGGTTTACTTCACCACATCTGTCGCAGACGTACTCCGCCATTGCAGCCTGGTCTCCTTGAGGTCCTCACGAGTATCCCATCCGCTCGAGGCCCACAATGTGCCACGACAACCCGCGGTGCCGGTAGCTGACTGACAATCCCTCAGCCTGGGCCGCGGCGATCATGGCCTCGGGCGGATGTACGAAGGCTCGAAAGTCGCTGCCCCGAACCCGATGCAGGAGGTTCTCGAAGCCGAGCATCGCCCTGGTGAGCAAGTTCCTTGGTGGGTACGAGAAAACAAGGAGTCGCCTCGCGTGCCTGGCGGCCGCTGAAAGCAGCCGTTCGTAGTCCGGATAACAGCACACCACACGGTGCAGGACTACGGCGTCGGCCGGCTCGACCTCGTCGGGAGAGGTCGCGATATCCACGAACCGACGCGTCACCCGAGCTGACATTCCGGACCGCTCCAGCAGTGCCGCCGCCTCGGTCTCATAGTTCCGAGAGATCTCCAGGTTCGTCGCCCGGCGTGCCCCGCGCGACAGCAGCTCAACCTGAATCTCACCCACTCCCCCGCCGATCTCCAGCACCGACGCATCCTGGATGCCGCGCTCTGTCAGGAAAGACACCATCCTGCGCTGGGTGTCGTCGAGCCCGCGCTTGCGATAGCTACGTGCGATCCGCCGAGCGAACCGGTCGCTGAAGACGGTCTGGTAGCTGGGCCGGTCGCAACACTCACTCATGGATTTAGTGTCCGATGCCATCAGGAGCCAGGGGTCACCAGCCCGGTCTCGTACGCGAGCACGATCAGCTGGGCGCGGTCGCGGGTGCCCAGCTTGGTCAGCAGGCGTGAGACGTAGGTGCGTGCCGTGGCTGGCGAGATGAAGAGCTCCCGGGCAATCTCGTCGTTGGACAGTCCGCGGCCGACCTGAGCAAGCACCTCGCGTTCCCGCTCGGTCAGCTCCCGTAACGGGGAGTCATCGACGGCAACATGCGGTTGAGCCGCGACGGAACGCATCACCGCGCGGGTAGCCGCCGGTGCCAACAGCGGCTCACCGGCAGCCACCACGCGGATTGCGCGACGGAGGTCGGTCGGCGAGACATCTTTCAGCAGGTAACCGACAGCGCCGGATCGGATTGCCTCGACGACGAGTTCGTCCTCGTCGAAGGTGGTGAGCACCAGCACCTTGACCTCGCTCAGTTCTGAGTCCCGGATGATCTGCCGCGTCGCCTGCAGGCCGTCCATCTCAGGCATCCGGATGTCCATGAGGACCACATCGGGCCGCAGCTCCCGGACCCGACTCAATCCGGTCCGGCCATTGCCGGCTTCCGCGACGACGGTGATGTCGCCGTCGTGCTCGGCAAGGGTCCGCAGCCCGGCCCGTACTAGCTCCTGATCATCGACGAGAACGATCCTGATCATGGTGTCAGCCTCACCGGCAGCCGAGCGCGTACCACGAAGCCTCCGTTGTTCCCATTACCAGCAGAAAGCTGACCCCCGAGCAGGGCGGTCCGTTCCTGCATCCCCAACAGCCCGGTGCCTGCCCGATCCGTTTCCGCGACTGATCCGCCCCGGCCATCATCAGCGACGATGATCTCCAGCTGGCCGTTGACGACGTGCGCGCTCACGGTCGCACGATGTGCGCCGGAATGCCGGATCACATTCGTCAGGGACTCCTGAACGATGCGGTAGCCGGCCGCGTCGATTGCGCCATCAAGGTGACCTGCGGGAACGTCCAGATCAAGATCGACATCGATGCCTGCCTCGCGTGCCCGGTCGGCAAGCGACGCGACCCCGGACAGCCCGACCGCTCCCTTTTCGACGTCGCTCCCAGGTGACCGGAGGACCTTCACGGTGGCACGCAGCTCGCGCATAGTGGCCGATGTCGCATCGCGGATCTGGTCGACGGCGCGCCGGGCTGCGTCGTCATCACTCCCGATTGCCTCCGCCGCGACGTTTGCGTGGACCGCAACTACGGACATCGTGTGTCCGACGACGTCGTGCAAGTCTCTAGCGATGCGCATCCGCTCGACCTGTACGCGATGCTCCGCCTCGCGCTCCCGTCCCGCTGCCATGACCTCCCGCAGCTGATCTTGATGGAACCGCGCCTCCGCTCGCAGTCGGACGCTGACACCCAGAGCAATCGCCGTGGCAACAAGCGCGACATTGGTGAGCAGCTCATAGCTGAAGATGTACGCCGTGGGCAGACCCTCGTCGACACGGGCGTACGCCGCCACGGTGACGAGCACAACGCTCGCACCCACCGCCCACCACGTCCTGCCCACCTCCGCCGCGGAGTACAGCGCCGTGGCCGCGGGAAGTGCGATCCCGATCGGCGGGAACTCCAGCGCGTAGTAGCCGAAGATGCCCAGGACCGTTAGCACCAAGACCACGCGCGGCATGCGCCGGCGAGCCAGTATCAGAAGCCCGAAGCCGAGGGCGAACAGGTACGCCCAAGGCTCGCCTCGCCCGGTCCCCCCGGGGTCGGCAGCGATGACGACAGCGACCGCAAGCGTTGTGGCCACCGCCAGGAGAACATCGACCAGGCGCCGACTTACGGGGTTGGTGCTGACCACGAAGCCAGCTTAGGAAGCCAGGTCGAGGGCCGGCAGCCGGCTATCAGCGACACATTCGGTCGACGGCGGGCGACAAGAAGAGTCGACATTTAACGACCCAAATTGACGATTCTGGCCCGATGTGGCGCACCCGTTCGGCTTCCTAACATCGCGGCCATGACTGAAAAGACTGCGCGAGCGTCGCACAAGGAAACGGTGAGTTGGCCAGTGGCACTCGGGCTGGGCAGTCTGGCACTGCTTTGGCCACTGGCCGAACTCACCGGCCTGTTCGACGCAGTCGGCCAGCCCGCCATGGCGCTCGTGCTCCTCGGACTGGTGGCAATCGCATGGATCGGCACCGTCGGGTTCTTTCGGGTGCCCCGACCGGTGCTCACGCTTACCGTCGCCGGTGCCGTGTACGGCGGCATTCTCGTTGTGCTTTCCGTCGCCTTCGGCACGCACCCTGACCTCGGCAGCGTCCTGGCGGTAGGCGTGGCGTTCTTCGAGATCGTCCGATCCGCGCTGCTAGGCGGGATCGCGGGCCTTATTGCACGGGCGCTGCAGAAGGTGGTGGGGCGACGATGACTCGGCTTCGTGCCCTGCTGGTGTCGGCGACCGCTGCGCTGCTGGCGGGCTGCGGCATCTCGACCTCTCCCGTGACCGTGCCGGCCGAATTCGACCGGCCGCTCGCCATCCCTGCGCTGGCCGAGTCCCACGTGGAGAAGGACGGCACTCGGGTGTTCCGGCTGGCCGCGCAGGAAGGGACCATCGGGATCCTTGAGGAGGCGCGCACGCGTACCTGGGGCTTCAACGGCCCCTACCTTGGTCCCACACTGCGGGCAAGCCGAGGAGAGAAGGTCGCCGTCGAGGTCAGGAATACACTGCCCGAGGCGACCACCGTGCACTGGCACGGGATGCACCTGCCCGCTGCCATGGACGGCGGCCCGCACGAGCTGGTCGAGCCCGGCGGTACCTGGCGTCCGACTTGGAAGATCGACCAGCCTGCGGCGACCCTTTGGTACCACCCGCACCCGCACGGCAAGAGCGAGGCGCACCTTTATCGAGGGCTGGCCGGGATGTTCATTCTCGATGACGCCAACAACGCCGCGACCAGCCTGCCTAACCAGTACGGGGTGGACGACATCCCCGTGATCATTCAGGACAAGGACATTGGCCCCGACGGTGAGCTCGTTCTGGAGGATGACGGCACGAGATCGGCGTGCTCGGCTCGACGATCTTGGTCAACGGCACCGTCGGCCTTACCAGAACGTCACCACCGAACGCATCAGGCTGCGCCTGCTCAACGGCTCGACCGCGCGGACCTACAACTTCGGGTTCAGTGACGGCCGCAGCTTTCAACTCGTCGCCTCTGACGGTGGGTTGCTCGCCGCGCCCCATGAAACCAACCGGGTCCGGCTCTCCCCCGGCGAACGAGCCGAAATCGTGATCAAGATGTCCGCTGGCACGACGACGATGCTTCGCTCTTTTCCACCTGACCTCGGGCGGGTTGCGGCGCCGTTCGCGTTCGGCGGCAATGACAGCTTCGACGTGCTCGAACTCCGAGCAGCCGACAGGCTCACCCCCTCCCGGCAGGTAGCCGCCAGCCTCACCGACGCCCGGCGTATCGACCCGGCTACCGCAACCGTGACCCGACGCTTCGAGCTGCAGAACCGCGAGATCAACGGCCGCCGCATGGATATGGACCGGATTGACGATGTGGTCGAGCGCGGGACAACGGAGGTCTGGGAAGTCACCAACCGCAACCCATACCCGCACAACTTCCACGTCCACGACGTGCAGTTCGAGGTGCTGACGATCGACGGGTCACCACCTCCGCCCGAACTCGCCGGCCGCAAGGACGCGGTGTACCTCGAGCCGGGGAGGGATTACCAGTTGATCATGAAGTTCGAGGACTACGCCGACGACACGGCCCCGTACATGTACCACTGCCATCTTCTGCTGCACGAGGACGAGGGGCTGATGGGGCAGTTCTTGGTGGTCGACGATGCTGCGGCCGCCACTGGGTCACACGAGACGGTCGCACCCCGGCATGATCACCACCGGGCCGGGCATAACCATGGCTGACGCTGCTCAGAATCTGATCAAGCCCCCCACACTCCTGCATCCTTAGGAATTTGGTCCAACACTCTCCGGTTCTGCAACCGGGACTGGTTCCTGCTGCCTCTGGTGCTTGCGGGAGAGGTTTGTCGGACCGGCGATTGCGATCACCAAGCCAGCGACGACGATCCAGACGAGGGCCAGCAACCACGACTGGCGAATTGAGTCGGCTCCGGAGAACATCGGAGAGAAGAAGCTGCCGGACGCCGCATTGTTCGCCGCGTGCATCAGCATGATGATCAGCACGCTGCCTTTGGCGTTATTGAAGACCCAGTTGAAGACGATCACCGCGGCGACAATCAGCACGATGTCGGAATAGTGAACCTGCCCAGCCACCATCAGAGGCAGATGCCAGCCGGCGACAGGGACCGCGAGGATGAGGCTCGCGACCAGCGCGGATCGGCCGCTTTGTAGTCGAGGGACGGCGTAGCCCCTCCAACCGGGCTCCTCCCACGCCAACTCCTGGAATGAGAATGACGATTGCGAAGGTCAAGAAGACTCCGGGCCAAGCATTGAGTGCGGCCGCAGAGGGAGGTTCGGCACCGAGCAGGACGTTGAGCGCCGTTGCGACGGCGGCAAGCACAACGGGCAGCAGCAACGCCACCGCGTACCATCCCGGGGCAACACGCCAGTGAACCATCCTCCGGAAGAGACGGAGGATTCCAGCCTTGCCCTCTGTCAGTCCCAGCACCACGATCGCAGCAAGGAAGGGACCGAAGCTCGCGACGGGATTCGGGAAGAGCCCAAGTCCATACAGAATCCAGGCCCACCAGGAAAATACGTAGGCCAAGATGAAAAAAGTCGTCAACCGATGGCGTTTCACGAGAGCCAATATTCGTGACATGGCGGCTCCTGCCTTGATCTTTAGTCCACCAACCAGACTGATCTCAATCGGCTGGCGGCGACAGAGGGCTCGCTGGTATGTGGCTTGGGCGGTTCTGGTACGTCCCCTAGCATCTGATCATGGGTCGGCGTGATCACTTGGTTATGCGTCGAGCAACCCGCGACGGGCGAGCCAGACTCGGAACTGCTCCGGTGTTCGTACTCTCTCTTCGATGACCGCGGTGTAGATCTCGAAACCGCCGATCTGGTCGGGGTAGCTCGGATGCCGGAACCAAACGTCTCTGATCCGCAATATGGCCGCACGCTGCTCGTCGGTTATCGAGTGCCGCAGCGCCCTATGCCATTCGGTGTTGTTCTCGTGAAGATCGTGCAGCCACAACGTCAGGTCGAGGCGCCAAATGCCGGCGCCGCGCTTTAACAGGAACGGGACGTGATACCGCTCTTCTCTTACCAGCCCAGTGGGGCTGCGGTCAGCTCGTTCATCCCGATAGTCGAACCCGACAACCCCTGGCAGCTCCATGACCCGCGAGATCAAATTCAGCACATCTTGCGGGCTGTGGTCGGGTCCGACAAGCAACATGACATCGAGATCGCGCCAGCACATCAGGTTCGAGATGTAGCTCCCCGTCACCTCCACCGGTCCGATGTCGGAGAAGATTTCCGACCGGTCCAGCTCTTCAAGGAGCTCGGCCGCCTCGGCCTGCAGCGCCGACTGCCGAGCGGCGAGCTCATGGTCGCTCGCCGGTGTCTGCACGATTCGCGATGTTAGCAGCGCGAATCACTGTTGATCTTGGGCGCCATTGAGCTGGCCAATGAATTGTTGTCGCACTGGCGTGTCGGCGTGAGGCGGAGATTTTTGTCAGTGGGCGTCCCTATGCTGAATGTATGTTCGATTCGGGGGTGGGGGAGCTGCCGGCGTTGGGTGCTGCACGGTTGGCGGGGCTGATCGAGCAGAATCATGCCGAGTTGAAGGCCGCGGAGTGCCGGATGTTGCAGCTGGCTTGTGCTTGGGCGGACGCGCATGTGCGCCGTGAGGCGCTGTTTGGTCGATTGGAGGTGAGAGACCTTCATCGCCGTCTTGTCGCAGCAAGGCGGTGGGAGTTG
>JBKPAB010000085.1:0-12591 GCA_046726195.1 Actinomycetota bacterium
GGCGTAGAGCCGACTCGCCGGTTCGGGCATCTGGCTGGGTACGTTAGCACCGCCCCACAACTGCACCGACCCCACTCGCACCACGCTGCCAGCGACCGCGCCCTCGACGTTACCTCCAGCTTCGGCCGCAAGGTCGACGACAACCGATCCGGGCGCCATCTGGAGGATCATCTCTGTCGTCACCAGCAGCGGCGCTCGTCGCCCTGGCACCGCTGCTGTGGTGATCAACGCGTCTGCGGTAGCGATGTAGCTGGCAAGCAGCGCGCGTTGCATTTGGGCGCGTTCCTCGGTCATCTCCCGGGCGTAGCCACCAGCACCCTCCAGCGTCGGCAGCGGCAGCTCGATGGCCTGAGCGCCCATCGAACGGATCTCTTCGGCGGCCGCCGCACGTACGTCGTAGCCCTTGACCACCGCACCCAGGCGCCGGCAGGTCGCAATCGCTTGGAGCCCCGCGACGCCAGCGCCCAGCACCACAATTTGCGCCGGTGGGATGGTCCCGGCAGCGGTCATGCTCAGCGGAAAGAACTGGCCCAGCATGCTGGCGGCGACGATCGCTCCCCGGTAGCCGGCCACCAGCGCCTGCGAGCTCAAAGCATCCATCGACTGAGCGCGCGAGATGCGGGGCACGTACTCCATCCCGAAGGTGCTGAGCCTTCGATCGCGGCGCAGCGCGACATCACCGGGGCGCTCGGCGTACGGAAAGAACGAAATGGTCGCCGCTCCAGACGGCAGCGGGGCGAGGCAGGTGCCATCGAGCGGCTGCACGCTGAGCGCCACATCCGCCTCGTCGAATGGGTGCTCGGTAACCAACGCGCCGGCTGCCTCGTACGCTGCATCGGACAACAGGGCGCCAGCACCCGCGCCGGCTTGCACGGCAACCTGGTAACCGGCGGCACGCAGCTTGCCCACCAGTTCGGGGACCATCGCAACACGGGCCTCGCCGGGAGCCAGTTCCCGGGCTACCGCGATGCGCACATGACGAACCTAATGCAAGCCGAGTTGTTGAGTTAGCGGACTTTGACCCTGATTGAGTGGTATCCGGTCGCCCCGTCTGGCATCGACGGCGCGACTTCGGCTGTCTGGAGTGTCCCGTCTGCATCGGTGGCCCGGACAGTGAGCGTGTGCGTGCCAGAGGTAGCGGCCCACTCATACTTCCACTGTCGCCAGGTGTCTGGCCCAACTGTCTCGGCGAGCTGGGCCGGCTGCCAACCGTTCCCGTCCACTTGCACCTCGACAGCCGAAATCCCGGTGTGTTGAGCCCATGCAACTCCGGCAACGACAACTGTGCCTCCATCAATGTTCGACTTGCGTGGGACATCGATGCGCGAGGCCAGCTTGATCGGGGCGCGCGGCGACCAACCGAGTGGCGTCCAGTAGGCCTGCTCATCGGCGTATCTGGTGACCCGCAGCGAGGTCACCCATTTCGTCGCCGACACGTAGCCGTAAAGACCTGGGACAACCATCCGGACCGGGAATCCGTGCTCGAGGGGCAAGGGCTCGCCGTTCATCCCGATGGCCAGCAGCGCCTCCCGGTTTGGGTCAGTGAGGGCCGATAGCGGCGTACTGGCGGTCCAGCCGTCGTGGCTCTTTGACAGCACCATGTCGGCGCCCTCGAGGGGCTTGGCTTGGGCAAGCAGTTCGCGTACCGGGTAGCCGAGCCACAACGCGTTGCCGGCCAGCTTGCCGCCGACTTCGTTGGAGACGCAGGTCAGAGTGGTCATGTGCTCCACCAACGGCTTGGCGGCCAGCTCTGAGAAGTTGATCTGGATCGGGTTCTGTACCATCCCGGTGATCCTGAGAGTCCAGCTTGCGGGATCGATCACGGGCACTTGGAGTGCGGTGTCGATGCGATAGAAGTCGTCGTTGGGCGTCACGTACAGGGCCAGACCTTCGATGCGGAAGTCAGCGCCCGGCGGCGGACCGGATGAAGGCTTTGTGGGCGTCGGCAGCTTCAGGTTCTCGCGTGCAGTTTTGACAGTTGACGACGCGCGGGCAAGAAGCTGGCCGGTGATTGCTGCGACGACCGACGCGGCCCCAACCACGATCGTCCATGCCAGGAAGTTCCTCCGGGCTGGAGATTGGGCCTCGCGGTCCGCGGCCGCAGGCTCTGCCGACAGCCACCGTTGCAGCTTGCTGATCAGTGTGCTCAAGATCATGTAGCCCAGCAGCGTGCCAACGATTGTTGGCACGTACGCGGCGAGCGACACGTCGGCTTGCGCGGCGATGCCGATGATCCCGAGAACGGCCACCACAGCGAACAGTGCCGCACCAGCAAAACGGCGCCGCGACTCGAGCTCTCCGGCTAGTCCGCAGACAATCAGAACCGCGGCCACAATCATGGCGAGCAGTACCGGCTTGTCAGCAAAGCCAAGGACCTCTTTGCCGAAGTTGACAAGTGACGCGGGAAGCAGCTCAATGATCAATTCGCCGACGGCGGTCACTGGAGAGCCGGCTGGCGCCACCACCCAGGCGACCAGTCCGGCGATCGCGAGACCGGCCAGGCCAGCAACGGCTCCCGCGAGCCGCGCCCACCATCGGCTAGCGCGTGCCGCGTCCTGCTCGCTGCGGCTGTGCACCTCCCCATCCTGCGCTGCTGATGGTCACCGGACAAAAAACTGCTGGTTACACGTCCCTCACGACTTTTTGGAGCTGCTCGCGCATCGTGCGTATGGGTTCTTGGAGCTACGTTGCTGGGGTGCAGCCGGACTGCATCGATTACTACCCGAATTGGGTCGCAAATGCCGACCAGCTATTCGCGCTACTTCGCGAGGAGATCGCGTGGGAGCAGCAAATCCTTACTCTCTATGGCCGCACCATGCCGACGCCGCGGCTCACCGCCTGGATCGGGGACAGTGCATACCGCTACTCCGGCATCGTGAACGAGCCAGCGCCGTGGACGGAAACGCTGGCCAAGCTGCGGGAGCGACTTCGCCACGAGTTGGGTGTTGACTTCAATTCCTGCTTGGCGAATCTGTATCGGGACGGCACGGATTCGGTGGGTTATCACAGCGATGACGAGCCCGAGCTGGGTCCGCGACCGACCATTGCATCAATCAGCCTTGGCGATCGTCGGCGATTCATGCTGCGGCATCGGACAACGGGCGCCCGATGGAGCTGGGACCTTGGCGAGGGCGACCTGCTGGTCATGCGGGATGAGTCGCAGAGCGACTACGCCCATGCGGTTCCCAAGACATCCCGGCCGGTCGGACCCCGGATGAACCTCACCTTCAGGCGGTTCCAGACCCGCCCGCTGGAAAGTTCACCCTAGCCGCCTCGTCATCACGCGGTTCAGGCGTGAATTCTGAGTCGAACCCTCGCCTGGAGTGAAGTTTTCAGCGAATTTCGCCCGGCCGTTAACATCGGGGCCCTTTTTGAGGCCTTCACTAAGTGTGAGGGCTTTACAGAAGGACATTGAGCGAATCCTGGCAACCGATGGTGTGATCTCCCGGCGCGACAACCCCAAACTGATCGGTGCGATCGACCGGCAAGTTCGCAACGGCACTCTTCGGCCGGTTCTTCCAGGCGTCTATGCCGCCCCGAGCATGTGCAACCCAGTCAGAACACGGATTCTTGCCGTGATGCGCTGGGATCCTGACGCAATCTTGGTCGGACGGGCAGCCGCTTGGGCATCATTCTGGCCAGAGATTCGGGTGGCCAACATCACCTGCAGCCTTAGACACCAGCGCCGCCGCCAGCAAGGATACGAGTTCACCCGGCGGCGGATTCCACCAGAGCTTGTCGTCAGTCGGGCAGGACTGCGCCTCACCTCCCCGGCGCTGACTGCACTAGACCTGTGCGCGACCGTTGGCGGCGAAGCCATCGATCAGGCACTGCGGACTCGAGCGACGACTCTGGCCCATCTGCAACGTGCCATGGAACTGACAGCTGCTCGGGTTGGCAACCCGACCAGGCGCCAGCTGCTGCTGGATTCCCGTGCGGAGCCCTGGTCCGAGGCAGAGCGGTCGATTCACCGCCTCCTGCGGGCTGCCCGTATCACCGGATGGAAGGCGAACAAGCCAGTTGTTCTCCGCGATTTGACCTTCTACGTCGACATCATCTTCCGCAAGCTCAAGCTCGTGATCGAGATCGACGGCAGGCTCTATCACACCGGGACAGAAGTCTTCGAGACCGATCGGCGGCGCCAGAACCTCCTGGTCCTGGACGGCTGGTGCGTGCTGCGGTTCACCTGGACCATGATCGAGGAGCACCCCGAGGAGGTCATCGCAATGGTGAAGGAAGCAATCGAGATGCTCACGGCCACCCGATCCTGAAAGCAATCAGAAGGGTCTCGCCCCAGCACCAGCAGAGACTCCAGGACGTTCCTCTTCTGGCTCCTCGATCGCTGCGGTGAATTGCGAGTTGTAGAGATCGAAGTAATGCCCGCGAGCCTCGAGCAGCTCTTGGTGGGTGCCCTGCTCGACGATCTGGCCGTCCTCCATCACCAAGATCACGTCGGCATCACGGATGGTGGAGAGCCGGTGGGCAATGACGAAGCTGGTCCGATCGGACCGCAGCGCCGCCATCGCACGTTGTACCAGCACCTCGGTCCGCGTGTCGACCGAGCTGGTCGCCTCGTCCAAGATCAGCAGTGCCGGGTCAGCCAGGAATGCCCGCGCGATAGTGATCAGCTGCTTCTCGCCCGCGCTGACATTGCTAGCTTCCTCGTCGAGCATCGTGTCATATCCATCCGGCAACGCATGCACGAAGCGATCAACGTAGGTGGCCTCGGCCGCCGCATGGATCTCGTCCTCGGTTGCCGTCGGACGCCCGTAGGCGATGTTCTCCCGGATAGTCCCGTGGAACAGCCACGTGTCCTGCAGCACCATGCCGATCTCGGCCCGCAGCGCTGACCTCGGCACGGTGGCAATGTCCACTCCGTCGAGGGTGATGCGGCCGCGATCAAGTTCATAGAACCTCATGATCAGGTTCACCAGCGTCGTCTTGCCAGCTCCGGTCGGGCCAACAATTGCGACGGTGCTGCCTGGCTCAGCAACCAGCGACAGGTCAGTGATCAAGGGCTGCTCCGGGTCGTAGGAGAACCAGATGTGCTCGAACGCCACCCGCCCGCAGGTCGGATTGAGTGAGCTGGCCTCCTCGGGCACCTGCTCTTCTTCATCGAGAACTTCGAAGACCCGTTCCGCCGACGCGACACCGGACTGCAGCAGATTGGCCAGCGAGGCCAGCTGAGTCAGTGGCTGGGTGAACATCCGCGTGTATTGGATAAACGCCTGTACGTCGCCGAGATTCATGGTGCCGCTGGCCACTCGGAGCCCGCCGACCACGGCGATCGCTACGTAGTTCAGGTTTCCGATGAAGAACATCGTCGGCATGATCAAACCGGAGACGAACTGGGCACCGAAACTGGCGCCGTAGACTGTGCGGTTCCGCTCCGCGAACACCGCCTCGACCTCGCGCTGCCGTCCGAACACCTTCACCAGCGCATGCCCGGTGAATGCCTCCTCGATGTGCCCGTTCAGCTCTCCGGTGGACTTCCACTGCTGGATAAACAGCTTCTGCGCACGCCTGCCGATCACTGCCGTTACCAAGATGGCTACCGGGATTGTCACCAACGCGATCAGGGCCAGCACGGGTGAGACGACGAACATCATCACGGTGACACCGATGACGGTAAGCAACGATGTGAGCAACTGACTCAGCGTTTGCTGCAGCGCCTGTGAGATGTTGTCGATGTCATTGGTTACCCGGCTCAGCAGCTCGCCGCGGCTTTGCTTGTCGAAGTAGCTGAGTGGTAGCCGGTTGATCTTTTCCTCGACCTGGCTCCGCAGCGCATAAACGGAGCGCTGCACGGCACCGTTGAGCAGGTAACCCTGCAGCCACAAAAACAGCGACGCCACCAGGTACAGCACCAGCGCCAGCAGCAGGAACTCGGCAAGCAGAGCGAAGTCGATGCCCTGCCCCGGTATCACATTCAGCCGTTCGACCATGTCGGCGAACTTGTCATTGCCCTGAGCCCGCAACTCGGCAACGACTTCTCCCTTGGTAGCGCCACTTGGCAGGTTCTTGCCCAAGACGCCGGTGAAGATCACGTCGGTGGCCATCCCCAAGATCTTTGGCCCCAGGACGTTCATCACGACACCCGCGATGGCCAACAGCACAGCCAGGCTCAAGATCAGCAGCTCTGGCGCCAGGTGCCCAAGCAACCGCCTGAGCGAAGGGAAGAAATTCAGCGACTTCTCGACTGCACGCTGCTGCCCGAACATGCGCCCGCTGCCAGCTGGCGGACCATATTTGGGCCGCTCTGGAGCCTTACGCACCGGCTGCCCATTGCCAGAAGTGCGGGCTGAGGTTCTCGAAGCCGCCGATCCGCGCCCTTCGACAGGCTCAGGGCGCAGTGGCTCGGGCTCAGGGGGCAGAGGCTCGGGCTCAGGGCGCAGAGGATCGGGCTCAGGGCGCAGAGATTCGGACTCGGGGCGAATCCGATCTTGGCCGTTGCCACCCACAGCTCGCCGCTGGGGCTGGTGGTCGCTTCGCTCCCGCCCTCTTTTGGTCACGCTGCGGCCTCCTCTGCACTGAGCTGCGAGTCGACGATCTCCACATAAGTGGGGCAGCTTGCGAGAAGCTCCTCGTGGGTACCACAGCCGACAGTTTCGCCATGCTCCAGCACAACGATCTTGTCTGCGTCGGCGATGGTCGCCACCCGTTGCCCGACGATGATCACTGCGGCGTCGGCCGTCTCCCGCTTCAGCGCCGCCCGTAGCCGCGCGTCTGTGGCGACGTCCAGGGCCGAGAAAGAGTCATCGAAGACATAGATCTCCGGCTGCTTCACCAGAGCCCGCGCAATAGACAGGCGCTGCCGCTGACCGCCAGAAATATTGGTACCGCCCTGTGAGATGGGCGCCTCCAGTTGACCGGGCATTTCGCGTACGAAGTCCTCAGCCTGGGCCACCCGAAGCGCCCACCACAACTCATCGTCTGCTGCGTCCGGATTGCCGTAGCGCAGGTTGCTGGCGACGGTGCCCGAGAAGAGGAAGGCCTTCTGCGGCACCAGCCCGATCCGGCTCCAAAGCAGCTCGGGATCGCAGTCCCGTACCTCGACCCCGTCGACTGTGACTGAGCCACCAGTGGCATCGAATAGCCGCGGGATCAACGAGATCAAGGTGGATTTGCCGGCGCCGGTGGAACCGATGATCGCTGTCGTCTGTCCAGGTTCGGCGGTGAAGGTGATCTTCCGCAGCACCGGTGATTCCGCTCCTGGATAAGTGAACTCGGTGTCGGAGAACGAGACGATGCCGGCGGCCGGCAGCTCCTTGACCGGATGTTGCGGCGGCCGCACCGAGGAGTCGGTATCCAACACCTCCTGGATCCGCTCGGCGCTGACTGCGGCGCGCGGCGCGATCACCAGTAGGAAAGTCGCCATCATGACCGACATCAAGATCTGGATCAGGTACGTCAGGAAGGCCGTCAAAGCTCCGATCTGCATATCGCCGGCATCGATGCGCCAAGCGCCGAACCACAGCACGGCGACGCTGGAGACGTTCAAGATGAACATCACGATCGGGAAGATCGCCGCCGCCAACCGTCCCACCGAAGTGGCGGTATCGGTGAGTTCGGTGTTGGCGCGGTCGAAGCGCTCCCCCTCGTACGGCTCGCGGACAAACGCCCGAACCACCCGGATGCCCGTGATCTGCTCACGCAGGATCCGGTTGACGTTATCGATTCGGGTCTGCATCAACCGGTACAGCGGCCCCATCTTCCGGATAACCAGGAAGATCGAAAACGCGAGCACCGGCATCGCCACGGCAACCAGCCAGGACAACCCGACATCGGTACGTAGCGCCATGATGATGCCGCCGATCATCGTGATCGGCGCTGCCACAAACATGGTGCTGCTCAGCAGCACCAGTGTCTGTACTTGCTGCACGTCGTTGGTGTTCCGAGTGATCAACGTCGGCGCGCCGAAGTGGTTGAGCTCACGGGCAGAGAAGGAAAGCACGCGCTCGAAGACCGACGCGCGTACGTCGCGACCGAAACCCATGGCCGTTTTGGCGCCCAAATAGGTGGCCCAGATGGAGCAACCAACCTGTACCAGGGTGACCACGAGCATGATGGCGCCGGTACGCCAGATGTAGCCGGTGTCGCCCTTGGCTACGCCGTTATCGATTATTGCCGCGTTCAGGCTTGGCAGCAGCAACGCCGCCATCGTGCCGGCGAGGGACAAGATCAACAGGCCGCTGATGGTGCGCTGGTAGCGAGCGAGATAGGTGCGGAGCAGCCGGATCAGCATGATGTCCGCACTCGGTGTGGTGGCGGGTATCGGCAGATGCCGTGCAGAACAAGATCAACGATCTGCTGTGGTTCGGCGAGACGCTGGTCGCCGAGGATGTGATGGGTCATCGAAAAAGTTATCGCGCGTAAAGCGCTGGCCGCCTCGGTCGCATCCAGCCTGAGCTGATCTTGGTCGGGTTTGATCAACGGGGCGATGGCACTGTTGAGGAGCTCATTGTCGGCCTGTTGCTTAGCCCGAAAGCTGTCGTGATCATGCGCCTCCTTACGCAGCCGGAGCGATCCGAACAACGCGACAACTCTGCGCAGCCGCTCCTGGAGAATAGCGACTGCCGCAACCAGCCGCTCCTCAAGACTCAGGCCGAGATCGACCTGAGCAAGCTCGTCGCAGGTGCGCTGGATGTCGAAGGCGTCCTCGATGACTGCATCGATCAGCGCCTCTTTGGTAGCAAAAGCCCGGAAGATCGTCCCCTCCGCAACACCGGCCGCCTCGGCAATCTGCTTGGTGCTCACCTCGCGGCCGAACCGTTCCAGCAGCGGCTCGGTAGCCGCGATGAGTGCGGCGCGGCGCTCATCGAGCGGCAAAGGAGCGGCGCGAGTCACCTCGCCAGAATAGTGAGTGAGTGCTCACTCATCAAGATGGGAACTGCAAAAAATCTGCAAGCCGGAAGTAGGGCGGACTATTCGGCGTCGCAGTGGAGTTAGCCACAGCAGTCTAGGTTTGATTCGGAGGAGTGAGCGGTGGGTTTAGGTCGGCTGGCCAATGAGGTCTTCGAGGCTGTCATCTTCGACTTGGACGGAACACTCATCGACTCCACACCAGCTGTGATTCGGGCCTGGGACACCTGGGCCGATGAGCACGGGCTCGCCCCGATGGACTTAAGCGCCCATCACGGCACCCCGTCGGCGTCGGTGGTACGCGCCGTGCTGCCCGAGCATTTGCATGAGGCAGGCATACAGCGCATCACCGAAATAGAAACTGCCGATCTTCACGATGTGGTGATGCTCCCGGGGGCCAGAGAAGCGCTGGCATCCCTCGCGAGCGCGAAGAACGCGATTGCGACATCGTGCACCGTGCCGCTCGCGGCAGCAAGAATCGCGGCCGCAAACCTCGTGCCGCCCTCGGTGCTAGTGACGGCCGATGATGTCGCGCATGGCAAGCCGCACCCCGAGCCGTTCCTCGAGGCCGCGCGCCGGCTGGGTGTCGACCCCCGACGCTGTCTTGTGGTCGAGGATGCACCAAGTGGACTCCAGGCAGCTCGGGCCGCCGGTTGTTTCACATTGGCCGTTGTCACGACGACACCCCGAGAGGCGCTGGACGCCGACGCGATTGTGAGCGACCTTTCAGAGGTTCGTTTTGATGCGAATCAAGCGGGCATTCGGGTGAGACTCGCGGAGCAATTCACTGGTGCGAGCGTCGGCAAATCGCGCGCCCGACGATCTGAGGAGCGATGAGCGAACGCGCTTTTGTTCGCGAAGAGTGACGACGACGTCGGATCCACGCGCGCGATGCGCGAGCAGCAAGGCCCTGGTGCCCTTCGACGGGCTCAGGGCACATGAACGACGGGCTCAGGGCACATGAGGTTATGTGCCCTGAGCTTGTCGAAGGGCACGCTTCGACGGGCTCAGCCCGCATTCGTTCCTACCCGGTCTTACGGCGGAACGTTCGCTTGGTCTCAACCGGGCCGTGCCCATGCACATGCTGCGGGGCGTTGTCGATGTGATCTTCGCCTTTACGTCCCTGCTTGGCCGCTAACGCCTCGCGGAATTTGCGCTTTGTCTCTTCCTCAGGTGTCTGATCTTGCTCAGGTGCTTGATCTTGGCCGGGTTTGTCACTCGCGCTCATGAGCTCAATTTCCCTCGGGCGGTGGCCACGTCCGCATCGTCTCATCATCGGCCAGTTGATCACCACGCGCGGCAGCCGACTCGGCCTGCTCGTCCTCAGCGGAGAAGGCGTCGGCTGCGTCGTCCTGGTCGGGCACCAGCGTCACCGCTGTGCCGTATGCAGCGACCTCGCTGAGCGACTGCGTGATTTCGCTGCAGTCGAACTTGAGGCCGACGACCGCGTCCGCGCCGGCGGCCACCGCCATCTCGACCATGCGTGCCACGGCGTCCTGACGCGAGTCGGTCAACATCACAACGTAGCCGTCCAGCGGGTTTAGGCCGCGCAGATCAGGTCGCAGCTCGCGGGTGCGCGCCACGACCCCAACCACGTCGCCGACCACCGAGGAGATCTCGCGACCCGGAACGGTCTCCATGGTCACCACTGGCAGCGGGCGCTGCACGATCTCAGGCTGCTTCGTTGCAGGCGGCTGCGGAGTCCACTGCGGCGCCTGTTGCCCGTACGGTGCCTGTCCGGGCTGACCGTACGGCTGCTGCTGTTGCGGTGGGTACTGACCCGGTTGCTGACCGTACGGCCCCTGCTGGCCGGGATACGGCTGCTGAGGTTGCCGTCCGGGCGGCGGTTGCCCGTATTGCTGCGGCTGCTGCGCGTACGGCCCGGGCTGCTGCTGCCCGTACGGATTCGGCGGGTTCTGCCCATAGGGCGGCTGCTGCCCGTAGTTGCTCATGCCGACAAGATATCGGCCCAACGCGGCTGTGCCCGAGCCACCTCAGACGTTCACTCCACCCCGTAGTAGTGCCGCAGCTCACCCAGCGGCGCGTAGCCGAGCCGGCAGCTGGGCGGCGAGTAAGGCGTACCGCAGCGCGCCGTGACCTGCGCATCGATCGCATCATTCAGCGCGTTTCGGCTGGACTGGGAGAGTGACCAGCCCAACGGTGCGGCGACCTCGGGCTGCGGCAGCCGGTCGACCACGATCACCCGGCGAGGCAGTGCCACCTCCAAAGCGGCACACACATCCGCACCCCCGGACCCCTCGCCAGGCGGGCAGAAGGCGGGCAGCCTGACCAGATCCCGAGCGCGCTCCAGCAGCGCGGCCGGCTTGGACAAGCTGACCCCTCCCCGCAGATAAGTGCTGAGCGGCAGCGCAACCTCACTGGTCGGACCCTGGTTGAGCTCTGGGTGGGTGGTGTCTTGATCACCATTGGCCAGGTACACCACAAAAGGCACGATCAAAGGGAGCTCATTTGCCGGGTCTGCCGCCTCGATGTTGTGGTTGCGAACCAGCGGAAGCCACTGGGGTGCCAGATCCGTGATCGTCGCCAGGCCGCTGTTCTCGATATACCCGCCGTCGACGAGCTGGGTACGCGGCCAGTACGCCGGCGTCTGCTTGTCCACGACCCGCCGATCCGGGCAGGGTCCGATCACGGCGCCGGGGGTGACGAAGGGAAACCGCGCGGTTAGCAGCGCGGCCGTCGCCGCCTTGACGTCGCCCAGGCAGAACGTGCCGTCATCTCCGGCGGCTTCAGGTGCATACGGGCCATATGCGGCGAAGAGGTCGACCGTACGCGCCGCCGGGCCTGGCACCTTGTCACAGCTGTTCTCGGGGTCGAAGCCGGCACCCGGAGCCGCGATGATCATCGCACTTGGGTCCGGCTTGATCTGGCTGACCCAGACTCGGCAGACATGTTTGGCGTCGGTCGAGTTCAAGATCAAATGGCCGGTGGCTGGCGAGAGATCGAGATCATTCAAGAACGAGCGATCTCCCCAGGCGGGACCCGGCCGCTGGTAGGCGTCCTTCCACCCTGTCTCGATCAACTGGGCCCGGTCGGCCCACTGCCATGCGAGCGTCGGCGAGGGCAGCCGTGGCATCGGAACCCAGGTGGCGCCATAGAAGGTGTCGCGAATGAAGGTGCCGTCTGCCGCCTCCGACAAGGTGCCGGGACCGGCCATCTGCTGTATCGCCTCGACGGCGCGGGTGATCCCAGGATCGGCTGCGGTTCCGCTAAATCGTGCGACGGTGAGACCGACGGAACCGCCGCTGGCGCCAGCGGAGAAGAGTACTGACCGGCCGGCGCAGGTCTTCTCGCCGATTGCCTCAAGCCCGCGCACGGTCCAGTTGGCAGCCCGGATGATCAAGCCCATGGCGGAGACCATGCCTGTCAAAGCCCCGATACCTAAGACCGCCGTCGCCGCCAGTCCAAGCCAGGCGGCGAGAGCCGGGAACATGCCGAGCACAAAGAAGATCACGACCCAACCGGCCATTAGCCATTTGCCAGTCTTGACTGGATTCCAGGATGCGATCGGGAGCGGCCGGACGCGTAACACGGTTGTCAGGATCATGATCATCCAGGGCAGACAGATGAGAGCCGGCACCGTGAGCCGGCTGGCGGCCTCGGAAAGGCCGCACCGCTCCGCCAGCCGCAGCAACGGCACCAACCCGGCCGACCCGACCAGATTCGGATCATCAAACACCGCAGACACCGCCGCTGCGCTATGAGACAGTT
>JBKPAB010000086.1:0-7075 GCA_046726195.1 Actinomycetota bacterium
CTGCGAGTCCGACACCCTTGCTTCGGGCCGACGAGTCGCGATGCACCGACGCCCAGTAGGTCCCGAGGCTGATCGGCACACCGACAGACAGGACGACTAGCAGCTCGTTGTCGATGCGAACGCCGGGCATGGTCGTAAGGAGGATCAGGGCGCCGAGGCACCGCTCGCCCAGGCCGAGCACGAGCGGGTAGACCGACCGGAGCAACGCGGCGGACTTCGGCCCGATGCGGCCGCGCGTGCGCGACCGGCGAGCCATCAGAAGCAGGGAGAGGACGGTCAGCGCCGCCAGCGCGAGCATCGCGCCGAGGGTAAGCTTCGCGATCGCTCCGAAGGTCATCGGGGGCGTGAAGTCGACGCTGACGGGCACATAGAGCGAGTCGTCGAATTGGCCGCTGTCGAAGAAGGTGTTGATCAGCCGGCTGCCGGCTTCGGGCTGCTCTATGAAGACGGTGAGCTGGTGGCCGAACCCCGGCAGCACGACCTGGTGGCCGTTGGGCAGGTACGGCGGAGCTGCGTAGTCGCGACCTGAGGTGGCGTTATGGGGTCGAGCTCCCCGCCGATGAGGAGCGTCTCCACCTCCGAGGTCCGCACCCGGCTGTAGGTGCCTCGTCGGGCGCGGCCGGCCAGGCGTCGGCCAGCACGCCACCACCCCCAGGTGGACGCCGTAGCGACGTAGCCCAGGTTCGAAAGGTCCCCTTGCCGGCGGGCGAAGTAGTCGCGCGCCGCTTGGGCGTCAAGGATCGCGGCGGCGGCGTACTGGCCGCGGACCAACAGCTCGGGGAACAACAGGTCCCCGAGCACCGACATGAACCAGAACCCGCTCGCGTCCCCCTCGGCCGCGGAGAGCCACGCGTCGAGCGTCATCGGGGCGGGGGTCGATGATGCCGCCGGTGTCGAGTCCAGGAGCCCGAACATGGAGACGACCCGGACGTTCGCGTCCTTGATCGGCAGGAAGAGCCAGCGGTCGGGGATGTCTGCGGCGGTCCGTCGCATCGTCGCGGCGAGGTCGTCGGTCCGGGTGCGGCAGCTGTCGTCATCGGCGCAGAGGGCGGCGTAGCGGCCGATCTGCTCGTCGCTTGTGTCCGCGTCCACCAGGAAGGCGGGTTCACCGCGACCATCACCGACCGGTGAATGCTCTCGTGCCCTCGCCGGCCGCTAGCTGAACGGTGTCTTCGGTCGGTCCTGCCGGGCGCCGTCGATGAACGTGTCGACCCGCTCGTCGTAGAAGGCGATGAGCCCCGCGATCTTCTGGCTTTCCGGCAAGGGCGTCGGATAGGACCAGGCCACGTCCTTGAGCTGGCCGTCGATCCGGGCGGCGAAGTGCTCTGTCTGTCCCTTGTACGGGCAACGGGTCACCGTCTCGCTGTGTTCCAGTAGGTCCATCCGTACGTCGGTCCGCGGCAGGTAGTACCGGGTCGGCAGCCCGGTCTCGAAGAGCAGCCTCGGCCGCGGCGAGTCGGCGACCGTGACGCCGGCGAGCTCGACTCGGACGTGGCGGGAGCTGGCGAGGATGTCGACGCGCGTGTGCGGGTCGCGCGGATGGACGTAGACGAGCTCGTCCTCCTCGTACCACGCATCCATCGCCTCCCAGTCGAACCGGACCAGGTCGCGGAGCTCGGTGATCGGCGAGTCCTCGTAACGCGCCGCCGCGTCGGCCGCCTCGCGCCCAGGCACCTTGACGGTGAACAGGGTGGCGGCGCCACGGCTGGGGGAGTGCCGAGTCTCGCCACTTGGGCTGAGCAGCGTGGTGTCGATGTCGTCCAGCGGGACGTAGTAGGTGGGGTAGTACGGCTTCTCCCAGACCAGCATGGGGCGCGTCGTGTCGGCGATCACGTGGCCGCCGAGCTGGACGCGCACCCGCTTGGCGCTGCGCTCGAGACGCACTGTGCCACGGGACGTGATCATGTCGGGTCTGTCCATGACAGCATTTAACTCCCGCGAGGCGGGCGGTCGTCCGTGATCGGCGTTACAGATGGCCACCAGTCCGGGCTAGGTCAGGCGATGCGTTCGAGGAGGGCGCCGACGGTGAGCCAGTAATAGACGATGCAAGCGCCAGCGATGAGAAGCGTGATCGTCTCGATCCCTCCCACGTACGGAAGGAGCACCCGCAGGCGACTCGGCTGATCAGGCTGCGGATGTCCGCGGTGGCAGGTACCGAACACGGGGACCTGATGTCGCGGGTGACGGCCGATACGACGCTGCTGCGCGAGGTCACCACCAACTCACTGGTGCAGGCGATCACCGGGGCGCTTACCTTGACCGCGACCGTCTTGCTGATGGTCTGCTGGACATCGTGCTGCTCGCTGTCACGCTGTCGATGCTCCTGCTTGCCGGTTCGTGATCGGCGTTGTTCTGCCGCGGATCAATAAGGCTGCGCGGCACGCGCAGGAGTCGGCGGGCGTGATGGGTGCGGTGTCGGAGCGGATGTTCGGCGCGTTCCGCACGGTCAAGGCCTCCGGCGCCGAGCAGCGCGAGGACGACCGGGTCCGCGACGCCGCGGGTCAGGCGTGGCATGCCGGGGTTCGCGCCGCGGTTTGGGGTGCTCTGGCCGGCAACACCGCTGGCCTGGCGGTGCGGGCGTCGTTTGTCGCTGTGCACGCGGCGGTGCTCGCTCCGCGACTGGCGCGATCGACGTCGGCACCCTGGTCGCGTTCCTGTTGTACGTGTACGACCTGATGCCGCCAATCCAGCTGCTGGTCGGGGCGGTAACTTACGAACCCGAGTCCGGGCGTGTACTCATCGACAGCACAGATGCACGTGACTGGCCGCTGGCTGAGTTGCGCGCCGCGCTCGGGTACGTCGAGCAGGACGCGCCGGTGCTGTCCGGCACGCTACTGGAGAACCTGCTGTTCGGCGCCCCGGATGCGACCGAGGCCGATCTGCGCGACGTGCTCGCCACCGCCCGGATCGACCGGATGGTGGCGGCCGACGCAGCACAACAGCCCGGTGACACTGAGTTTCGAATTTCCCACTCATAAAGGCTCCGTCAGGCGAGGCTGACAATCGACGGGGGCGCATCCTGCCTGCGGTAGTTCCGCGTGCACGAGCCCGTTAGCCGCCGGGGTTCGCTGCATGAACCCAAGCAGCAGGAGCGGAACAGCCTCGACCCACTGGCGACAAGTTCGCGGCTCCGCCGGCCTGAGCGTCCCGGAAAGGCTTCTTCCAGCGCGCGACCACCACAATCAGCTGTTCCTCCAGTGCGTCGAGACTTCGACGGATCTTCTCTGGATCCTCGCCCAGTCCCGCAAGCGGTTCCTTCTTCCGGAGCGAAGCCGGCGTCGCTACTGCCGGTTGCCTCGTTCTAGCTGATCATCGAGCAGTTGTTGGGCGAAGGCGGCGTACCTGCCCGCGGTGGTGTGGGCCAGGTTGAACATCGACGTTTCAGTTCGTGCGCAGGCCGCGAGACGCAGGTCGAACTCGGTGCGCAACACTAAGCCGGTGACGGCGTTGCGCGAACGTGTTGCCGGCGAACACGCCTGATGATCAGCAGCGCGCCGGGCCGGACGTAGCCGGCCTGGCGTGGCGCTGTGGCGCCGCCCTGAGTGATCTCGCTCCCTACGACCCAGCCGTAGCGGGGACCAGGATGCCACGCCCGCGCAGCCGGCCAGCGTCGAGATCGTCCATCGCTTCGTTGACGGCCTCCAGGGGGCATGTCTGCGTGTGCATGGTGACCTGCCCGGTGGCGTCCAGCGCCATCAGCTCGACCAGGTCGTTATAGCTGCCGACCAGGTTGCCTATGACGTTTCGCTCGGTCGAGATCACGTCGATGGCCGGGATCTCCATCGTGCCGCCGTAACCGATGACGAAGTGGCTACCGGCTCGGCGCGTCATCGCCCAGCTGTCCCGCTCAGCGCCCCCCTCCCCGACGAAGTCCAGCACCACCTCGGCGCCCTTGCCGCCGGTCAGCTCGAGGACCCGCTCGACGTGCCCACCGTCGGCGGCGACGGTCTCATCGGCTCCCCAGTCACGCGTGAGGGCAAGGGCTTCCGCGTTGGCGTCGAGCACGACGATGCGTGTGGCGCTCATTGCGCGTAGGCATTGGATGCCGAGGTGGCCGAGGCCGCCGGCACCCATCACGACGCACGTGCTGCCGGGGTGCAGCAGCGGCAGCGCCTTCTTCACGGCGTGGTACGCCGTGAGGCCGGCGTCAGCGAGTGCCGCAACGGCCGCCGGTTCGATCCCAGGAGCAAGCTTGACCACCGACCGCACCGAGGTCCGGATGAACTCGGCCATGCCACCGTCGGTGTCAATGCCGGGAAACGCACTCGCCTCGTAGTGCATGTCGTCCCCTGCCCGGCACGCACGGCAGAAGCCGCACGTCACCAGCGGGTGCAGGATCACCGCGTCCCCTGGCTGCACGTGCTCCACCGCTGAACCGACCGCGCGCACCCAGCCGGCGTTCTCGTGGCCGAGGGTGTACGGCAGCGTAACGTTGCTCTTCGGCGCCCATTGGCCCTCGATGATGTGCAGGTCGGTACGGCACAGGCCGGCTCCTCCAACCCTGACGACTACATCGTGCGGCCCGCTGACTTCGGCCCGGCCGTCGCATTCACGCGGTCGGGATGCGGCCTACCACGGCCAGCCGCTGCTCGTCGGCGGGGTCACCATCACCACCCGGCTACCGTCCAATGCCGCCGGCATCGCCTAGCTTTGCGTCCGTCCCCGAGTCAACACCGCAATAGACAAAGAGAGGTCTGCCGCTCCCGCTAGTGCATACCGGATGACAGGTCGCCGCCCACATGACGCTCCACCTGTCATCTGAGGATCGCATTGTGGGAGTGCATCATGACTTCTAGCATGAGCCTTCGTTCCATTCGACGATTGGTCGGCTGGGTACTGCTGTGGACCGGTGTATTTGCCCTGCTCGTGGTCGTTGGGCTGACCGGTGTGGCAGCCTGGCTTTGGTCCCGGGCAAAGCAAACCAATGCGGGCCGAGCTGAGCTTTGCCAACCCGCTCAACATCCCGCCACTGCTGGAACCGCGGATTGACGCCGATGGGCGCAAGGTGTTCGACCTGCGGCTGCAGGCCGGTACGAGCGAGCTGCTGCCCGGCAAGCCGACCAAGACCTGGGGGCAAACGGGACCTGCCTTGGCCCGACGCTACGGCTGCCAATGGTGACCGCGTAGCCATCAACGTCACCAACGAGTTGCCAGTGCCGACCAGCATCCATTGGCACGGCATGCACCTGCCGCCCCGAAGCCGACGGCGGTCCACACCAGATGATCAGGCCAGGCGCCACATGGTCACCTGGCTGGACCATCGATCAGCCCGCCGCCAGCCTGTGGTGTCACCCTCACCTGCATGGCCTCACTCAGGACCACGTCTACCGGCGTCGCCTCACTGTTCCTGCTCGACGATCCCCAGGCAAGCGCGCTGCCATTACCCAACCGGTACGCCGTGGATGAATCCCGGTCATCATCCAAGACAAGCAGTTTGACGATCAAGGACGGCTGGAATTCGGTGATTCGCTGTTCAGCCCGATCGGGCGGCTGGGCTCTGAAATCCGGGGCCAGCGGCGCCCACGATCCTCACCTGAACATCAACAGTCAGCGGATGCGATTCCGGCTGCTGAACGCCTCAGTTACAACCTCGGCTTCGCCGACAACCGACCCTTCCACCTCATCGGCACCCACGGCGGACTGCTCGTCGAGCCGCATCGCCGCACCCGCGTCCAGCTGTGGCCAGGGGAGCGGGCCTTGACCGCAAGATTTCGCGCAGATCCGGGTGCCGTCGGATAAATTGCGCCAGGTTCTGGACTTTTCAGCGATTCCGCGCGGCAATAGATCTTGGGTGGCCGCAACAGGGGGAAGCTCCAGCTAGTTGGCGGCACAAGACCTGGAGCTAGTTGGAGCCTCCCAGTGAATTTGGCCCCATAGGTCAGGCCCCAAAACCCCAGCCGCTCTTGCGCTGGTCCAGCCTGCCAATGCGAACCCTCGTCCTACCGCAGCGGGCGCAAGTCCACACCGTCTTCTGCTCGTCGTTGTCCCAGCTGCTGTGCCATTTGTGGGTGCGAACAAGGCAAATGAGTCGAGGCTTCACGCCGACCATCTTCTCTAGAGAAATGACGCTACTCGTCGGCCATCCGGCTGCAAACGGAGCGAGAGGGACAGGCGCTAGTAACGAATACTGCGCTCAGGCGAGGGTGAGCGAAGGATGCTCGGTTCGGAGGCGACGGGTCAAGACTGAGACGGCGAACGTAGGGTCCTGATCGCGCAAGATGGCGGAGATGGTGATGGTGGCGACCGTGAGGTACCCAGTGCCGGGAGCAATCTCGTCCGGGAAGCCATGTTCAGCCGAGGCGGCGCCGCTGCGCGGCGGGCTTTGGAGCCGTTGGATTTCGGTCCGTACCCGGGGTTCGCACATCGGGTCGACGCATCCATCGCCGCGACATGTCGTGGCGCTATGGACCCATTCGAAGTACGAGCACGCCTTCGGCGTCCGCACCACCCCGCAAGGCGAAGCCATCCGTGCGACGCACGATTTGGTACCAGACTCATCAACGAGTGGCGGCCCGAGGGCAGCCCGCCCGTCGTACAGGTCGGCTCCGGCAGTTGCGGTCAGGACTGGCTGCGCGCCTGCGACCGCCACAGCTCGATCGCCAGCCAGGCCAGCCCGATCCCGACGAGGACACCGTGCCCTATGCGGACCGCGGCAGGTGCGTAGAACTGTGGCAGGAGCAGCACGAAACCGATCGCGAATGGGATGGCGCTGTAGCGCGGCAGCACGCCCGACCGCCAGACGGCGACGCCGGTCAGCACGGCGCCGACGCCCAGCAGCAGGAGTCCGATCCCGAACATCGTGATGGCGACGGAGCCGGTGCGGATCGCGTTGACCAGGTCCAGCAGGTCCAACTGCTGACCCTCTGCGGCCCGCTGGGCAACCGCGTGCAGCGCGAAATCCTCTGCGCCGTAATACGGCAGCGTCAGGCCCGCGCCGACCAAGCTGACGACGAAGGCGGCCGCCGCGAGCGGTTCGGCGCGGGTGCCGCCGACAACCGCGCGGACGGCGAGCAGGCCGAGCGGCAGCAGGATGAATCCGACCATGGCGAACAGATGCGAGACGACCCACGCGCCG
>JBKPAB010000087.1:0-8150 GCA_046726195.1 Actinomycetota bacterium
AAAGGGGGATTTCGCAAGCCGACCGTCTTACGGAACGTCTCGGTGCCTATTCCCAACTCGCCACATCGGCGATCGTGGGCCCCTCCGAGAATCGATACAAATCGATCGCGCGAGCTTAGCCTCCAGCCCGCCCGGAGTGGAGAGGAAACTCCGCGATGACGCCACGGCCGCGGGCATCGCATCGAGCCTCTTGACTTCAAGTCCGCTTGAGGGCGTGTGATCCGATTCATGAGAGCGAGGCAGCGGCTGTCCGGGGCCGTCATGACTCAGTTCGTTCGACCCCACGGCTTCGCCGGGCGGCTGGCTGGCTGGGAGATGGCGCTACGCCCATCTAACAGGAAGCGGAACCGGTGGGCGGTCGCTCTGCTGGAGGTACAACCTCAAGACCACGTCCTGGAGATCGGCTTCGGCCCTGGACTCGCGATCCGCGAGCTGGCTCGCCGCGCCACCGACGGTTTCGTGCTCGGAATCGACCACTCCGAGGCCATGGTTCGCCAGGCGGCCGTCCGCAACCGGGCTGCTGTGGAGCAAGGTCGAGTCGAGTTGCGGCTCGGATCCGCCCTGGACCTCGGTGATTTCAGCGAGATGTTCGACAAGGCGCTGGCTGTCAACAATTTCGGGATGTGGCCCGAACCAGAGGCGCGGCTCAAGGATCTTCGCGGGGCGCTGCGGCCGGGCGGTCGAGTGGCGATTGTCTCGCAGCCGCGCTGTCCCGGTGCCTCCGCCGAGACAACCGAACGCGTCGGTGAGGAGACGGCGGGGCGGCTTCACGACGCTGGCTTCATCAGCCTCCGCAGGGAGACGCTGAACCTGCAGCCTCCAGTGGCCTGCGTCCTGGCCGAAGCTCCCCTAAGTGAGAGGGGGAGATGTCCTGGTGAGCATGACAATGTCCAGTAGCAGAACGGCAACGTCACGGATGGATCGACCCACACCGTGGCTGCGGCCGCGGAGGCTCATCGCGATGGCGGTACCCCTGCTCGCCTTGGGCGCGGTTGCGCGGCTGGCGACCCTTGACGACGCGGAAGCATCGACAGACCTTCACAGCCATCTCGATAACTGGGCCTGGGCAGTTGGCATCTTGTTGATCCTCGCCCACCTCCTGCTGCCGATTCCACAGGCCTCGGTGATCACCGCCCTCGGCGCGATCTATGGCAACGCCCTGGGAACCCTAATCGGACAGTCGGCCACATCTTGAACGGTGCGGCTGGTTACCTCCTGATGTCCACGCCCGTCCGACGGGTCATCGAGCGTGCGCTCAAGGGTCGTTCGCCTGAAGCGATCGCCGCGCTGAGCGACCGGGCTGGGCCATGGGGGATCGCGCTTAGCCGCAGTCTGCCCTACAGCATCCCCGAGGCGATGGTCTGTCTGGCGGGTCTGGCGCGACTGCCGGTCAGGACATTCCTCCTCTCGCTTGGTTCCGGCAGCATCTCCACGGCGCTGCTCTACGCCGGGATCGACGCCGGCTGGGCTTGGGATCCCATCCTTGCGCTCGCCATCAGCTATCTGCTCCCGATTGCGTCGCTGTCAGCGGTGCTCTACCTGACGCGTCGGCGCGGTGCCGACGTTGTGGAGGAACCGCCGCCGCCTAGTGAGGATGCGAGGCCTGCAGTGAAATTCCCTGAAGCCGGTTTGTCACGGCGTCCCAGAATCGGGGGCAATCGAGGACATCATCATGGTGGTGAGCGAGGGCGTGCTGCAGAGCACTCCGAGCCGCCTCGGCCTGCTCGACGCGGTCATCGAGGTCCTTGAGCTTGCGGGCGGCGACGTCGCGCCATGCGGCGGAGCCGGATGCCGACGCAGGACGCATGATCTGGCGGATCTGGTTGAGCGAGAAGCCCACCTCGCGGAGCAGCAGGATGGCCCCAACGAGTGCGACCGCGGCTTCGTCGTACCGGCGCTGCCCCGACCGTCGAGCGTTGGGCTGCAGGATGTCGAGCTCCTCGTAGTAACGCAGGGCAGAGCGCGCCACGCCCGTGCGCTGCGCCAACTCTCCGATCGTCAGCAGCTCACCGTCGATCATCTTGACTTCAAAGGTACTTGAGGGCGTTGCCTGGCCAGGCCCATGTGCTCAGCTGAGCCGCTGCCAGCACCAGCGCACGGGTCAGGCGTCGCGACCCAGCGACCGCCAACACCCACCACCCGACGATCCACGCCGCCGAGAAGGTCAGGTCGGAGACCAGGTCGGCCGGCCGCGGCCCCGTGGCCGGAACCTGGGCCAGTCGGACGACCTTGAGGACCACGCTGAGCATCGCGGTCGGGACCAACAGCACGGCACGCCAGGCGCCCCGGCCCGCTCGCCGGGCTCGGCGCCGGTGGGCGGTCCCGCGGGCTGACATCCGCGCCAGCCTACGAAAGTCGCACCGCCAACCCAAGTCGATCTTGGGCTCGGTCAGCGGTGAACCGACCGCTTCCGACTCAGGAGCGATGCAGAGGCAGATCTTGGTGAACACCGATAAGCGCGTCGACGCCGTCCCCCGATCTGGTGGAGCGGGTGCGGAACGAGATTTCGAAGTCCTTGTCCCGTGTCCGGGAGCGGGTCACGCGGGTGGAGGTTCACCTCAGCGACGAGAACGCCGATCGGGGCTGCAACGAATTCGTGATTTCGCGCACAACGCGTCGTGTGCTGCCGGCATTCCGGCGAGGTACTTTCGAGGTAACCGTTTTGGACGGGAGGCCGCTTCCATGCCGTGGATCGCGTGGTTGATCGCGGCTGCCGCCTTGGGCGTTGCAGAGTACTTCACGCTCACCCTGGCGTTTGGGTTGCTCGCCGGCGCCGCGCTGGTCGCCGCGATCGTCGCCGGTGTGGGCGGCCCCTTGCTGGCGCAAGTCCTCGCCTTCGCGATCACGGGTGCGTTGGGGCTACTGATCGTGCGGCCGATCGCGAGACGGCAGATGACCCATCCCTCACTGGTGCGCGAGGGCAGCTACGCGCTGGTCGGGAAGAAGGCGGTGGTGATCGAGGAGGTTACCGGTACGCAGGGCCTCATCAAGCTCTCCGGGGAGGTGTGGTCGGCGCGTGCGCTCGATGAGGACCACGTGATCCCGGCGGGGACCCCGGTGGATGTCATGGAGATCGAAGGTGCTACAGCGATCGTCTATTCCCGGGAGCTTCTGCCCTGAGCATGCACAGTTGAAATGACGGTGGAGGAGATATGGACCTGAACCTGAACCTTTTAGTCCCGATCATCATCGTGGCGGCCCTGGTGGTATTCGTGGTGATGTCTGCCGTGCGCATCGTCCCACAGGCCCGCCGCTACAACGTCGAGCGGTTCGGCCGCTACCGGACGACGTTGCAGCCGGGTCTGAACTTCATCATCCCGTTGGCCGATCGAATCAACACCAAGCTCGACGTGCGGGAGCAGGTGTACTCATCGCAGCCGAAGCCAGTGATCACCGAAGACAATCTGGTGGTCAACATCGACACCGTGTTGTACTACCAAATCACCGAACCTCGAGCCGCCGCATACGAGATCGCGAACTATCTACAAGCCATCGACCAGCTCACGGTCACCACCTTGCGCAATGTCATCGGCAGCATGGATCTGGAGCAGACACTCACGTCGCGTGAGGAAATCAACACTCGGCTGCGCATTGTGTTGGACGAGGCGACCGGCAAGTGGGGAATCCGGGTGAACCGGGTCGAGATCAAGGCGATCGATCCGCCGGTCACCATCAAGGAGGCCATGGAGAAGCAGATGCGCGCCGAGCGCGATAAGCGCGCAGCCATTCTGCACGCCGAAGGGGAACGGCAGTCCAAGATCCTCACCGCCGAAGGGACTCGTCAGCAGGAGATTCTGGTGGCGCAGGGCGACCAGCAGGCCGCGATCCTCCGTGCCGACGGTGAGGCCAGGGCCGTCGACCTGGTCTTCCAGGCCGTTCACCGCAACAACGCAGATCCGAAGGTGCTGGCCTACAAGTACCTGGAGACGCTGCCCCACCTTGCGAGAGGCGGAAACACCTTCTGGGTCATCCCCGGTGAGCTCACCCAAGCGGTCCGCACCATCACTGAGGCCTTCGGGGACCGCTCCCGGATGGGCGCGCCCGCGGCCGACGACGGCAGGGCCGATAGCGCGCTGTCGGAGATCGAAGCCGAGAACGGCAGCCGCCAGCGCACCTCAGGCGGTACGCCGAGCCTAGACGCCGTCGCAGCCGCTGATCGGGTCGCCGAGCTGGCCCAAGCGGCGGTCAACGACGCCAAGGCCGAGGCTGCGGCCGCCCAACGTGGCAACGAGAAGCCGCTGGACCAGGACCCGCGGCGTTAGCTACATCAGGTGTCCTGACATGAGTAACGCGCAGACGCGCCGACGGAACCGCTCGGACCGGCAAGGGTCGTTGCCGAGACGCGTGTGCCGTTAACGGCAGTTGAGGAGAGATCAGAGTTTGAGCAGTCTGCGGGTCAGCCGGCGACGGAGCGCCATTCTGCCGACGCTGGTCATTGTCGCGGTCTTAATCGTGGTCTTTGCCATTCTTACCAGCGTGTGGACCGGCCGGTTGTGGTACGGCTCCTTCGGCTACGCCTCGGTCTTCAGCAAGATGCTGCTGACCCGAATCGGGCTGTTCGTGGCTTTCGGGCTGATCATGGCCACCTTTGTAGTCGCCAATGCGGCCATTGCCTATCGGTCGCGGCCGCGGTTGGGAGCGCAAGTACCGACCAGCCCGCTGCTTGAGCGCTATCGCGAGATGTTGGAATCCAGGTTTGTCTGGGTCCTGGTCGCCCTAGGCGCCATCGTCGGCCTGTTCGCGGGCGGTGCGGCCAGCGGCCACTTGCTGGACTACCTGGCCTGGCGAAACGCACAACCCTTTAACATCGCTGACCCGCGCTTCGGCCTCGATGTTGGGTTCTTCGTTTTCACCTATCCATGGTGGCGGTTCGTTTTGTCGTTCGCCTTCGCGGCATTCGTCTTCAGTGCGATCGTGACCGCCATCGTCCACTACACGATCGGTGGATTGCGGTTCAGCGGCCCACGTCGCGGCGGGAGCACGGCCGCTCAAGCTCACCTTTCGATCCTGGTTGGCCTGGCGGTGCTGGTGAAGGGTTTCAGCTACTGGTTCGACCAGTACGCGCTAGCAATCGAACGCTCCAACCGGCTGTTCACCGGCATTTCTTACACCGCAGACAACGCGACCGTGACCGCCAAGATGATCTTGGCCATCATCGCCGGAATCTGTGCGCTGCTGTTCCTTGCTAACGCTGTACTGCGGCGCTGGATGGTGCCGACTATCGGGCTGGTCTTGTTGCTGCTGTCGGCCATTTTGCTTGGGCTGGTCTACCCGGGCGCGGTGCAGTACTTCAGCGTCCGACCCGACGAGCCGGACAAGGAGCGCAGCTACATCCTGGCCAATATCGAGGCGACCCGCGCGGCGTACGCCGTGGACGAGGTGGAGATCACCGACTACTCAGCAACGACGACGGCCACAGCGGGTCAGCTGCGGTCCGACGCGGAGGCATTGCCGGGAATCCGGCTGATCGACCCGAACGTCATCGGTCCGACGTTCGAGCAGCTCCAGCAGGTCCGCGGCTACTACTCCTTCCCCAAGATCCTCGACGTGGACCGCTACACCATCGCCGGCAAGGAGACCGACGCGGTGGTGGCTGTTCGAGAAATGGACCTGAGCGGCGTCGCGGACGACTGGAACAACCGGAAGACCGTCTTCACCCACGGCTACGGCCTCGTCGCGGCGTACGGCAACCGGCGGCAGTCCGGCGGTGAACCCGAGTGGATCGCCAAGGACATTCCGCCCACAGGGCAGATCGATGAACACGAGCCGCGCGTTTACTTCGGGGAGCTGCAGGGCCAGCGGCCGGACCAGTACTCGATCGTCGGCGCACCCGCTGGTGCACCCCCGATTGAGCTGGATACGCCGGGCGGTGGCGAGGGCGGAAACCCGAAGACCTACACCTACACCGGCAAGGGCGGGATCGAGATCGGCAGCATGTGGAATCGGCTGCTGTACGCCGCAAAGTTTGCCGACGTCAACATCCTGCTGTCTGACCGTGTCCACCCACAATCCAAGATCATCTATGACCGCACGCCGCGGGAACTCGTGCATGGCGCCGCACCCTGGCTGAAGGTCGACGGCGACGCGTACCCGGCGGTGGTGGAGGGACGGATCGTGTGGATCGTTGACGGCTACACCACTTCGAATTCCTACCCGAACAGCGAACGCGTGAACCTCAATGAAGTCACCTCCGACGCCCAGACCAGCGCCGGCGGCACCGTGGTAGCCCAACCACAGGACGACATCAACTACATGCGGAACTCCGTCAAGGCCGTCGTCGATGCCTACGACGGCAGCGTCAAGCTTTATGCGTGGGACGAGACCGATCCGGTGTTGAAGTGCTGGGCCAGGGCGTTTCCGAATGTCGTGCTTCCAAAATCGGCAATCTCCCAAGACCTGCTGGACCACCTGCGCTACCCGCAGGACTTCTTCAAGGTGCAGCGGCAAATTCTGGCGCGTTACCACATGACCAACCCCGACAACTGGTACCAGCGGTCGAGCTTGTGGGACGTACCGAACGACCCGGTGGCCGGCGCCTCGACCCAGACCAAGGAGCCGCCGTTCTACCTGTCGGTGAAGTGGCCCGGCGATGACAATCCGATCTTCTCCCTGACCAGCGCCTATGTACCCTTCAAGCGCTCCAACCTGGCCTCCTATATGGCAGTGAACGCTGACGCCAGCAGCCCTGACTATGGGCGGATGCGCATCCTGCAGATGTCGGACACAACCCAGATCGACGGGCCGGGACAGTCGTTCAACGCCATGACCACGAACGAGACGGTGGCCGACCGGTTACGTCCCTTCCTGAACCAGGGCGCTGCCAGCGCGACCTTCGGCAATCTGCTCACTCTGCCGATGGGCGGTGGGTTGCTCTACGTGACGCCGGTCTACACCCAGCGCCAAGGCAGCACCGGTTCCTACCCCGCGCTACGCTTCGTGGTGGTCCGCTTCGGTGAGTCGGTCGGGATCGGGGACACCCTCCAGCAAGCACTTGACCAGGTCTTCCAGGGCAGCGCGGGTGGCAGCACAGAGGAACGCAGCGCCGATGGGAACAAGCCGACGGGTAAGGTCGACAACCCGGCCGCCACAAACGCGCTCAGTGAGGCTGAGGCAGCCTTTGAGGCCGCGGACAAGGCGCTGACCTCAGGCGATCTTGCGACGTACCAGAAGAGGATTCAGGAGGCCCAAGCTGCGGTGCAGCGGGCGCTGCGCGCGCTTGGTCGCTGATCTTGAATTCGTACGTCGTCAGATCCGTGGTGCCTTCCGGCCAAGCTCCGTCCGCGAGTGCTCGGCGGATTTTGAATAAGAGCGTCGGTGGGTGCGACTCGGAACTGGCAGCCAGGTCCGACCTTATGGTGAAGGCGCCGCACAAGCGAACGATTCCCATCGAAGTTCGGCCGATCATGGACGCGCCCGCCCCGGAATGGTAACCGGACGCACCACCGTGGCTGGTGCGCCCGGCCACACCGCCGCCGACGGCAACCTGAATCCCGATTTCGCAGCACTGGCCCGTGAGCAGCTGACAAAGGCGCTAGCCGGGACGACCCTCGAAGCGATGCTCGTGGCTGTCCATCCGTGGGACACCGAGGGTGCGCGGCGAGCCGGGTTGGCGGTCTAGGTCAACCGAGGGTCAAGGCTCGCTTGTCGACCTTGCGGCACTGCTCCGTTGAGGACCCGAGCGCCAGGCGACCACCCCCGGTAGCTGGTAGCGGCTGCTGGCTGCAGCTCGGTCGCGGCGCTCGAGCAGCGCAGTGGAGCTGCCGTCGTCGCCGATCGGCTCGCCTGGGCGGCGTGCCCCGGCTAGCTCGGCGAGATGGCCGGGCAAGGCATCGGCGTAGAGCTGCTCAATCGCGCGCACCGCTCTGCTGTGCAACCGGACCCGGTCCTCAGAACGACAGCCCCGACTCCGTGGCAGCACGAACCAGGGCATGCGTGTGCTGGCAGATCGCCGTCAGTGCTCTACCCGACCGCCAGGACGCGAGCACTCGACTCCGGGTTGCGACGCACCACGCAGGATCTCGGTCCGGTGGTTAGCCCCAGCGGGTTACCGACGTACGGCTGGAGCAGCTGGAGGGCGCCGATCGTCGCGAGGACAGATGCGGCGGCGGCCTCACCTCCGGTGTTGATGGGTGTGATCATGCTCCATCGCC
>JBKPAB010000088.1:0-7282 GCA_046726195.1 Actinomycetota bacterium
CGACGGCGGATTGGGACCGCATCGGTGAGCTCGTCGCCGCCGAAGACCCGCACGGGCACCTCATCTCAATTCATAATGCCTCCCAGCACTTCGACCACCGGCGCCGCTGGATCACCCACGCCAGCGTCCAGCGGGTCGAGCACTACCGGACAGCCGAGGACACCGGAATCTGGCGGGAGCGCTGGGGAAAGCCAGTCGTTGTCGACGAATGCGGCTACGAGGGTGACCTCGAATACGAGTGGGGAAACATCAGCGGCGAGGAGATGCTCCGCCGGATGTGGGAAGGGGCGGTCCGCGGTGGCTACGTCGGCCACGGCGAGACCTACTGGAATCCCGACGAGGAACTGTGGTGGTCGAAGGGTGGTGTGCTGCGGGGTACGAGTCACCAACGCATCGGCTTCCTCGATGACATCGTCGCATCCTCGCCGACCGGCGTTCTCGAGCCGTTACTGTCCGAGTTCGACCTGCTGTGGGCCGGAGTCCAAGATCAGTATCTGGTCAGCTACCACGGCTTCAACCGTCCCCGCGAGCGGCACGTGCTCCTGCCGCCGGGCCGCTGGTACGTCGACGTCCTCGACACCTGGAACTGCACCATCGAACGCCTACCCGGTACCTATGAGACCTTCGTGCTGGTGCCTTTGCCGGCGCAGCCGTACCAGGCCATCAGGCTGATCGTCGTTTGATGTGACCTCGATAGCCCGGGTCACGTCTGGCTCGACACCAACGACAAGGGGATCCACGCCCATGACGGATTGCAGGGGCAAAACATGCGCTGATTAGGGGGTGGAGCCAAGGGGACTCGTCCCCTAACCCCTTGCTTGCAAGGTGGCGGTGCGGGACTCGTTGAGCGCCGTCCCGCCTGGCCCGTCGCGAATAATCGCATCCACCACCGCCAGTTTGCACTTTTGTTGCTGCAGATTGCTGCTGCAGGTTCGCCGCTGGCGCGAGTCACGGTTAAGGGGCTGGAAGATCGCGTCACGAGTGCGGCGACCAGCCGCGAGGAGCTGGGTGCGCCGAAGACCCCTGGTACGGCACAGCCGACGGTTTTTACGACACCTTGGCGGCCGAGGACGCCCTGGGCCGGATCGGCCCTGGAGAAAAGCTGAAACTTCTTCTCGATGGCTGTCGATGGGCGGTCCGCTCGATCGAGCAGGGGGTGGAAGGCCCCCACGACGGGGCCGGAAACTAGAGAAGGAGTCCTCATGTCCGCCACCACCCACGCCCCGGCGCCCCGCACCGAGGCCGCTTGTGACACCACGCCCGCGCAGCGGGTTACCCGGTCCCTGCTCGGTTACGGCCTCATCGCCGGCCCGATCTACGTGACGACGTCGGTCGTCCAGGCCCTCGCCCACGACGGGTTCGATCTGAGCCGGCACTCCTGGAGCCAGCTGGCCGCCGGGCCGTACGGCTGGATCCAGATGGCCAACCTCATCCTGACCGGCGCCATGGTGATAGCCTTCGCCGTCGGCCTCCGTCGCTCCGGCCCCAGCCGCTGGGCACCCCGGCTGATCACGACATTCGGGCTGGGGATGGTCGCCGCCGGTCTGCTGGTCGCCGACCCGGGGCTGGGCTACCCGGTCGGGGTCGCCACCCCGGCCACGCCGAGCTGGCATGGGCTCGGCCACTTCGTCACCAGCGGGATCGGATTCGCCGCCCTGATCATCGCAACCTTCGTCCTGGCCCGCTCCTTCGCGCGTTCGGGTGCCCGCCGGCTCGCCTGGTGGTCCCGGATCACCGGCATCGGCTTCACCGTCGCGTTCGTCGGCGTCAGCAGCGGCGCAACCGGCCCGGCGGTCATCCTGGCCTTCGTCGCTGCCGTGGTCGCCGTTTGGGTATGGCTGGCGGCAGTGGCGGTGCACGTCTACCGCTCCGTGACCAACAACGCCTGACCCAAGCCATCACACTCCGAACAACTCGAAAGGAACTGCTCAGATGCGCTACCTCTCCGTCCTCTTCGCCAGCGAGCCCGACACCCCGCCCTCGGCCGAGCTCTTCCAGGCCATCGCGACCCTCGGCCAGGAGGCCACCGCCGCCGGCGTCATGCTCGACATGGGCGGCCTGCTCCCCCAGACCCGCACCGACGTGACGGTCGAGTCCGAGGAGTTGAGCGTCCTCGACGGCCCATTCACCGAGACCAAGGAGCTGGTCAGCTATGTGGTCTACGAGGTCCGGTCCAAGGAGGACGTGGTCGAGTGGACCCGCCGGTTCATGGACATTCACCGCGAGCTGTGGCCCGGCTGGACCGGCACCTCACAGATCGTCCAGGTGATGCCCACCGGTGAGCCGCCGGCGTGACCGACAGCATCGCCGACAGGGTGGCCGCAGTCTGGCGGATCGAGTCCGCCAGACTGACGGCCGCTCTGGCGCGGCGCACCGGCGGTGACCTGGCCCTGGCCGAGGACCTGGCCTCGGACGCCTTTACCGCCGCCCTCCGCCAGTGGCCCGTCGACGGCGTACCCCGGCACCCCGGCTCCTGGCTGATGGCCACCGCCCACCACCGCCTGGTCGACCACGCCCGACGCCGGACCACCGGAGACCGCAAGCACACCCTCTACGCCGCCGACCAACCCGAACACCACGACCCCGCCGAGGAGGTGACCGACATGCTTGACGACCCCGTCCGCGACGACGAACTCACCCTGATCCTGATGTCCTGCCACCCCACGCTGAGCCGGGAGAACCAGATCGCACTCACTCTTAAGGTGGTCGCCGGGCTGCAGACGGCCGAGATCGCCCGGGCCTTTCTGGTCAGCGAGACCACCGCCGCCCAACGCATCGTGCGGGCCAAGCGCCGGCTGGCCACGGTGGGAGCGCGGTTTGAGTTGCCGGGGGCGGCGGACCTGCCGGCCCGGCTCGGCGTGGTGCTCGCCGTGATCTATGCGATCTTCAACGAGGGGTACGCCTCCGCCGCCGGGGAGGACTGGACCCGGCCCGAGCTCTGCCACGACGCCCTCCGGCTCGGCCGGCGGGTGGTCGCGCTTCAGCCGGAGCACCCCGAGGCCCGAGGCCTGGTGGCCCTGATGGAGCTGCAGGCGTCCCGATTGCCGGCGCGGCACTCGGCCGACGGGAGCCCCGTACTGCTGGAGGACCAGGACCGCCGGCGCTGGGACCGGCTGCTGATCCGCCGCGGCTTGGAGGACCTGGCCCAGGCCGGCGACCTCGGCGGCGGCCCGTACACCCTGCAGGCCGAAATCGCCGCCTGCCACGCGCGCGCAGCCGACGTCACCTCGACCGACTGGCGCCGCATCGCCGCCCTCTACGTCGTGCTGCGCCACCTCACGCCGTCGCCGGTCCTGGATCTCAATCACGCCGTCGCCGTCTCCCGGGCCGACGGGCCGGCCGCGGGTCTCGAGCGGCTCCATGCGCTCACCGAGGTCAAGAGGCTCCAGCGCTACCCGCTGTTCCACGCCGCCCGCGGCGACATGTTGGAGCGCCTGGGCCGCCTCCCGGAAGCGGCCGCCGCCTTCCACCGGGCCGCCGAGCTTGAGACCAACCAGGCCCTCCGCGCCGTCTTCGCCCGCCGGGCCGAGCAACGGAACGGCGTTCACAGGCAGCGCATCGACACAATGGAGTAGTAACCGCGGGCGCAGAACAGAGAGATTGCGTAATAGAAATCGGCAAGTTCATATCGCTGCCGAAACTTAGCAAGAGATGCGTCATTGTCACGCGGCTCAGCGGCACGTTCCCACGACGAGAATGGCGGGGGGTGGCGTGGGCCGGTGGCGCCGTCGTTCCACAGCTGAACCAATGTCTGGAGCGCTGGCTGCAGGAGACTGTCCGCCCAAATCTGGCTCCATCCGCTACGACCCCCCGTAGATCCGCGAAACTTCCACCGCCGCTTCAAGCTGACGCATAGAAGGCCGGCGTGCCTGTAGTGCCCATGCACTCCACGCGGCGAGCGTGCGCCTCCGAGATAAGGGCCAACTGCTGCAGTTTGCTGCTGCAAGTGCTCCGAGCGAGATCGACCACGTAGTGCCGAAAGTGGACTTGACTAGGAGTGGAGCCAAGGGGACTCGAACCCCTAACCCCTTGCTTGCAAAGCAAGTGCGCTACCTATTGCGCCATGGCCCCAGATCGCCGGGCCGCGCCCAGCAGCGGCCCGACCGACGCACGATGGTACGCCATCACATATAGCCAGCACCAACGCTGAAAACTTCCCTCCAGCTGAGCCATCTCTGCCGATTTCACGCTCAATGTCCCTCGCTAGCTTGCGCCTGGAGTGAAGTTTTCAGCGCAGATAGCGCGCTGAGCCCTTCGACAAGCTAAGGACAGCGCCTGTCGCGCCCTTCGACAAGCTCAGGGCGCATGGAGCTGCGACCCAAAACTCTCAAAATTGCCCCCGAGCGGAGAGGAGTGGCGTTGTCCCACGCTCAGCCGAGGCTGGAAGTTCCCGCTCGGGGGCGATTCTGCGAAAGATTACGGAGGGTCGCCGTCACAGCTCGAGTCCACGTACGCTGTTGCCCATGTGGTCCCAGCGCGAGGTCATCGACTACGCGCTGCAGCGACGTTCCACCCTTCAGGCGCTGCAGCGCCCCGGCCGGACGCTCGCCCGGCAGGAGGCCTGTGACGCTGACCCCATGCTGATCCGGGCGGCCAAGCACCATGGCGAGCCGTCGAGCTTCGATTGTCCGGTGTGTGAGTCCAAGGATCTGGTCAACCTGCATTATGTGTTCGGCGACCAGTTGGGGCAGTATTCCGGGCGGATCAAGCGGACCACTGAATTGGAAGAGATGGCACACGAGTTCGGGGAGTTTAAGGTCGTGGTCGTCGAAGTTTGCCCAGCCTGCGGCTGGAACCACATGATCCTCTCCTACCTTCTGGGTGACGGGGTGAAGCGAAAGCCTCCCCGTCGACAGCAGACGGTAGAGGACATATATGGCTGATCCCTATTGGGGACCGGTCGAACAGCGGCCCCAAGGCGCTCGCGCGCGCCGCAATACCGGCACGCCCGGCCCAAGGTGGGCCCGGCGCATCTTCATGACGATCGGTGCGCTGACAATCCTCGGAATGGTCAGCGCGATCACTGTCGTCGTCATCGGCTACGCCACGACAAAACGCCCTGATGCAAACGCCGAGTTCAAGACCGCGACCACTTTCGTCTACTACAACGACGGCAAAAGCGAGCTCGGCAGCTTCGCCATCCAGAACCGCACGCCGCTCAGCTACGGGAAGATCCCGACGACCATCAAACAGGCCGCCATAGCCGCTGAGAACCGCACGTTTTGGACCGACAAGGGCATCTCGATCCGCGGCATGCTGCGTGCCGCCTGGAGGATTGCGCGAGGTGACGAGATCCAAGGCGGTTCGACCATCACCCAGCAATACATCAAGATCTTGTACCTGAATTCCGACCGCACCCTGACCCGCAAGTTCAAGGAGCTCTTCCTCGCGTACAAGATCAACAACGAGATGAGCAAGGAGGAGATCCTCGCCGGCTATCTCAATACGATCTACTTCGGGCACGGTGCGTACGGCGTGCAGGCGGCCAGCAAGGAATACTTCGATATCGACGCCAAGAAGCTCACCGTCCCACAGGCCGCCTTCCTCGCCACAGTGGTCAACAACCCGACCCTGTACGACCCGGACGACGACGACAATGCCGAGCGCATCCTCAGCCGCTACCGCTACGTGATCAACTCGATGGCCGAGATGGGCTACATCACCCCGAAACAGGCAACTACGTACGGCAAGAGGCTGCCCAAGTTCACCAAGAGCGAAGCGAACTCGAGGTACGGCGGGCCCAAAGGTTTCCTGCTCAAAATGGTCGAGCGTGAACTCGAGGCCGCGGGTTTCGACTCCTCGCTGATCAGCGGCGGCGGCCTCAAGATCACCACGACCTTCGACAAGCAGGCCCAGCAGGCCGCTGTTGAGGCAGCGCAGGAGTACACGAAGCGGTCCGCAGATGCCGTCGGGCTGAAGTCCTCCAGGCTGCACGCCGCGCTAGCTTCGGTTGATGTGAGCACTGGTGAGGTGATCGCCCTGTACGGCGGGCCCAATTTTGTCAAGAATTCCCGCAACTGGGCCACCACACCACGCCCAACCGCCTCGACCTTCAAGGCCTACGCCCTCGCCGCCGGCCTGAAAGACGGTTACAACCTGCTCGACACCTTCAACGGCAACACGTTCACGCCGCCTGATGAGCCGAAGCCGGTCCGCAACGAGTTCAGTCACCAGTACGGCCCCTCCGTCACCTTGCTAAAAGCGACTGCCGACTCGATCAACACTGCCTTTGTGGACCTGACCAGCCAAATGGAGGACGGCCCGCGCAAGATCATGAAGATGGCGCAGGCCGCAGGAGCTCCCAAGGGTCCCGGCTGGGACAACAACTATCGCATCCCGCTGGGGACCGCGGAGGTGAGCCCCCTCGACCAAGCGAGCGCGTACGCGACATTCGCCAACGACGGCGTCGCGGTCGAAAACCATGTGGTACGCGAGGTCCGGGATCGGAAGGGACGGGTCATCTACTCCGCCCAGCCGGAGCAGGATCGCGCGGTCAGTGAGGACATCGCGCACGATGTGACCCATGCGCTCTCCAATGTGGTCGAGCAGGGCACCGGCCGGGCCGTGCAGACGGTGGACCGCCCGGTTGCCGGCAAGACCGGTACCAAGGACCGTACGAACCCCGACGGTTCCAGCGATGTCGTGTCGGCCTGGTTCGTGGCTTACACAAGGCAGATCTCGACGGCGGTCATGTACGTTGCAGGCAACGACGGGAATGGTGATCTCGACAATTACGCGCGGCCCGGCGACAGCACCTTCTTCGGCGGCACATATCCGGCCTTGACCTGGGCCAAGTACATGGAGGTCGCAACCAAGGGCCAAGCAGTCAAGGAATTCCCGCCACCGGCTTATGTGAACAGAGAGGAGCTTCCGGAGCCCGAGCAGACGATTCAGGAGTGGCATCAGCCGACCGACCAGCCCCTTCCGCCGACCGACGCTCCCAAACCGAAGCCCAACCAAACGTGGAAGTGGCCACGACAATGGCCAACACCGAATCCCACGTGGACCGAGAAAGATCCTGGCGGCGACGAGACGACTCTGCCGCACCGTTGGCGCCGGCTCTTCCCGAGCGGGACCTCGACCAGCGGGAATGGTTGAGCAGAGTCCCGGCCGTGATGGACGCCCGATCGGCTCACACCCTGCCATCGGCGACTGACGATTTTGTCGGCCGGGTAAGCCAGCGAATCGGCGGCCCGCTGGGACGCTACGCGGCCACGGGCGGGGCCTGGTGGAACCCACTGCGCGTCACCCTCATGGTCGGGACCTTGGTCTACGTGGCCGG
>JBKPAB010000089.1:0-6266 GCA_046726195.1 Actinomycetota bacterium
TTTGTAGGCAAGGACGAACTTCGCGGTCATTGCGACCAGTTGCTCGCTCTGGTCTTCGACGTACTTTTGGTAGTTCTGGTTGGCCTGCTCGACCAACTCGACATCATTCCCCGCGGACCCCTGCTCCTCACCGGAATCCGAAACTGAGAAAGGGGCCCGAATGCCATCGCCGGCCATGCCGGGTTTGCATGCGGTGATGTAGTTCCCGGGCTCGACCTGCAATACCAGCTCGCGAGTAATGCCAGGACCGACATTCTCCACCTCGCCGATGATGCGTTTGCCATCCTCGCCGTACAGGTAGAACTCGGTCACCTTGGTGCCGCCGTTGGTCACCGCGAAGGTGAGAGTGCCTGAAGGGGCACTGGTCGCAGAGAGCTTGCACTCGGAGTCGGTTGCCTGCACGGTCAGGACACGCGGGTTAGCGCTTGCCGATGGACCGGAAACGGCCGTCGGCGCGTTCTCGGTGCAGCCTGTCAGCATCGACAGTCCTAGGATCGCGCCGCTTGAGGCGAGGACGAGGGCGCGCGCGGGCAAGGCGGATTCGCCGGACCGACGGCTCGGTCGGGTCATGATCATTTCCTTCCGGACGCCCCCACTGGCTGAGGTGTGCGACGCGCTGCAGCATGCGAGCGTTGGCGTTTCTGGTACAGGAAGATGGACAACGTCGGGACAAAGTAGAGCAGCCAGGCGGCTGCCTCGAGCACGGTCGTCGCGGGGGAGAAGTTGAACACGCCCTTTAGCAGCGTCCCGTACCACGAGGTGGGCGGGATGGCCGCAGAGACGTCAAAAGCCAGGTTGTTCAAGCCGGGCAGGAATCGAGCTTCTTGCAGGTCGTGCACACCGTACGCGAGGACTCCGGCTGCAATGACGATCAGGAAGGCGCCGGTCCAGGTGAAGAAACGGCCCAAGTTGATCTTCAGGGCACCGCGGTAGATCAAGTAGCCGAGCACCACAGCGACCAGCAGTCCGAGAGTGGCACCGAGAATTGGGCCGGTGGTCGAGGCGCCACCTTGGGCAGCGGTCTTGGTGGCGGCCCACAAGAACAGCGCAGTTTCCAGGCCCTCACGGCCGACTGCCAGTACCGCGACGACGGCCAGCGACCACGAGCTAGCCTCGGCGGCCTTGTCGACCTGCGAGCGCAACTCGCCGGACAATGTACGCGCCGCTTTCGCCATCCAGAAGATCATCCACGTGACGAAGCCGACGGCCACGATCGACAACAAACCGCCGATCAGCTCCTGGGCTTCGAAGGTGAGCCCTTTGGGTCCAAAGGTAAGTGCGGCGCCGAAGCCGAGCGAGATGGCGACCGCGATACCTACGCCAATCCAGATCTGAGGTAGCAGATGCTGGCGACCGGACTTCACCAGGTAGGCAATGAGAATGCTGACGATGAGCGCGGCCTCCAGGCCTTCGCGCAAGCCAATCAAGAAGTTGGCTAACATCTCTCCCCATTCCCCCGCGGTATCGTGGTGCCTCCCTCGCTGAATCCGCAGTCGCAGTCCACCCTTTTAGATAGGTGAGGCTCGCCTAACTTAAGTCAGCCTAACCTTCCTTCGCAAGGCGTTCGGGCAAAATTGATGAGCTCTTGGTCACATGGCCCGACCGACTTGTCAGCGTCACAGAGGGCTATAGCACGCTGAGACGCTGACAAGTCGGAGGGTGGGCTACTGAGCGGGATCGGCCTGTGCTCAGTTCGTTACCAACGCGCGGCGCCGGGGCAACTCCCCGGTCGCGTACCGCCCGATCTGATAGGTCGCGATGCCGTCCATGATCGCGCCGATGCCGCCACCCAGCAGCGGAACCCGCCTCGTGATCGCCAGCGCGAGGTTCTTGCCGCCAATCCGGGCGGCGAGATCGGTCACGACCGCGTCAGCAACCTGCCTGTCAAGATCGGGATCAAACATCGGCGCAGTTGCCACCGCCAGGGGAGAAGAAGGTATGGTCCCCTCCACAATGTGCTTGGCAACCTGCTCGCCGCCCATCAAACACATCACCAGCGCCGTACGAACCCGGTTGTCATTCAAGTCGTAGCCGCGCAGATGAGCGATCGCGGCGACCATCCGGGCCTGCACGATGGCAACTCCGGTGATATTGGCAGGTATCGACACCGGCAAGGCTGCTAGGCCGCCGATATTGGTCACGAAACCTTGTGCACCGGCGAGTCGGATGTGGTGGTCGATGATGGCGGTGATCGCTTCATCTACTGAGCCGCCCGCCCGCTGCAGGTGGCGCGCGGCGACGGTTTTGGCGCTGGGCATGCGCCCGTAGCCGTCGATCGCGATCTCGATAACTTGGCGTAAAGCGCCGCCGGCCCCCTGCGCCGTCACAAGATTGGCCACTGGCGTCATCACCGTGGCGATCCTTCGGCGCACCTCCTGCGCTGACGCCATCAGACCTCCAAAACACTCTGCTTCGGGATGTCGGATCCCGATGCGACCAGCCGCCAGGGGCAGCATTCGATCACCAGCGTACGTGTCGTGTTGCGTCGGCTGGCGGTCGGCGACTCCGGGACTTCCCCCAGCCTGCCCTCGGGCCGGGGCTCCGAGCCGCGCAAATTGCGCGCAGGCGAGACCCCACACCCCGGCGCGATACATGAGGAGCCCTAACAGGGAGCTTGGCTCTGGTGGGAGTATGCCGACGTGGGCTCCCCGTTTGGATCGCCGGAGCTATGGCGGCAGGACGACTTGATCGGAGTCTCGCGAGTTTTTGACGAAGAGCTTGCTTTGGCCGCTTACCAGATCGGGGCGTTTCCGATGCCCGCGCAGCCGGGACTGATGGGCTGGTACTCACCGCTGCAGCGCGCCATCATCCCCCTGGATGGCCTGCGGGTCAGCCGCTCACTGCGCAAGTCCACCCGCCGTTACGAGATCCGGATCGACACCGCGTTCGATGACGTACTGGATGGCTGCGCCGACCGGCGCCGCCCTAGCGGATGGATCAACCGTGAGATACGACGGGTCTACCGCCGCCTGTACAAGCGGGGTGTCGTGCACACGGTGGAGTCGTGGACGCCCCGTGGGGAGTTGGCCGGTGGGCTTTACGGGGTGAGCATCGGCGGCTTGTTTGCGGGCGAATCCATGTTCTATCGACCGGGAATCGGGCGCGACGCGTCCAAGGTTGCTCTCGTCGCGCTGGTTAATGTCCTTCGGCAAGCGGGCGCCGAGGGGCGGCTGCTCGATGTGCAGTGGCTGACGCCACATCTGGAATCGCTCGGTGCGGTGGCCGTGTCGCGGGAGGAGTATCTCCGCCGGCTGGAGGTTGCGCTCAAGCTGGCGACGCCGGACTGGCTCGGCGCCAGCGCCGGAAGCTCATAATGGGCCCATGCCCGAGATGCCGGAGGTTGAGTCGCTTGCGCGGTTCCTCACCGAGAAGTGCGTCGGGCGTGTGATCGACCGCATTGATCTTGTAGCCTTCAGCGCCCTCAAGACCTACGATCCACCGCTGTCGGCTTTGCACGGCCTGGAGGTCGAGGAGGTAACCCGCCGCGGCAAGTTTCTTGACATCTCCGCCCAGGGTCTGCATCTGGTGTTTCACCTGGCCAGAGCCGGTTGGTTGCGCTGGCGTGATTCCCTTCCCGATGCCCCGCCGCGGCCCGGCAAGAGTCCGCTCGCATTACGCGTACGGCTAGACGGTGGCTCCGGATTTGACCTGACGGAAGCTGGAACGCAGCGCAAGCTTGCCGTCTATGTGGTGGCCGACCCCGTGGCTATTCCCATGGTCGCAACCTTGGGCCCTGATCCACTCACTGAGCAGTTTGATCAGGCAACACTTGCGGGATTGCTGTCCAAGGCCGGTCGAGCGCAGTTGAAAGGTGTGCTCAAGGACCAACGGACCATCGCGGGGATCGGCAACGCCTACTCCGATGAGATCTTGCACGCGGCCAAGCTGAGCCCGTTCAAGCCATCAAACTCCCTCACCGAGGCTGAAATCGGGACACTCTTCGCGGCGATCAAAACTGAACTGGCCGACGCGATCCGTCGGGCCGACGGGCTGGCGGCCAAGGACCTCAAGGGGGAGAAGAAGTCGGGCTTGCGGGTGCATGGGCGAACCGGCGAGAAGTGTGATGTCTGCGGCGACACTATCGCCGAGGTGTCCTTCGCAGACTCCTCGCTGCAGTACTGTCCGACTTGTCAAACCGGCGGAAAGAAACTCGCCGATCGGCGCCTGTCGAAACTGTTGAAATAGATCATGTCCACTCCCGAGAGTCAAGCAGCGTTGTTCGACTCGCTCTGCGAGAAGTACGCCGGCGTAAGCGGGGTGACTGTGCCGGACGGCGGCGGCGGATTTGGCTCGAATGCGATCAAGATCAATAAGTCGATCTTCGCAATGTTGGTCAACGACCGATTGGTGGTCAAGCTGCCCGCCGCGCGGGTCGCCCAGTTGATCTCCGACGGTGACGGTGTGCCTTTCGATGCTGGGAAAGGTAAGCCGATGAAGGAATGGGTCGGGCTTACGGTGGATGATGATGCCTGCCGGGAACTCGTTGCCGAGGCAATGGCGTTTGTCGGCAAGCTGCGTTAGTCCAGCTCCGGCCCATGCGGGCTGAGCCTGTCGAAGCGCGCCCCCTTCGACAAGCTCAGGGCACCGCCTTCGACAAGCTCAGGGCACCGCCTTCGACAAGCTCAGGGCACCGCCTTCGACAAGCTCAGGGCACCGCCTTCGACAGGCTCAGGGCGCATGATGGACCCACCCCGACTAGGGTGGGCGCAATGTTTGGGTACGAGGTGGCAACTGTCCAGCCAAGCGAGGTCGCTGCGCGGGTAAATGACGGCTGGACGCTCCTTGATGTGCGCACCGACGACGAGTGGGCCGAGGGTCGGATCGCGGGTTCGGTGCACATCCCGATGGATCAGCTGATGCAACGCCTCGACGAGGTGAACGACCGGGTCGTCTGTGTCTGCGCAGTCGGTGCCCGCTCAGCCCGCGTGGCGCAGTTTCTGAATGCTCAAGGTCGCGAGGCGGTCAACCTCGATGGTGGCCTCCACGCCTGGGCGAGCAGCGGGCTCCCGATCGAGCGCTGACGCGCCGAAACATGGGCCTTCGCGCCGGTGCTAGCGTGAGGCTTGCACCTTCAAACCTTCGGGAGCTCACACCCAATGGTGGGCTGAGAGGGCGGAGTGCGTACGTGAGCGCGGGTCCGCCGACCGATCGAACCTGACCGGGTAATGCCGGCGTAGGGAGCCTGCGATGTCTGTAACCTCCACTCCAAGCAGCACCACTGAAACCACCGGGCGCGCACGTGAGGCGCCGCTCACCCTGACCACCAAGCCGCCCCGACCCCTCGGGTTCACCGATCAGCTAGCGATGTGGGGCAACCTCGGTATCAGCTTGTTCGGGCCGCTTACCGGTGCCTTGATCGCGACCACAGCCGGATCGGTTGGACTCGCTGTGACCGCAATCGTCGTCGGCTGTGGGATTGGAGCGATCTTGCTCGGTGCCTCGGCGGTCATGGGTACGACAACCGGTGCACCGGCGATGGTCACGCTCCGAGGCCTGGTGGGCCGGCGCGGCTCAATCGCGCCCACACTGCTTAACATTGCGCAAAACATCGGCTGGGCGACCATGGAGATCATCGTGATCTCAACCGCCGCGGCCGCCGTGCTCGGCCAGACCTGGCGCTGGCCCTTTGTGATCTTGGCGGGCGCCGCAGCCACGATCATGGCGATTCGTCCGCTGGGTAGCGTACGGATGCTGCGCAAGATCATGGTTTGGCTGGTGCTCGCCGCCTCGATCTTCCTGTTCGTTCAGGTCCTGCTGCAACCACGGCAATCGATACCTCAGGATTCGGTCCTTGGTTTCTGGCCGGCTGTTGATCTTGCTATTGCCGGAGTCGTCTCGTTCGCGCCGCTGGCTGCGGACTACAGCCGGCACTCGCGCACTCGCAAGGCCGCCTTCTGGGGTGCCTCTCTCGGCTATGGCCTCGCTGCGGTCGCCTACTACACCCTGGGCGTCTTCGCCGTGGTCAATCTCGGCACTAGCGCAAGCGATGTGATCACCGCGCTGGTGACTCTCCCGGCAGGCGCCATTGCCATTACGATCTTGCTGGTCGATGAGGTGGACGAGGCCTTTGCCAACGTCTACTCAACCACGATGTCAGTGCACAACATCATCCCGCTGCTTGATCGAAGGATCATCGCCTTGATCATCGGGGTGACGGCGACGTTGCTGGCCGGCCTGCTCGACTTCGGCCAGTACCAGTCGTTCCTCTTCCTCATCGGCTCGGTTTTCGTGCCTCTGTACGCCGTCGCGGCCGTGGACTTCTTCGT
>JBKPAB010000090.1:0-6719 GCA_046726195.1 Actinomycetota bacterium
GCCGAACGCGATGATGTGTCCGGTAAATGGGTCGATGCGGGGCCGTTCCGAGCCCATCTGCGTTATCTGATGGCAACCGCCTCGCTCAGCGTCGACGATGTTGCTGCCGTTGCTGGCATCTCGACGCGACTGGCAGACCGCCTGCTTCATGGACGTGATGGCCGGCCGCTGCGCCGCATCAGCCCCGACACGGCGCGTCGGCTGATACAGGTATCTGATCAACAGGTGCGTGCGCTGCGGCGTATCACGGTGCCGGCTGCCGCGGCGAGGTTGCAATTGCGTCGCCTGCACCGCAGAGGCTGGGAGAATCTGGCGATTGCTGAGCGGGTAGGGGTCACAGCTCCCGAGCTGGCCGAACTGGCAGCCGGGGCAGGCACTTGTTCCCTGTTGCTCACCGTTCGATTGACCGCGGCTGCTCGCGCTGAGGACAGCCTGCGCGGCCGACCAGATGCCTGGGTGCCAGCGGAGGACGTGGCGTGAGCATAGCCACGGGACACTAGGATCCCCCGGTGATCCAGCAAGCGGCTACGGCACTCGCTATCGCTGTCACGATGGCTGTGCTCTCTGCGTTGCTGGTGCGCCCGGTACTGCGGCGGCTCCCAGAGCCAGCCAATGGCGTCGCCATGCCGATCTACCGCGATCTTGGCAGTGTCCGCTTCGTTGTCGCCTGCGGTCTGCTGACCGGGGTGGCGGCAGCGGTCAGCTGGTGGAGCCTTCCGCGCTTCGCCCAACCGATGTGGTCGGTGCTCGCCATCTTCGGGGTGCTGCTTGCAGCCATCGACGCCCGCACCAGCTGGCTACCGCTGCGGCTGACCCGGATCGCCTGGCTCGCGATGGCCGCGGCGTCGCTGCTGACTGTCTTACTGGGTGACAACATCTGGATCGCCGTCCGAGCTGTTGTCGGGGCAGCGATTGCGGGCGGACTGTACTTGCTCGTCTGGCTTGTTTCCCGCGGTGGCTTCGGTTTCGGTGACGTACGATTCGCGCCACTGCTGGGAGCGGCAGCTGCTGCGGACTCGTGGACGTTGCTGTGGTTGACACTGCTGCTCGGCACTGTGGTAGGCGGGCTGGCGGGCCTGCTGCGGCTCGCCCAGCGTCGACGCGAGGCGTTTCCGTACGCACCCTCGATGCTTGCCGGTGCTTACGCGGCGTGCCTCATCAGCACGCTCACTTGACCCGAAGTTAAGCGGTTCTTATGCGCGAGCCGCGCCGGAGCGGAGGCAAGGCATTCGCCTCCAGGACGTACAGCGCCGCCTGTGCGTACGCGTCGGCAGCTTCTGCCTCTGCTTCGGTGTGGTACGCCTTCCCAGGCCCGCTGACGGTCACCACGAAACCTCCGGGCGCTGTATCAAGCGATAAGAAGTAATCGCCGAGCATCTCGCGGAGCTGGTCTTCCCGGGGCAGCCACACCACGCCCTCGGATTCCACCGAGTCAAGCGCCCACTCCACAGTGCCGTTGAAGTGAAAGCGAGATTCTCCGCCCGATGTGACCAGTTCGACCACCATGTCGCTAACGATGAACACTGAGTCGGCGATCTCTGGACGCGGGATGAAGAACATGTCGCCATTGGCCGGTGTCCATATCACATATGGCGCGAGCCGCTCGGCGAGATCGCGGGAGATCACGGGTGCAGTATCGCTCGCGACGCAAGGGCAGCGGTAATGCACATAACCATTTCGGCTCCCGGCTCGCGCTCGATCCGGCATTCGCAACCCGCATAGGCTCGGGGGGTGACCGTCGCACCGAGACCTGGGTGGTACCCGGATCCAGCCGGCGCAACGGGCCTCTACCGCTGGTGGGACGGAATCCACTGGGCCGACGTGACCAGTGAGTCAGCCAATGCACCGCCGCCCATACCAGTGCAAGCAGAGGCAGTCACTGGAGATATTGCCGCCCGGCGCCGCGCATCACCGCTGCGTGTGTCGGCTGCTCTGTTGCTTGGGTTTGCGCTGCTCGTCAGCGCCTCGATCGGCCTAGGGGTGATGCTCGGGCGCGGCCCGTCGAGCACCTCCGCACAACGTGCACCGGGCGATCCGGCGGATCTGCCGCGCGCGGGAAGCTTGGGCACCGACCCTCTTGGCTACCTTGACGAGCGGACCAGGAAGGCGACTATCGGATCGGCCTCGTTGACTCTGCCGGGTCACCCTTACGTGGTTTCACCAGACCCAATGGTTATTCGGGGAGTGCTCGATCTCCTGTTCTGGGCCAGCGCGCCTGTTCACACCCGCTACGACGGCAAACACGACTGGTCGTCCGGCGTACTGCTCGGCCGGGTAGCCGAATCGAGTAGCCAAGGGAACCTTCAGACCGAGGGCACGATCGCGGTGCACCGGCTGAGCAACGCGATCTTTGAGCGGCACCCAACGGAGCTCACGGGACTCAAGTGGTACGAGCACGCAGTGGACGGGCGGCAAGGAATGCTGTTTTCGGCCCGGGTGCAGTACGCGGTGGACAAGCTGCCAAGCCGCTATGACACTCTCACGGCACTGGTGGTGAGGCTTGACGACGGATCGCTGATCATGGCAGCGAGCTCGGTGCCGAACGACGCCGACCCGGAGATCGCCCGGCAGGCAGCCGACTCACTCCGGACCCTCACCATTCATTAGGACAGAGTCAGCGGACGGATTGGGTAGCTTCGATCCACTCTTTCAGCTTGGTTCGCGCTGCACCCGAGTCAATCGCTTCACGTGCCCGATCCAGTTCGGTGGCGAAGTCCTCCTCAAGCCGAGCCGACGCGGGCTTGGCGTACGCGACCAGTGCAGCAGCCGCATTAAGCACGACAATGTCGCGGATCGGACCCGGTTGACCGGCGACCAACTCGCGCACGGCCTCCGCGTTGACCGCCGCATCTCCTCCAACCAGGTCCGGGAGGCTCGCCCTCGGCACGCCCAAGTTCAGCGGGTCCAGCTCCACCCGCTCCACCTCTCCATCGGCGTAAACCCACACCGTTGAGCCTGTAGTGGTGGTCAACTCGTCCAGTCCCTCGCCACCGTGGAACACCAGGCCGTAATTGCCTCGAGATGCGAAGACTCCGGCCATGAGTTCAGCCATTCGGGGATCGGCGACACCCACAGCCTGGGAAATGGGCTGCGCCGGGTTCGCCAATGGCCCAAGAAAGTTGAACGTCGTGGGTATACCGAGCTCGCGCCGCGGCCCTGCTGCGTGCCGCAGCGCTGGGTGGTAGTGAGCGGCGAACAGAAAGCCAATACCGACCTGGTCCACCACTTGCTGCTGCGCCTCGGGCGTGAGATCGAGGACCACACCGAGTGCCTCGAGCACATCCGCAGCACCACATGCTGAGGAGGCCGCCCGGTTACCGTGCTTGACCACCCTGGCGCCCGCGGCCGCTGCCACAATCGCGGCCATGGTGGAAATGTTCACGGTGTTCGATCGGTCGCCACCAGTGCCGACGACATCAACCGCCGGTCCGCCGATCTCGATCGGAGTCGCGAACTCGATCATCATGTCGGCAAGCCCAGTGAGCTCCTGGACCGTCTCACCCTTGCTGCGCAAGCCAACGACAAACGCAGCCAGCTGGGCAGGCGTAGCGTCGCCGCTCAGAATCTGACCCATAGCCCAGGCGGTCGCCTCGGCCGGCTGGTCCTCGCCTCGGACCAGGCTGCTGAGAAGTTCCGGCCAGTTCATCTACGCTCCAGGTCAGGCAACGGACGTGGTCCGCGCAATCGCGGTGTCCGTGGACGCTTGAGGACGTAGCAGTCTTGCTACCGCAGCAGGCAGCCGCATCGGATCAACCGGATGGGAGACCGCACCGTCGGCTCGCGACCAGGTCGCCAGCCAGGCATCATCCGGTCGCCCGATCAGCAACATGATCGGCGGACAGCGGACGATCTCGTCCTTCAGCTGGCGGCATAGTCCCATCCCGCCAGGCACGGCCTCGCCGTCCAGGATTGCCAGATCGATGCCTCCCGCATCCATCGCGCTGATCAGCGCGGCTTTTGTCGCTACCTCGAGCACCCGTACCGGCGGCAGGTCGGCCGCCACCCTGCGTCCTAGCGCCAACCGGACGTTCTCGCGGGTAGTTCGATTCGAGGCGTACAACAAGATCGTCAGAACCTTGTCGGATCGAGGCTCCTCATTGCTGCTCATTGATCATCTCCAGTTGGTTGGCTGGTGCCGGTGGCGCGGACGTCGGTCTCGGCCGCCTGCCCGGCCCGGGCCTGATCGTAGCGTGTCGGCACCTGCTCACCGTGGGGGCTGAGCGATCTCGCTGGCGCTCGCTGTAGTCGCTCCAGCCGATCGAGTCGCCGGTCCTCCCGCCGCGCCTCCCGCTGGCTGGACACGTACCACTGGGCGAACAAGGCAATCAGTATCACCAAAGCTATGACATCTCCCGAGGCCCACAGAATGCCGCCCGCGAGGTACTGATCATCCAGCGGACTCGGCGGCCACGCCCGGTTGAATGAGAGGTACCAGTCCTCTGCGATCAGCTCGGTGGAGCTCATGATCGAGATGCCGAGGAACGCATGGAAGGGCAACATCAGGAACAAGATGAGCAGCCGGAACGGATAGCTGACTCTTCCGGGAATGGGGTCGATGCCCAGCAACGACCACATCAGCAGGCAGCCAATGATGACGAAGTGCAGGTGCAGGAACGCGTGCCAGAAGCCCGAGCGCAGCGTCAGCTCATAAAACTGCGAGTAGTACAGCGCGACGGGGGTCGCGATGAACAGCGCCAATACGAGTGGCGCGAAGGTCAACACTCGAGCCACACGGGAATGCAACACCGCCAGCAGCATGGCGCGCGGTCGAGTCGGCAGCGTACGCAATGCCAGGGTGACCGGAGCGCCTAGCGCGAGGAACAGTGGCGCCACCATCATCAAGATCATGTGCTGCACCATGTGGACGCTCAGCAGCACGGTGTCGTAGGTGCCTAGTGCCGACATCGTTGCCACAGCAATGGACCCGAGTCCGCCGAGCAGGAACGACACGCTGCGTCGGATCGGCCAGCGATCGCCCCGGCGGCGCATTACGACCAGGCCGGCGATGTAGAGGCCAGCGGCAACGGCGATGCCGAGTGCCATCAACCACGCCCACGTCCATTCTGTGAGCAGCCGAGCCGGCGTCAGCGGGGGCGGCTGATTGTCGGGTGTGGCATGCAGCGGTACGAGCACCATGGCGAGCCTGGTGAACACAGGCCAAGCCTAATGTCATCAAGCCTCATGGCGGTTCGCCGCAGCTCACGCACTATGGCGGCTGGCCCGCTTCGCCAACCGCACGAGCTCGTGGCTCTACTGCCTGTATGAGCACGCCGTCCTGTATGAAACGCACGTACACGTGCGTTTCTGCAGAGGAGGCACAGGGTCTCAACCACTTTGAGCTCGTTGACAAGGCATTGAGCTGCCCCCGGCGCTGCCCGCGACTCGGGTAAGAAAGTTGCGCCGTGGGGTGACCTCAGCACGGGTTACGGCAATAATGACCTCGTGGCCTTGCACACACACGCAGTCTCCGGCTCGATGACGATGCCGGAGGGGGCCCTGCACCCCATCCCGCTCACGCGCCTGCGTGGTCGTGAAAATCGGCCCGAACCGGTAGCGGTCGGCACGATCATCTGGCTCGCATCGGAGCTGATGTTTTTCGCAGCTTTGTTTGCGGCCTACTTCACTATTCGCAACGTGACCAATTCTCAAGCGGCGGCAACCGGTACCCCGCCGCTGTTTGAAACCGAGTTCTCGCTCATCAACTTTCCGTTCGCGGTCCTCAACACCACCGTGCTGGTCGCGAGCTCATTTACCTGTCAGATGGGCGTATTCGCAGCTGAGCGAGCCCAAGTGAACAGGTCCGGGTCACTATTCAACCTGCGGCGATGGGGACTGCGGGAGTGGTACACGCTGACCTACCTCATGGGAGCATTCTTCATCGGCGGCCAGGTCTATGAGTACTCCGCGTTGTTCAAGGAGGGCCTGACCATCTCATCCAACGCGTACGGGTCGATCTTCTTCCTAGCAACAGGCTTCCACGGACTGCATGTGACCGGCGGCTTGATCGCCTTCCTGCTGCTGATGGGCCGTACGTTCCTGGCCCGGACTTTCACCCACGAGCAGGCCGTCAGCGCAGTTGTCGTGTCCTATTACTGGCACTTCGTCGACGTGGTCTGGATTGCGCTGTTCGGCGTCATCTACATCCTGCGATAAGCAGGGAATCCCCTAGGCCCATGCATCCGCTGTTTGGGCCCGGACAACTGAATACGTTCGGCCGACAACATCGCATCACGACGAGAGGGACCCGCGTGCGACTCGTGACTTCCCGGCGCCGGCACCCAGCAGCCAAGGCGCTGCTCCTGGTGTGCGGGCTCTTCATGATGGGCGCCCTCTACACCGTGATTGCGCCGCCCGCCCAAGTGTCGGCCGAGACGGGAAACAGTCAGCAAATCGCCGAGGGAAAGGCACTCTTCGCCGTCGGCTGTGCCTCCTGTCATGGGCTTAACGGCGAGGGTCAAGTCAGCGGCACGATCCAGGGACCGCCGCTTGCCGGTGTCGGCGCCGCAGCGGTGGACTTCCAGGTGAGCTCGGGACGGATGCCAATGGCCAGGCCCGGGGAACAGGCACCGGTCAAGCCGAATCGCTACTCCGAGGAGGAGATTGCAGCGCTCGCGGCCTACGTGGCCTCACTCGGTCCAGGCCCAGCAATTCCCGAGCCTGCGGAGTACGACCCGGCCAACATCAGCCCTGAGGATCTTGCGCGGGGCGGCGAGTTGTTC
>JBKPAB010000091.1:0-11991 GCA_046726195.1 Actinomycetota bacterium
GCACCGGACAGCCCAAGCCACACGCACAACCCGCGGGCACACGAGGCGACCTTCCCCCACAAGCATGGTCAAAGATCGGCGCCGAAAAAGTCAACCGAAGCGCTTGACAAACCCAATCCCCATAGGGAATCAGCACGGCGGGCGCGCGATCTGCCGACGCTCGCAGCATGTGTGAAGAGATGCTCGGCTCAGGCACGGACGCTGTGATCGGCGCTGTCCTTCGCCTTCTCAGCCGCAGTCATGCTAAGGCGGCGCACATTCGGGTTTATGAAGACCACACCAGCGGCGAGCAGCACCAGCAACCCACCGACCAGGAACGGGACTTGGGCGTTAGACAGGTCGGTTGCGAGTCCGGTTAGAGCGAACGTAACGGGGACCGCGGCCCGATTGGAGAATGTCAACGCCCCCATGACCCGACCGATATGAGCGGCGGGGGCCAGCTGCAACACCGCTGAGGTGACCAGCGTGCCGTAGAACCCGGCACCCACGCCAGCGATCAGACCGAGGAGTCCAGCGATAGCAAACGCTGCTGACGCTGGCGGTCCGACTGCAGGCAGGACGCCGAGGCTTACGACGCTGAGGCCCATCGCTGTTAGGCCGGTTAGAGCGGCTCGGCCAGTGTTTCGGACGTTCTTACGCCACGCGAGGAACCCGGCCGCCGCGGCGGCGCCAAGGCCAAAGCCTCCCAGGACCCAGCCGATGGTTTGAACACCCCAACCGGTCTCGTTGGCCAGCAGCGGTACCCCAACGATCATCGGTCCTCCGAAACCCAGCTCAACGACGAACACCACGATGAGCAGCGTCCTCAGGGTTGCGTAGCCACGGATCAACCGGATCCCCTCCGCCAGATCTGCCCATACGGACAGCAGCGCATGTTTCGAGCTCAGTCCAGCGTGGGCCGAAGCAGCCACGCCCGAAGCCTGCTGAGTGATGGCCATCCGCGTGATGGCCAACATCACAACCGACACCGCGAACAGCGAGGCGTTGACCGAGAACGCCACAGCAGCGCTGGCCACAACCAGCAGCCAGCTTGCCAGGGGAGCACCGGCGAACTCGGCCCCGCGGCTGACAATCGTCGCGGCGGCCACGACCCGGGTGACCGATGCATCCGGGACCAGGTACCGCGGGGCAGCTGTGACGGCGGGCAGAAAGAAACCGTCAACCAGGCCGAACAGCACAGCCAGCGCGGCCAGCAGCCACGGGTTGACCTCACCAGCCGCCACCACAATCGCAAAAACAATCATGATCAAGGTCCGCAGCACGTCTGAGCCGATGATGGTCCGCTTGGGCCCGATGCGATCGACAAAGACCCCGCCGACCAGCATCAGTGCGGCCTGAGGGATGGCACCCGCCACAAGGATCAAGCCCACGTTCGCCGGCGTAGTTGTCTGTACCGCAACCCAGGCCAGCGTGACGAGATAGATGTGATAGCCAACTAGGGAAGTAGCCAGGCCGATCAGCCACCGGAATATGTGTGGCAACGGCTGAACCCCCTCGGGCGACCGGCGGGTAGCACTGCGTCGAGATGGTCGAGCCGCCATCGGCCCAGATCGGCACCGGGTGCGGACTCGGCGAGTGCGCAGGGTCCCTCAGATAGCGCTTTCCTCTCAAGGCTCCAGCCCAATGACGGTGCCTGTCAACACGCTGATGATGTAAGCCGACCGGCCGAGCAACGGCACTTCGCGTCAGCTACTTGGACTTGGCACTATCTGCTGCTGGTGCCAAGTCCAACGAATTGATGCCAAGTAGCGCCATACCCGGGCAACTCACCTAGCCTCCGCGGTTCAGCACTACCTGCACCAGCCGGCGCAATTCAGGCGTCAAATCCTGTTCCGGCACCGTGAATCGCCAGTCGCCGTATTCGACGGTGTAGCTGAAGCGATCCGGTGCCGGTCGAGCAGCGGAGATTTGCTGCCGGCCAACGCGCATCAGCAGATATCGGACCTCAGGCCCTGCCGGATCGGAGTTGAGATCCAATTGCCCGACCTTGGTGGTGCCGGCAAAACCCCCGGTGCGGCGAACCGCAACCGTCCCAGGAAGGTCGGCGCCGCCAGGAGAGCTTGCCGGATCCACCGAACCACCTCCCTGTGTAAACGCTGCAGCAGCATACTCACTCGCGGCGAGATCGGACGGTGACATCTGAAGCAGCCCAACCTCCATCCAGGCGGCCTCGATCTTTTCTGCGATCGACCGGTCATCTGGGTAGAGACGACCGGCGGCGCTCACTGTGGCATGCGCGAACGACTCAAAGCTGGCCTGGGCACTCAACTCGCCGTTGACGAGCGTGTCGTACCAGACCTGCCCCGCCTTCTCCCAGCTAGGCCCGCCTATTGCCAGAGCGGATAGCGCGAAGGCCCGATTAGGAATTCCTGAGTTGATGTGAACGCCACCGCTGTCATCGTCGGTGTAGACATAGTCGGCCATCGAGCCCACTTGCAGATCCCTGCCGATTTGCGGATCGTCGTACGCGGTTCCCGGCTCCTTCATCGAGCGCAGCGCCCGCGCATTGATGCCCGGCATAAAGAGCCCTTCAGCGATCAGCCAGTTGGCCTCGGCCGCGGTCTGCCCCAGCCCGCGCTGTTTGGCCATGGACGCAAAGACATCGCTGATGCTCTCATTCAGAGCACCTGGCTGATCCTGATAGGCCAAACCGACGGTGAACTGCGTAACGCCGTGGGTGAACTCATGCGCCATGACGTCCATCGGCTTAGTGAAGCGTTCAAAGATCTGCCCATCACCATCGCCAAAGACGAGCTGTGTTCCGTCCCAGAATGCGTTGTCGTAATCGCGCCCATAGTGGACCGTGATGGAAACCGTGCCGCCGCGGCCGTCAATAGACCGCCGCCGAAACTGACTCGCGAACAGCTCCAGAACTTGCCCAGAAGAATCGAAAGCTTCATCAACCGCCGGATCTCCGACCGGCGGATCGCCATCGCTTCGGACAGGCTCGCCGGGAAGCGACTCGCTGTTCTTGGCAGTGTGTACGACCCGACTTCGGACGCCCGGGAGGCGTGGCGCGGCCATCTCAGGCGGCCGCGACTCTCGTTTGGCCCGCAGTCGGTCATCAACCTGCAGCGTCTCCCTGCCGGACGCTGATGCCTCGGTGGTGCCAGCCCACAAGGCGATCCGCTGCAGCAGGTAAGGCGGAACGAACGTGCAGGGCATGACACCTCCTTGACGATGATCCTCGCAATCCGGCACAAAAATGCAGAGCCTTGCGGCAGCAGCGATGATTTGACGACTCCATCGCGGACTGCCTGCAACATGCTCACAGGCAGGTTACATTCGGTTTCAGCGACCATCGGGGGAGAATTTTGAGCAAGGTTCTTGACGGCACGCCTTCCCACGTTTCAGGCTGACTTGCGGGAATGGGTCAACTCGCTCCTGAGCGAATAACCCGTTCCGGGTCGATTGACGGCGCGCAATCGGTGACGGTCACCATGCGAATGGGGCGATTCCATGGCCACCAGGGCCATGGACCGAACTTCTGTGCGTCCGTGAATCCGGGCCCACTACGTACGCGTTGGAGAGTGCGAAGCACCTGACGCGATATTGCCGTGTCCACTTTAGGACATGTCCTCTTCCTGCTACACGTTTTGCGTGACTTCACTCCTAACGGCTGCATAGCGTCCTTTCTTGAGTAGCAGGGTTCTCGCTGCGGGCTTTACCGGCACCGGCGAGGTCAAAGAAGGGAATCTCGATGCAGCCACTCCCATCTGTCGCATTGTGCGCGACCTTGCTGGCTGCCACCGGCGGCGCCGCCCTGCTCATGCACTTCGGCCAAACCGTCTGACATAAGGAGACAGCAATGAATCGGGGACACAGCCTGAATCGCGGGCACAGCCTGGATCGCGGGCACAGCCTGAATCGCGGCCACAGCCTCAGCCGGGGCCACAGCCTCAATCGCGGCCACAGCCTCTGAGATAAGGAGATCAGCAATGAATCGCGGACACAGCCTGAATCGCGGACATAGCCTGAACCGCGGCCACAGCCTCAATCGCGGCCACAGCCTCAGCCGCGGCCACAGCCTCTAGTCAAGGGAGCGTTCGGAAACGCACGCAAATAGCGTGCTAAATCAAAGGGCGCGAGTGTCGGGTATCGCGCGCCGACATCGGCTACCGGCGGCGCGATGCGCGGGTGCCCTTAAATCAAAGGGCGCGTAAATCGAGCCGCAAAGGATAGTGAAATCGCCACAGAAGTCCGATAGTGTTTGCTTAGGCAAAGCGAGCACCAGATCTTCCGCAAGGAAGCCGGGATACCTGACGTTCCCGGTGGTTAAGTCGCGAGTGAGCGTGGCTTAACCAGCACAGCCCGTGTGGAACTTTTCCCCGAGGTTCCGCTCGGAGTTCCTCCCCCTGGGCGACGCCCGCGGTTCAGCTAGGACCGCGGGCGTGGCTTTGGGTGTTTACTTCCTGGCTCGCAGCTTCTGTCTGAGGATCATCAGCGTAGTGATCATCACCAAGATAATGATCACCTGGCGGAATGGGCGGAATGGATCGCCCGCCGCGGAAGCCGTTTGACCGTACGAGTGCCGCGCCCAGCTGGAGTCGCGTCGACACACCCAGCTCGTCCATGAGTTCGGATATCCAGCGACGCACTGAGCGCACATTGATGTTCAACGTATTCGCGATCGCCGAGTCCGTGGACCCGGTCATCAACAGCGAGATCAACATCTGGCGGCGGGGATCGGTCTCGCTGTTCACCGACGTGATGATCGGCACGGCGGCATCCCAGACAGCCTCGAAGAGCCACTGCAGCGCCTCGACGAGTAGGGGATGGCGCACGATTGAGGCGCGCAGCTCGTGGCCTGGGGCGTACGAGCGCATTGATGGAATGAGTGCGGTATGAGAATCGATGATGATCAACTTCATGGGAACAGGTGAGGTCCGGGACTGCTCACCCTTCTTCGCAAACAGGCTAAGTTCGGCAAGTCGATCTGCGTCAAAGCCCGGGTCGTAGACGCATCGTAAGATCACGTTCCGCTCAAGCGCCTGCCACTCGGGCTCAATGCTCAGAGCCTCTTCCGTGATTGTTGACCGGACCTGCGCATACGGCGGCTTGTCGAAGAAGCAGATCTCGCGGCGTGCGGAGTCCATCAGTTCGCGGTGGGCCGCGACGATGGTCTGGCGCCCGACAAGGGTCTTGATGTCGTCGGTCTGAGCCGTCACGGCGGCCAGGAAGTGGCTCTGCAAAGACTCGGCTGCCACGCTCGCCAGCTCGATCTCGGAGAGGCGCTGCGCCTTCAGGTGGTTGACCACATCGAGCAGCGGCAGCGCCCGCCAGCGTCCATGCGAGGAGTCCGTTGCGAGGCCGAGCTTTCTCAGCTCCTCCAGGTTTTCCGCGACCTGCTCAGGTGTTGACGAGGTGAGCCGCGCGAGTTCAGCGACGGACGCAGACGGCAACGGTCCGAGCGCGACGTATACAGCCTCCGCTTCGGCACCGATGCCTAGCGGCTGAAGCATTTCTTTCCTCCAGCGCGAGGTTCCGACAGGGGCCAACCGCGTCCGACCACCAAGGGCGAAACCGATACGCTGAGCCAACGACACAGCGACCCCGCTCGCTTCACGATCGTCTCACAGCGCTCCAAAGGAGGGTTCAAGATGGCTGAACTCGCTCAGATCGGTGTCACCGGCCTTGCTGTCATGGGCCGCAACCTTGCCCGGAACTTCGGCAGGCACGGTCATCATGTTGCGATCCACAATCGCAGCTACGCCAAAACGGAGTCACTGCTCGCCGAGGCCGGGTCAGAAGGTACATTCCTGCCGTCTCAGTCCATGGCCGACTTCGTCGCCTCACTCGAGCGTCCCCGCCGAGTGTTGATCATGGTCAAGGCTGGCGGCCCGACCGACGCGGTGATTGACGAGCTGACTCCGCTGCTAGAACCCGGCGACATTGTGATCGACGCCGGCAACGCACACTTCCCCGACACGATCCGCCGCGAGGCGAAGCTGGCCGAGATGGGGCTGCACTTTGTCGGCACCGGCGTCTCAGGCGGCGAGGAGGGCGCGCTGAACGGCCCGTCGATCATGCCGGGCGGCTCGCGTGAATCGTATGAATCGCTAGGTCCTTTGCTGGAGAGCATTGCCGCCAAGGTCGATGGCGTCCCCTGCTGCACCTATGTGGGCCCCAATGGGGCAGGTCACTTCGTCAAGATGGTCCACAACGGCATCGAGTACGCCGACATGCAACTGATTGCCGAGGCGTACGACCTGATTAGGCAGGGCACCGGTGCATCGGCCTCCGAGATGAGCCAGATCTTCAAGACCTGGAACGAAGGTGATCTTGAATCGTTCTTGATCGAGATCACCGCCGAGGTGCTGGGTCACGTTGATGCTGAGACCGGCAAGCCCTTTGTCGACATCGTGCTCGATCGTGCCGAGCAAAAGGGAACTGGGCGCTGGACGGTCCAGAATGCTCTTGATCTTGGTGTGCCGATCACCGGCATCGCCGAGGCAACCATGGCCCGTGCGCTGTCGGGATCAGTCCCGCAGCGAGAGGCAGCTCAGGCGAAGCTCCCCGCGGGCACCGAGCAGTGGAGGGTGGCCAACCGGGACGAGTTCGTCGAGGACGTGCGCCAGGCCCTCTACGCATCCAAGGTGGTCGCGTACTCGCAGGGCTTTGATCAGATTGCGGCGGCAAGCGAGGAGTATGACTGGAACATCGACCGGGGCGCTATGGCCAGGATCTGGCGCGGCGGTTGCATCATCCGGGCACGCTTCCTGAATCGGATCACCGAGGCGTACGAGCGCAATCCCGGGTTGCCGGTGTTGATTGCCGACGACTACTTCACCGAAGTGGTTGGCAACAGCCTGGCCGCCTGGCGGCGGGTGGTGGCAGGGGCCGCGGAGAACGGTATTCCGACGCCGGCATTCTCATCCTCGCTGGCCTATTACGACGGCATTCGCGCTGAGCGGCTGCCGGCTGCCGTGATCCAGGCACAACGGGACTTCTTTGGTGCGCACACTTACCAGCGTGTCGACAAGGAAGGCACATTCCACACCGAATGGAGTGGTGATCGCAGCGAATCTGCCGTCTAGCCAGTACGGCTGCTTCGCGTTGACCTGGTTAGACGCATGATCGACTCGCGTGACAGATCCGTGCCCTCCTCGGCGGGATGAGAAGTCTGTCGAAACTTCGGCTCAGAGCCCGCGCAGGAAATCGATGTCGTCGTCGGGTGCCTTCGGTGGCTGCTTCTGTTTGGTACCCAGGGACTCCGCATTCGGTCGACCGAGCAACAGCCAGCAGACAGCGCCGGCCAGTGGCAGGCAGATGATCGCGGTGGCCCAGAGCCAGCGAGGCATCCGGCGGACTGCGTACGGCGGGGCCTGAGCGACCTCAACGACGCAGTAGATCATCAGCAACGCGATGATGATGATCGGTAAGTACCGCCCCATAACGAAGAGTATGCGTCCTGGTCCGGGGTCGATACAACAGTCGACGCAGGGCTGTCGCGATGCTCCGTTGAGCAGGCGCCGTGTGCTCGCATAGCAGTGATCTAGGGAGTCCTCGGGAGCCGCTGCATCGTGGCTTACCGTGGCTGCATGTCAGAGCAGGTCGATGAGGATGATCGCGCATGGGCGGAATGGGCGATCGGGCAGGTCGAGGCGGATGCGAACCGTAGCGCCGACACTCATCTGCACCCTTTTCCGCTGCCGCCGGAGTGGGGACTCAATCTCTATCTGAAGGACGAGTCGGTACATCCGACCGGAAGCCTGAAACATCGGCTGGCCCGGTCGCTGGTGCTTTACGGTCTTTGCAACAACTGGGTCCACGCTGGCACCACGCTCGTTGAGGCATCCTCAGGGTCCACCGCCGTCAGCGAGGCATATTTTGCGCGGCTGCTCAATCTCCCCTTCGTGGCAGTGATGCCGGCATCGACCGTACGAGAGAAGTGTGAGCTGATCGAGTTCTACGGCGGAGAATGCAAGCTGGTCGAGGACCCGAACACGATCTATCAGGTGGCGGCCGATCTTGCAGCCGACTGTGGCGGGTATTACCTCGACCAGTTCACATATGCCGAGCGGGCCACCGACTGGCGAGGCAACAACAACATTGCCGAGACAATGTTCGCCCAGTTGAGCCAGGAGCCATTCCCGGTTCCGGACTGGGTGGTCGTCGGTGCTGGCACCGGAGGCACGAGTGCCACCATCGGCCGTTACATGAGGCTGAAGAAATACCACACTCGGCTTTGTGTAGTCGATCCTGAGGGCTCGGCGTTCTACGCCGGATGGAAGAACCGGGACGCCACGGTCACCGCAGCCGGCTCCAAGATCGAAGGGATCGGCCGGCCACGCGTAGAGCCCAGCTTCGTACCGTCGCTGATCGATCGGATGATCGAGGTGCCAGATGCGGCATCGATAGCCGCCATGCGATGGTGCACCCACAAGCTGGACCGCTGGGTCGGTGGGTCCACCGGGACCAATATGTGGGGCGCGATGCAGCTGGTCGCTGAGATGAAGGCCGAGGGTCGGCAGGGCAGCGTCGTCACGCTGCTGTGCGACGACGGCCGCCGTTACGCCCGCACCTACTACGACGACGCCTGGATCGCCAAGCGGGGTTGGGACCTGACTCGCTACCAGGCCATGATCGAGACCTTCGAAGCCTCCGGCACCTGGCCAAAGGATGCGCCCTGAGCTTGTCGAACGGCCTACCTGCGTGCGCCTGATCTAGGTGACGGAAACTCACGTACACGTTCAGTGCTTACGCGATGCACACGTTGCAACGTGTGTATCGCGACTGGAACGAACGTATACGTGAGTTTCCGCCAGAAGACCGGCAGGAAACCGGCAGCAGTTACGCGAACCAGACGGTGGCGAGGGTGAGGCCGGCAGCGAATCCGACCGCGCTCATCAGCTCGGCGAGGCTGGTGGCTTTGAGTACCCCGATCAACGCGGGGCCGGTGCCGCCAGACAGCACCACACGGATCCCGGGAACGATCAAGGCCAATCCGGCCAGTCCGAGAAGTGCCCACCAGGTGGTGAGGTAAGCCACGACGATGATCATTAAGGCGCTGCCGATCACCAAGGCCGCGTAGAGGACACGGGTCGGTGCATCTCCCAGCCGGGTGGCCAAGGTTTTCTTGCCGACCTGCGCATCGCCAGCGATGTCCCGCAAGTTGTTGGTCACGAGAATCGCGCACGCCAAGGCGCCGACCCACACACCGGTGAGCAGAGTGGCGAGCGATACCCGCCCGAGCTGCACGTACGTTGTGCCACACACCGCGACCAGGCCGAAGAAGACGAAGACGAAGACTTCTCCGAGGCCGAGATATCCGTACGGCCGCCTGCCGCCTGTGTAGTACCACGCAGCCAGCACGCAGGCCGCACCGACAGCCAGCAGCCACCAATGCTGAGTCATGATCACCAGCGCTAGACCGGCCAGGCAGGCGATTCCGAAGCTGGCAAATGCCGCCCGCTTCACCAGCGGTGGCGAGGCCAGGCCGGAGCCGACCAATCGCAGCGGTCCAACACGTGCCGCGTCCGTCCCACGGATCCCGTCGGAGTAGTCGTTGGCATAGTTGACGCCGACCTGGAGAGCGACACTGACAACGAGCGCCAGGCCCGCCGCGATCCAGGAGGCGGCGTGTTCGAAGCCGGCCAAGGCAGTTCCGGCAATGACCGGTGAGCACGCAGCCGGCAGGGTACGCGGCCGCGCTCCGGCCAGCCACTGCGCCGGAGTTGGTCTCGGGGTGGTATGGGCAGTCACACCGTCGCCTGTCGCTCAGCAAGCACGTTCCCGACCATCGACCTCATCGCAACCCGATCCAGCTTGCCGCTGGCCAGCCATGGAAGACGATCAAGGAAGATCAACTCGCGCGGCACCGCGTACCCCGGAAGTGACCCACGAACCGCAGCCTGAAGCTCGGAGAGTGAGCCTGCTAGATCCGAAACGGCAATGATCACGGTGCCCCACAGCGGGTCTGGTACGCCGAGCACGGCAGCATGTGCACCCCGTTCGCCCGCCCATCGTTGCACCCGACGCTCCACCTCGCCAAGATCAACTTTGAATCCGCCAGTGATCACCACGTCGTCCATCCGACCCAGCACGACGAGCCGCTCGGCTTGCCAGCGTCCTCGATCCTGCGTGCGAAGCCAGCCGTCCACGACAGCCTCTTTAGTCAGGTCCGGGCGCAATCGGTAGCCACTGAACAGGCTCGTACTCCTGATCATGATCCGACCGTCCTCGGCAATGTCGACAGCGACCCCGCGCAGTGGTTGTCCGTCATAGACACAGCCGCCGCAGGTCTCGCTCATGCCGTACGTTGTCACGACATTGATCCCTGCGGCTGCGGCGCGTCGCACCAGCAGGTCGCTGCTGGGTCCGCCGCCGACCAGGACCGCGCTGAAGCCAGCGAGCACTTCTGCAACGCCACGGAGGTGCAAGGCCCGGTCGAGCTGCGGCGGGACAAGAGAGATGTAGCGTCGGGCAGAGAGCGTGCCAGCCACCTCGGCCAGGTCGTCCAGATCGGAACGGACCGGCACGGCGCGCGTGCTGCCAAGGTATGCGCGGGCGAGCACCATGACCCCGGCGACGTAGTACGGGGGAAGTGCCAGCGCCCAGTCGCCGACGCCACCAAGCCGCTCCTGCGTAGCCTCCACTGAGGCCCGGATCGCTGCACGAGAAAGCACGACGCCTTTCGGTGCGCCGGTTGATCCGGACGTGGCGACAACCGCCGCCGCGTCGGCCTCGGTCACGGGCTGGGTGGGTTGCAGCATCGTGATCGCCCGTGCCCGGTCAATGGGATCTGCTGGCAGTGGCGCTATAGGCGGCCCGCCACTCAGGGACTCTGCCAGTGACGCGGCAACCTCTGCGGACTCAACCGTCCTGAGTCGGGCGGGTGTTCGACCGGCTGCGCTCACGGCGACCAGGCTAATCACGATTAGTCCAGACTGGTGACCGTGCCGGACAAGCCCTTCTGTTATGTGCTTGGCCTGCGGACTCGCTTTCGGGGAATCACGGAACGCCAGGGCATGGTGTGGCGAGGCGCCGCGGGCTGGGCGGAGTGGAGCCCTTTCCTGGATTACGCGGGAACCGAGCTTCTGCCTTGGCTGCGCGCGGCGGATGAAGCGGCCCAGTGTGATTGGCCGGCGCCGTTGCGGACCGAGATTCCCGTCAACTGCACTGTCCCGGCGGTTGAGCCCGAGCAGGCGCATTACATCGCGCGGACAGCCGGCTGCCACACCGCAAAGGTCAAGGTTGCCGAGCGTGGCCAGACTCCTGCTCAGGATGCCGCTCGCCTGGAAGCCGTTCGCGACGCGCTGGGGCCAGCGGGGAAGATCAGGATTGATGCCAACGGAGCTTGGAGCGTCGAGCAGGCTCTGCGTGCCGTTCGTCAACTGGCTCGTTTCGATCTTGAGTATGTGGAGCAGCCCTGTGCGACCCTCGAGGAGCTCGCCGACCTACGGCAGCGACTGGCCCGAGTTGGGCTGAACGTCCCAATTGCTGCCGACGAGTCCATTCGGCGAGCTGCGGATCCGTATCAGGTGGCAAGTTTCGGGGCCGCGGACATCGCGGTGCTCAAGGTGCAACCACTCGGCGGCGTGCGAGCCTGCCTGCAGATCGCTGAGCGGATTGGGCTACCCGTGGTGGTCTCCAGCGCCTTGGAGACTTCGATTGGGATCAGGGCCGGCCTCGCGCTCGCCGCGGCACTTCCCGAGCTGCCCTACGCGTGCGGGCTCAACACGGTCGCGCTGCTCAGCGGCGACTTGGTGGCAGAGCCGCTGACCGCGGTCGACGGGGTCATCCGGCTGCGCGAGCTGGCTGTCGACGAGGCCCGGCTGCAGCGGCACCGGCCCAGCGCGCGGGTGCAGCAGTTCTGGCAGGCTCGACTCGTGGAATCCCGGGAGCTCGCCCTTCGACAGGCTCAGGACGGCGCCCTTCGACAGGCTCAGGACGGCGCCCTTCGACAGGCTCAGGACGGCGCCCTTCGACAGGCTCAGGACGCGCCCTGCGACAGGCTCAGGGCACATGACGGGTAACGCCACCGCATGT